>NZ_CP045652.1:617560-926341 GCF_009557615.1 Sphingobacteruim zhuxiongii
CGGACTAAAATTATTTATTTGCGATGAACCACCAATGACTACAGATTTTCCAGTAAAGATCTTACTTTCAGGTTTGTTATGACAATAGATAGAAAGCATGTCTTTCCCTCCTTGAAAATGACATTCCTCTAGGGCTTCTATACTAACTGGAATAAATTTGCTACGGTCGGCTGTCGTGCCGGAAGACTTCGCGAACCATTTGATGTCGGAGGGCCAAAGGATGTTCTGCTCTCCCTTAATCATACGATCGATATAACCCTTTAGGCTATCGTAATCTTGAATTGGCACGCGTTCTTTGTAATGTTCTGGAGTCAATATGCTGTGATAGTCATGTTTTTTTCCCCATTCGGTAGCCTCTGCCGCCGATATTAAGCTCTGGAACCACTCTTCTTGTACGTCATGCGGATACTTCAAGAAAAGCTCGATTTGATGTATTCGCTTTTTCATGATCCACGTAAAGAGAGAATTGAGTAAGGCCATATGGTATGTTAAAACCTAAATTTAAAACTTTTTGCGGCGTAATTCAAAATGTCTACCTAGATAAAACTTACGCGCAAGTTCATTGTTCGCAATTTCCTCAGGTGTGCCTGTCAACATAATCTTTCCTTCCGTTAGTAAATAGGCTCGGTCCGTAATAGATAATGTTTCTTGTACATTGTGATCGGTAATAAGAATACCAATGTTACGTGTTTTAAGTTTTGCAACGATTGTTTGAATCTCTTCTACGGCAATCGGGTCGACGCCGGCAAAAGGTTCATCTAGTAGAATAAAATTGGGGTTGGCAGCAAGCGCTCGTGCGATTTCCGTACGTCTTCGTTCTCCTCCAGATAATAGATCTCCGCGGTTTTTACGAACACGATGTAAGCTAAATTCCGTTAGGAGCTCTTCCAGTTTTTCTTTTCGTTCGGCTTTGTTTGGATAATGGATCTCCAAAACCGATAGGATATTATTTTCTACCGATAACTTTCTGAAGACCGAGGCTTCCTGTGCAAGGTACCCTATACCTCGTTGCGCTCGTCGATACATCGGATCGGCTGTGATTTCCAAGTCATCAAGATAGACATGACCTTCATTGGGTTTAATCAGACCTACAATCATATAGAATGAAGTAGTCTTACCAGCACCGTTGGGTCCTAATAGTCCGACAATTTCACCTTGTTCCACATGAAATGATACGTCATTAACAACTGTACGTTGTTTGTATTTCTTGATGAGATGTTCTGCTTTAAGAATCATGGGCTTAACCTTTCCTTGCAAAGATATTTTTTAAAATCGAATAGCTTTTATATTTAGCTGCAAATTCTTTTTGCCACGCCAATTATTTTCCTCGATACTGTAGCAGATATCGAATGATTTTCCTGAGTTTATACTGTTCACATGCTCTCCTAATCCGAATCCTATGCATTCAAATGTGGATGAATCTTCGTGTTTAACGGTAAGTTTCAAATGAGTGCTGCCAACAATATAAGCTGGAGCAGCAACCGTTACATGTTTAGTCATGAAGATGGGTGCCTCATTTTGAGGTCCAAACGGTTCAAATTGCTTTAATATTCGATAGAATTTACTGTCGATTTCACTAAGCTTGATGTCTTTTTCGATCAAGACTTCTTGCTGTAGCATTTCTGGCTTAATAGAACGGCTTACTACTTCTTCGAAACGCTCTTGGAATAAAACCACGTTGCTCTGCTGCATCGTAAGTCCTGCCGCATATTTGTGGCCTCCATACTGATCTAATAAATCGCTACATTCACTCAATGCTTCATATAAATCGAATCCTAATACCGAACGTGCTGAGCCAGCAATATGTCCATTGGTTTCCGTTAAAATAATGGTTGGTCTGTAATAGCGCTCGGTTAAACGAGACGCCACAATTCCGATTACTCCCTTGTGCCAGTCAGATTTATAAAGAACAGTCGTTTTCTTTGTTTTTTGTTGAGCGTCGTTGTCTAAGAGGGACAATGCCTCTTCGGTAATTCGCAAATCAAAGTCTTTGCGGACATTGTTTTGATCGTCAATATTAACTGAGAACTCTTTTGCTTCGGATAATGATTTTGCAATCAGCAATTGTACTGCATCTTTCGCGTGGTCAATTCGTCCTGCAGCGTTGATTCGTGGTCCAATTTGAAAAACGATATCGTTTACTGTGAATTGTCCGGTTTTATGAGAGGACAGATTGATTAAGGCTTGTAATCCGCAACCTGCATTGCCATTTAGCTTAATCAATCCAAAATGAGCAAGAATTCGATTCTCGCCAGTTATAGGGACAATATCGGACGCGATACTTACGGCTACCAAATCTAAATATTGGTAGGCAAGCTCCATGTCCATGTCATTCTGTAAAATGAATGCTTGTATGATTTTAAAACCTATCCCGCATCCAGATAATTCTTTGTAGGGGTAAAGACAGTCTGCGCGTTTAGGGTCGAGAACAGCAACGGCCTCTGGGAGTTCATCGCCAGGTAAGTGGTGATCGCCAATAATAAAGTCTATGTTCTTGGAATTGGCGTATGCAATCTTATCATTGGCTTTAATTCCACAGTCTAGTGCAATAATTAACGAGAATCCATTTTCATGGGCGTAGTCAATACCCGCTGTGGAGATTCCATAACCCTCTTTATAGCGGTCAGGAATATAATATTCGATTCGAGAATGGAAATTGCGAAAAAAACTATAAACGACCGATACGGCAGTGGTACCATCTACGTCGTAATCACCATAGATCAATATTTTTTCATTATTGCCGATTGCTTTTTCAATGCGGGCAATAGCTAAGTCCATTCCCTTCATTAAGAAAGGGTCGTGTAGATAGTTTAACGAAGGTCTAAAAAAGATGCGTGCTTGCTCGAATGTTTCGACCTCACGATTTAACAACAATTCTGCAATAATACTACTGACACCTAACTCATCCCTCAGCTTATTAATCTTCTCGACATCTTTTTTTGGTTTCAGCACCCACCTTTTTTGCATATCTTTGCGTTAAATTTTAACGTGTAAATATACATTTTATAGTGTTACCTACCTAATAGGTGGTAGGCTATATATAGACACACTTACTTAACTCGCAAGTAAACAAATAAATAGATATGGTTAAAGCATATTCCCTTTATGAGGGCTCATATTCTGTTGATAAATCCAAGAAATTCATTCCGTTTGATCCAAAAAAAGATGATCCTAAGGATCGTCCGGGATCTTTATTTGTTCATATCCATCCTTTTTTGTTGGAGACCAAAGCGGGCTTAGTTTTGTTGGATACAGGCCTAGGGCGTCGTACAGACGACGATGAATTGGTAATCCATGCGAATATCAAAAAGCTGGGATTTGATATCGACGATGTTCGTTATGTCCTAATGTCCCATTTACACAAAGATCATGCGAATGGTATGGTAGACTTTAAAGATGGGTCAAAGCGTGTAGCATTCCCTAATGCCGAGTACATTATTCAAGAGCAAGAGTGGGAGGCCGCATTTAGTACCGAGTCGCCATCTTATCGTACCGACGTTTTTGATGTGCTACAACGCAGCGGTAATTTGGTCTTTGTTAATGGCGATGGTCATTTAAACGACGAGATACGTTATGAGCTTTCCGGAGGACACTCTGAGTTTCATCAGGTTTTTCATATTCAAACAGAAGAAGAGCATTTCTTCTTCGGAGGGGACGAATTACCAGAGCCTGAAGAAATCTTTCGAAACTTCATTGCTAAGTATGATTATGATGGTCGCCGGGCGAAGAAATTGCGTGAAGAATATTGGGCTGCCGGTGCTCCGGAAGGTTGGGTATTCATGTTTTATCACTCAAAAAGTATCGCTATTGGAAGGCCTGAGCAACGAGAGGATGGCACTTACAAGATCATCGATGCCACAAAGTAGCAGGATTATGCCTATATTTGGGTAAACCGAGTTTTAATATTCTTAAGTTTTATTTAATTTAAAAGTTAACATGTCGATAGTTAGAGAAAGTGATCTAATAGGCATTGGGAAAAAATATCAGATTGAAACCGAAGCAGGTGACAATATGGTAGTTGTTATTCATGACGATGGTCGTCGCGAACTATATCGCCACGAAGATGAAGACAATGAAACCCACTGTGTAATGACTTTGTCGGATGAAGAGTCACGACAGGTTGCAGGTATTTTAGGAGGATTATCCTATAAACCGAAGGCCTTAGAAACCATTGAAGTTGCTTTAGACGATTTACGTATTGAATGGTACAAGGTTGAGTCGTCGAATGACGGTGTCAATAAAAGTATCGGTGAGCTGGAAGTAAGACAACGTACAGGAGCATCAATTATCGCGGCTATTCGTGATGATGAAACGATTATCAATCCAGGTCCCGATTATGTAATTCAACCCGGCGCAACGTTAGTTATTGCAGGGAAGTTGAAAAATATCAAACTCTTAAAAGAAATCCTTCTATAATATTCGCCTATGCCTAATACAATTATTATTGAAATTGGAATTGCTGTTTTACTGGTAGCCTTGGTTGGCTTACTTGCCAATAGACTTCGTTTTTCAGTTATTCCCTTTTTTATCGTAATTGGAATGGTATTAGGCAACGAATCCTACCCAGGGTTTGTTGCTGATGGATTGGCTAGCATTGGGAACGAAAGTTTAACCAATTTGGTTAACTCAATTTGGAAGTTCTTTACGTTTACTGAAAGCAAACCCTTTATTGATTTTATGGGGCGTTTGGGCGTATTGTTCCTTCTATTTTATTTGGGTTTAGAGTTTTCTGTTGGCCGTTTGATAAAATCCGGTAAATCTATTGTTGCTGGCGGTAGTTTCTATGTTGCGTTGAACTTTGTTTCGGGGCTGTTGGTCGGCTGGATGATGGACTTACCGTTTAAGGAAATGATGGTGCTTTGTGGTATTATGACGAGTTCTTCTACTGCAATTGTAGCCAAAGTGTTAACCGATCTGAAGCGTACAGCGAACCCAGAAACAGAAGTTATCATGGGGATGATCATGTTCGATGATCTCTTTATTGCCATGCATATCTCCTTTTTATCAGGATTGATATTAACGGGAAGTAGTTCTTTCTGGGCTGTTGCTGGAACTTCATTGCTTGCTTTAGGCTTTATCTTAACGTTCCTGATACTTGGTAGAAAATTAATTCCCTTTATTGACCGTCTTCTTCAGGAAAAGTCTTCAGAGCTATTTATCCTTATTATTTTCAGTTTACTTTTTACAATTGCAGGATTCTCTGAGACAATCCACGTTGCAGAGGCCATAGGTGCTTTGATGGCAGGATTAGTATTTGCGGATTCTAAATATCTGAAAAAGATTGAGGGTATGGTTTTGCCGTTCAAAGATTTTTTTGGTGCAATGTTCTTCTTTAGTTTCGGACTATCCATTGATATGTATTCTCTAGGAGGGGCAGTAGGATGGGCTGCGTTTGCCGCATTAATCACTGTTATCGGAAATGTGGCTTCGGGTTATTTTGCTACAAAGTTTTCGAATCTGCAACCGAAGAACTCCGTGGATATCGGTTTTACCTTGTCAGCAAGAGGAGAGTTTTCGATTATTATGGCGAATATTGGTAAGGCTGGTCAGCTTTTGCCGGTCATTCAATCCTTCGTAGTAGTTTATGTGTTGATTTTATCCGTTGTTTCGCCGCTTCTAACGAAAGAATCTAGAAATATATGGAATAAGTTGTCTGGACAAAAAGAAGCTCCTAAGAAGGCTAAGAAGAGGCTTAGCGACTTAGAAGCTACTATACAAGAACCCTAAGGGCCTTATATTTTTCTTTTTATTTTGTTAGAGATGCCGATTAGTCCTCGTATCCGAATCTCTTAAGATAGTTTTTCTTACTACGCCAGTCAGGTAAAACCTTGACGAACATTTCTAAAAAGACCTTTCTTCCAATAAATTCCTCAATATCTTGACGTGCATAGGTTCCAACCTTTTTAATCATTGCACCAGCTTTCCCAATGATAATATTCTTTTGAGAATCGCGCTCTACGATGATTTCTGCAGCAATCCTTGTAATCTTTGGTTCTTCTTTATATGAAGTGATAATCACCTCTGTGCTGTATGGAATTTCTTTGTCATACAGTTTGAAGACTTTTTCACGAATAATTTCCGACACGAAGAAACGAAGTGATTTATCTGTCAATTCGTCTTTTTCATAATATGGAGCATGCTCAGGCAATTTTTCCTTAATGTAGGCCATTACAGATTCTACATTGTACCCTAATAACGCCGAGATAGGGAAAATAACTTCTGGATTAATCTTCTCTTTCCAATACTCTATTTTCGCTTTGACTTCTTCTTCTGTGGATTTGTCAACCTTATTGATTACAACGGCTACTGGAGAGCTTGTATTGCGTAATTTCTCCAACACATCGTTTTCATCATACTTTTCATTAATATCTGTAACAAATAAAAGAATATCAGCGTCGATGATCGATCCCATCACGAAATTCATCATAGATTCCTGAAGAGAATAGTTAGGTTTGATAACACCAGGAGTGTCAGAAAAGACAATTTGATGGTCTTCGTCGTTAACAATACCAATAATTCGGTGTCTTGTAGTTTGCGCCTTCGGCGTGATGATTGACATCTTTTCCCCCACTAACGCGTTCATTAGGGTAGATTTACCCGCGTTAGGTTTTCCTATGATACTTACGAATCCAGCTTTATGCGACATTATTTTCTTTTTTATTTGTTTTACAAAGAAACAAATAATATCTTTGTGCTCCAATTCGGAGATAATATAATCTGCATCTACGACGCAACGAGATCAGATTTCATAAAATATATTGCGGGGTGGAGCAGTTGGTAGCTCGTCGGGCTCATAACCCGAAGGTCATCAGTTCGAGTCTGGTCCCCGCTACTAAACGGATTAAGCGCGAGGCTTAATCCAAAGACATTCAAAATATATTGCGGGGTGGAGCAGTTGGTAGCTCGTCGGGCTCATAACCCGAAGGTCATCAGTTCGAGTCTGGTCCCCGCTACTATTTAAGGTTTCAATCGAAAGATTGGAACCTTTTTTTTTGATAGTAAACGGTAGATATTGTTAGTCGAGTAGCAATAGGTAATCTTGGTTCTCTTTTTTGTGCTTGTATTAGTTTGATTGAGATAACTGTAGAAAATAAGTCGTCATCTGCCTTTCATACTTCGCATTCGTTTTCCTATGAAACTATATCTAATGCGATTGCTCGTTGCTAAATGTAATAGGTCTAAAAATGAGTATAGCGACAATTAAATTGCCGCTATACTCGTATATCAAATGAATAAGATTTGATAACTACTTTTTAGGCGTAGTTATAAACCGCTTCTTTACTTTCTAAGACAGATGATCCCATTAGGAATTCATCAACTTTTCTTGCGCATTCACGGCCTTCAGAAATAGCCCAAACGACAAGAGACTGTCCTCTGCGCATATCACCAGCTGTGAAAACATTGCTGATATTGGTTCTATATTCTGCTTCACTAGCCAATACATTACCTCGAGGGTCTAAATCTACACCGAGCTGTTGTAATAAGCCCTCGTGTTGTGGATTCAAGAATCCCATCGCCAAGGTTACTAATTCGCAAGGGATTTCACGCTCAGATCCTTCTACTTCTGCAAACTTGATTGGACGTCCAGTTTCATCGGTTTCCCAAGCAAGATCCACGACTTTTGCGGCACGAAGATTTCCGTTTTCATCGCCTAAGAATTCCTTGGTGCTAATGCTCCAATGACGCTGACATCCTTCTTCATGAGAAGTGGTTGTTTTTAACAACATCGGATAAGTTGGCCAAGGCATAGCTTCTGTGCGTGTTTGAGGAGGGGTAGGCATTAGTTCAAATTGAGTAACAGATTGTGCCCCGTGACGGTTAGACGTACCAACACAGTCAGATCCTGTGTCACCACCACCGATTACTAATACATTCTTACCTTTTGCATGAATCTCTTCAACTTCAATAGCTGAATTGCCAACTCGCTTATTTTGTTGTTTTAGGAAGTCCATTGCGTAGTGTACGCCATTAAGCTCTCTTCCTGGAATCTTTAAGTCGCGAGGAATCGTTGAACCTCCTGCTAGAACAACCGCATCGTATTCCTTTAGTTCTTGTGTTGGAACATTTTTCCCAACTTCTGAATTGGTTCTAAATTCCACGCCAGATTCTTCCATTACAGCGATACGACGGTCGATAACTGATTTATCTAATTTAAAGTCAGGAATACCATAACGCAGTAGTCCACCTACTTTGTCGTCTCGTTCATAAACGACAACATCATGTCCAGCTTTGTTCAATTGAGCAGCAGCAGCTAATCCGGATGGACCAGAGCCTACAACCGCAACACGTTTACCTGTCTTTAGGAAACTTTTATTTGGTTGCACATAGCCCTTCTTATAAGCAATTTCAATAATGTGCTTTTCAATTTCTTCAATGGCAACTGGAGATTTGTTGATACCCAATACACATGCTGATTCGCACGGTGCTGGACAAATACGGCCAGTAAACTCTGGAAAGTTGTTCGTAGATGATAATATCTGATATGCTTCTTCCCATTTGCCATCATATACTGCATCATTAAATTCCGGAATGACATTCCCAAGCGGACAGCCTGAGTGACAAAATGGAATTCCGCAGTTCATACAACGTGCTGCTTGATTACTTAGTTGATCATCCGAGTAGGGTTGAACAAACTCTTGATAATTTTGTTTTCTGCTTTCCACAGCATCTTTCTGAGGAAGCGTTCTTTCATATTCTAAAAATCCTGTTGGTTTTCCCATGATAATATTCCTCCTTGCTTATGCTGTTACTAATTTTCTCTGAATAACTTGTTTGTATTCTCTAGGATATACTTTAATAAACTTATTCTTCTCTGCTGCCCAATTAGTAAGAATAGCATTTGCTCTTTCACTCTTGGTAAGTAAGACGTGCTTTTTCAATAAATTGATAATTGCTGTTTCATCTTCAGATTCTAGTGGATCTAAATCAACCATTTCTTTATTGCAGTTTTCACGGAAATTTCCCTTTACATCGTAAACCCAAGCGATACCGCCACTCATACCTGCTGCAAAGTTTCTTCCCGTTTCACCAAGGATGAGTGCTCTACCTCCCGTCATGTATTCACAGCCATGGTCACCAATACCTTCTACAACTGCTGTTGCTCCGGAGTTTCTCACTGCAAAGCGTTCCCCTGCACGACCATTGATAAATAAATGACCTGATGTTGCTCCGTATAATGCCACGTTACCAATAATGATGTTTTCATCAGGCACTAAAGTGCTTTCTGCAGCTGGATAGATCGCTAGTTGCGCGCCAGACAAACCTTTTCCGACGTAGTCATTGGCTTCTCCTTCTAGCTCGAAAGATATCCCTTTGGTATTGAAGGCGCCGAATGATTGACCAGCAGATCCTTTAAATTTAAAGTTGATACTATTGTCTGGAAGACCTTCTGAACCGTACAGTTTAGAAATCTCATTCGACAATAATGTACCGATTGTTCTGTCTGTGTTTTTCACGTTGAACGTTCCGAATACTGGAGTTTTTCCTTCTAATGCTGGTTTTGCTTGTGTCAATAATCCCCAGTCTAAGATCATGCTCATGCCGTGATCTTGTTCTTCGGTATTGTATAGTGTCTGTCCGTTTGCGTTTGCAGCAACATGTAAGATACCCGAGAAGTCAATTTTAGATGCTTTCCAATGTGGTAAATCTTCTCTTTTTTTCAAGAATTGTGCTCTACCCACCATCTCGTTGATAGTACGGAATCCTAACTGAGCCATAATTTCGCGCATCTCTTCAGCTAAGAAGCCAAATAGATTTACAACGTCTTCAGGTTTTCCAGAGAACAGTTTTCTTAAATCTGGATCTTGTGTTGCAACACCTACAGGACATGTATTTAGGTGACACTTACGCATCATAATACATCCTCCTGCAACTAATGCAGCTGTTGCCACTCCCCATTCTTCAGCACCAAGTAGTGTTGCGATAACTAAATCTCTACCAGTCTTCATTTGACCGTCGGCTTGTAATACGACGCGACTACGAAGTTTGTTTTGTACAAGAGTCTGATGTGCTTCTGCAAGACCTAATTCCCAAGGTAGTCCGGCATGTTTGATAGAGCTGATGGGGGAAGCTCCAGTCCCCCCGTCATAACCAGCGATTAAGATTACGTCAGCATGCGCCTTTGCCACTCCTGCGGCGATAGTACCAACGCCGGCCTTGGAAACCAGTTTTACGTTGATACGGGCGTCTCTATTAGCATTTTTCAAATCGAAAATTAACTGTGCTAAATCTTCGATAGAATAAATATCGTGATGTGGAGGAGGAGAAATTAATCCCACTCCAGGTGTTGAGTGACGAACTTTTGCAATCCAATCATCAACCTTATGTCCAGGAAGCTGACCACCTTCGCCAGGTTTTGCTCCTTGAGCCATCTTGATTTGAATCTCATCAGCCTGCGTTAAGTAGTTTGATGTTACCCCGAAGCGTGCGGATGCGACTTGCTTGATCGCTGAGCGCATCGAGTCTCCGTTTGGTAATTTCGCATAGCGAATTTCATCTTCACCACCTTCACCAGTATTTGATTTACCGCCAATACGGTTCATTGCGATCGCAAGTGTGCTGTGTGCTTCATGGGAAATAGATCCAAATGACATGGCACCTGTTGCAAAGCGTTTCATAATCTCGCTTGCCGGTTCTACTTGGTCAATAGCGATTGGTGTGCGATGTTTAGCAAACTCTAATAAACCACGAAGCGTAAACATATGCTCTTTTTGGTTGTTAATTAGACTTGCGTATTTTTTATAAGTTTCAAAACTGTCGGTTCTACAAGCTTGTTGAAGTAAGTGAACAGTTTGAGGATTCCATAAGTGACCTTCACCACGACGTTTCCATTGGTATAGACCTCCTTCAGGTAATAACTTTGGCGTTACTCTGCTGTGTTCAAAACCTCGCCAATGTTTAGCTAAAGCTTCTTTAGCAATATCATCTAATGTAAGTCCACCGATTCGAGAAACGGCACCACAGAAGTAATTGTCTACCACAGAAGAATCAATACCTAAAACCTCAAAGATCTGAGCGCCATGGTAAGACTGTAAAGTCGATATTCCCATTTTCGAGAAGATCTTCAATAAGCCATTACATACCGCTTTTACATAGTTTTTCTTCAAGTCATCCCAAGTCAAATCCGTTTCAAGTTGACCTTGCTCGCGCATAGTTCGAATACTTGCTAACGCCATGTATGGGTTAATAGCAGTCGCTCCGAATGCTAATAAACATGCAAAGTGATGAACTTCCCATGCGTCGCCAGCCTCTACGACTAGTCCCACTGCACCGCGGTTTCCGGTTTTAATTAAGTGGTGATGAACGGCAGAAACGGCTAATAAAGAAGGTATCGCGCAGTGTTGGGAGTCTATTGCTCTGTCTGATAAAATAATGACCTCAAAGCCATCTTTTACAGCGTCATCAGCGTAGCGACATAGTCTATCTAGACCAGCTTCTAAAGAGCCAGGTTTACCATCCGCGCGGAAATAACTTTGAATAGTTTTCGCTTGAAATACACCTGTGTCAATTGAGCGCAGTTTTTCTAACTCACTCGAAGTTAAAATAGGGTGCTCTAGTGTTACACAATGACAGAATTTTTTATCCTCGATAAGTATATTTCCTGCGTTTCCAATAAAGGTTGCAAGACTCATGACCAATCGTTCACGAATCGGGTCGATTGGAGGGTTGGTTACTTGAGCAAAGAATTGTTTGAAATAGCTAGAAATATGCTGAGGTTGATCAGATAAAACTGCTAATGGTACGTCTGTTCCCATCGAGCCGATTGGCTCATAACCGGTTAAGGCCATTGGAGTTAATATTGTTTCAATATCCTCACGAGAATAGCCAAAAGATTGTTGGTATCTAAATACAGATTCCTTCGATAGGTAAGTAAAAGTAACACGAGGATCTGCTAATTCTTCTAATTTAATTTTATAGTTATTAATCCACTCACCATAAGGTTGTTGACGAACAAGTTCGCCTTTTACCTCTTCGTCTGAGCGAATTTTTCCAGCTTCCATATCTACGACGAATATCTTACCTGGTTGTTGTCTACCTTTTAGAATAATGGTCGATTCGTCGATTGGTAATGCACCAGCTTCAGAAGCAACGACAACACGGTCATCATTTGTAACAGCATAACGCAATGGACGGAGACCGTTGCGGTCTAATGTTGCTCCAATGATATTACCATCCGTAAAACAAAGGGCAGCAGGACCATCCCATGGTTCCATCAATGTTGCGTGGTATTCATAGAATGCTTTTTTCAATGGATCCATTTGCTCATTACCATCCCAAGCTTCAGGAACTAGCATCAGCATCACATGCGGTAAACTTCTCCCACTATGTAGTAACAGTTCAACAACGTTATCTAAACAAGCAGAATCGGACTGACCACGGTCAACCACAGGCAATAGGATTTCCATTTCCTCGTCGGTAAAATACGGCGACGACAATGCACGTACGCCAGCATAGAACCAATTTAGATTTCCGGTCAAAGTATTGATCTCGCCATTATGAGCAATCATACGGAAAGGTTGCGCCAAGGACCATGAAGGGAAAGTATTTGTTGAGAATCGCGAGTGAATTAAGCCGAAAGCAGATACAACGCGCGGATCATGTAAGTCTTTAAAGTAAGATCCCACTTGGTAAGTGGTTAATTGACCTTTGTAAACTATTGTTTTGCAAGAAAGTGAGGCAATATAAAGAGGAAGCGGGTAGGCTTGATACGTTTTGATTTTTTGGATTATTAGGCGTCTTAAGACGTATAGTTTTCTTTCAAAATCTTCTGTATTACCAACTCCTTCCGGTCTAGAGATAAAGAATTGAACAATCTCAGGTTCTGCGCTTAAAGCTGTTGGACCAATTCCGCTACGATTTACTGGGACTGTCCGGAAACCTAAAAGTTCCATCTTTCGCTCTTCCGCAGCCTCAGCAATCACTTGACGACAGATTGCATTCATTTCAGCTTCCTTCGGCAGGAATAACATACCGACTCCGTAGTAACCAGGCTCTTGTAATTGTATACCTAGATTAATACACTCTTCCCAAAGAAATTCATGAGGTAATTGAATCATGATCCCTGCTCCGTCTCCTGATTCAGGGTCGCATCCGCATGCTCCGCGGTGCTCCATGTTCTCTAACATGGTCAGAGCGTCTTGTACCTGTCGGTGAGATTTTTGTCCTTTGATATGGGCTACAAAACCTACCCCGCAGGCATCATGTTCAAACGCTGGATTATATAGTCCTTCTTGCTGCATTGTGTTGTGAATATTTTATATTTTAACAATAGGTTTGCTAATATACGAATAAAAATAACAGTTTATTGAAAAACTAATAAAAAATATAAGAATATGTTGAGTAATACATAAAATATGGTCTTATTATTATTGATATCGTATTTGATTCGCCAATCGATTGTAAAATTGAAATATCATTCGCTAATTTTGTTGATATAACAAATGAATTATGATTATTACCGAAATTGAAATATACCGACTGAGTATCCCCATGGAACCGTTCGTTATTGCGACAGGAACTATGGACTACGCTCAAAACACATTTATTCGAATAAAGACAGATTCTGAATACTATGGCGTAGGAGAATGTTCAGCATTTCCAATGATCGTAGGGGAGACACAAAATACCTGTATTGCGGTTGCAAAGGACTTTGCCAAGATTCTATTAGGGAAAGATCCCTTGCAAATTGAAGAACGCATGGCGGAACTTCATTTGTATATCGCCGGAAATGCAACAATCAAGTCCGCATTTGATATGGCGCTTTACGATCTGTCTGCAAAGAATGCAGGGGTTCCTCTTTATCAATTTCTCGGAGGAAAGGTTAGAGATATTGTAACAGACATCACGTTGGGAATCGCGTCGCCAGAAGTTATGGCAGAGAAAGCAAGAAAACTGCACGAAGGCGGAGCTGTAGCACTCAAAGTTAAACTTGGAAAGAAACCAAAGGATGATATTGCACGTATCAAGGCAATTCGTCAATCTGTTGGATTTGATATTCCAATTCGAATCGATGCAAATCAAGGTTGGAGTTATGAAG
The DNA here is from genome assembly GCF_009557615.1 of Sphingobacteruim zhuxiongii. Lineage (NCBI taxonomy): Bacteria > Pseudomonadati > Bacteroidota > Sphingobacteriia > Sphingobacteriales > Sphingobacteriaceae > Sphingobacterium > Sphingobacterium zhuxiongii. Next base: position 631,596 of record NZ_CP045652.1, read on the forward strand.
AGGCGGTGGAAGCCTTACAAGGCTTAGAGCCGCTGAAAATACAATTCTGCGAACAGCCAATGCGTACCTATAATGATCATCTACTCGCGCAATTACGTACGGAAACTATTGTGCCTATTATGGCGGATGAATCTGTTTATAATCATCATGATGCTGAAAGACTTTGCCGCACGGATAGCTGCGATTATATCAACATTAAATTTTCAAAATCATCTGGCATTGCGGAGTCTCTCAAGATTCAGTCTGTTGCGCAGGAATACCATATTCCATGTATGATTGGAGGAATGCTTGAGAGTCGGTTAGCACTTGCGGCGAAAGTTCATTTTGCATACGCTGCACCCAATGTGAAATTCTATGATCTGGACACCTGTATGGTTGGACATCTGGAAGATCCAGTTATTGGTGGAATTCAATATGATGGATACCAAATACATATCCATGATGGATTGGGGATAGGTGCTGATATGGATCCTGCATTTTTAGAAACTTGTGATAAATGGACAATCTCTTAATAAAAAGCTATGTTAAATAATGACAGTTGGACATTAGGGATGTCTGAAGTGATCATCCTTATTATTTTACTCATCATATTGCTTTTCTTTGCCTACATTTTTACCAAGCTTCTCAAGCGAAAGTAAATCGGTAATGAGCCAAGAATAGGGAATAAATCAGTACATTTGTCCCCAATATCAGATATAAAAAAATATGAGCACACAACGCGGACCTATTTCTCAATTTATCGAGAAAAACTATCTTCATTTTAACGCTGCTTCTTTAGTAGATGCGGCAAAAGGATATGAAACACACCTTGCTGAAGGTGGAAAGATGTTGGTTTCTTTAGCAGGAGCAATGAGTACTGCTGAATTGGGTATTTCATTAGCTGAGATGATCCGTCAGGATAAAGTCGCTATCATTTCTTGTACTGGAGCGAACTTAGAAGAAGACGTGATGAACTTGGTCGCACATTCACACTATAAACGTGTTCCGAACTACCGCGACTTGACTCCTCAAGACGAGTGGGAATTATTAGAAAACCATTACAATCGTGTAACCGATACTTGTATCCCAGAGGAAGAAGCGTTCAGACGCTTACAGTCACATCTAGAAAAAGCTTGGAAAGATGCCGAAGCTAATGGCGAACGTTACTTCCCACATGAATTTTTATATAAAGTAGTATTATCTGGTGATCTTGAGCAATACTATGAAATCGATCCAAAGAATTCTTGGATTTTAGCGGCTGCAGAAAAGAATATTCCAATTATCTGTCCAGGATGGGAAGATTCAACGACTGGTAACATCTTTGCATCGTACGTTATTAAAGGACAATTAAATGTTCATACCGTAAAAACAGGTATTGAGTACATGATTTACTTAACAGAATGGTACCGTGCGAACTCTGCTGGTAAAGGTGTAGGATTCTTCCAAATTGGTGGTGGTATCGCTGGTGATTTCCCAATCTGTGTTGTTCCAATGATGTACCAAGATTTAGAGTGGCATGATGTTCCTTTCTGGTCTTATTTCTGTCAAATCTCTGACTCGACAACCTCATATGGTTCGTACTCTGGTGCCGTACCTAATGAGAAAATCACTTGGGGTAAATTAGATACAGAATCACCGAAATTCATCGTGGAGTCGGATGCGACAATTGTTGCGCCTTTGATCTTTGCTTGGGTATTAGGTCAATAAGCTATTATAACAAAATCGGATATCAAATTGGCATCGAACCTAACAACAGATAACGTAGTTGCACTTCAGACATTAATGTCTGAGACCATTTTTACAATGGGTGAGCAATCTACTTTGCCTGGAGGATCGATTCACGATCATCCGAATCAAGATATTCCTCAGTCTGCTGAACCTATTTCAGCAGCTGAGGAATTTATTTTTCAGGGAGATAAAACGACGGGTGTTCTCTTCATTCTGCGCTATCCTGATTATCCGTACTTCTCAGCAGAAGCAGAGGAGGCTTTCCTAAAAACGATTGGAGCTTTACAATTAAACGCAAGTAATGTTGCCGTTGTTAATCTGGCGAATAAGCATAATCCCAATGACTGGGGACGTATTATGAAATTCTTTGAACCCAAGAAAATAATCTTACTTGGCGTAGAACCAACCTCACTTAAATTACCTGTTATTGCCCATAACTCCTATATGAAAGGGCGTATCGCAACTGTTTTCAATACGTTTAGTTTTGAAGAGATGTTTGCAGATGTTCAAAAGAAAAAACTCTTTTGGGGAGAATTCAAAACCTTTATAGGTTCCTAATTTCAATTTTTTCCAATTATTACCTTTTCAGAATGTTAATTTTGGCAGATATTTATGCACTATGGAATTAATATTTGCTACAAACAACGCTCATAAGTTAGAAGAAGTACAACAAATGGTTGGCGATCGATTTATACTGAAAACATTGGCCGATATTAATTGTCACGATGATATCCCTGAAACAGGTATTACCTTCCAAGAGAATGCGAAGCAAAAGACAGACTATTTGGTCGAACGTTTCGCTGTAAATTGTTTTGGAGATGATTCAGGATTGGAAGTTGATGCTTTAAATGGAGAACCTGGCGTATATTCTGCACGTTATTCAGGATCTCGTGATATGGAGAAGAACATTGACTTAGTATTAGAAAAATTAGGCGATAGTTCGAATAGAAATGCGCGTTTTAAAACCGTGATTTCGCTTTACTTAAATGGCGAGCAGCATTTTTTTGAGGGAACAGTTGAGGGAAACATTATCACAAATCGTATCGGAACAGAAGGATTCGGATACGATCCTATTTTTATTCCTGAAGGCTATACGCAGACTTTTGCGGAAATGAGTATGCTAGAAAAGAACAAAATTAGTCATAGAGCAAAAGCGATTGCTAAACTGGTGGATTTCTTAAAGTCGGAGATCTAGAAAGGGATACGGCTTTTTAAAACAGCAGGTAGTAGACTAGTTCGGACCTTAAGCCTAGCTCAACCCATCAAATTCGAAAGAGAATAGGTTGAACTAGGCTCAATTAGTTAAAAAGAACTAGTTAATTCTGGATTTTTTCTTCGATTTTTTTAGTGGCAGGATTCAATTTTTTTACTTCGCCTGCTTTTGTCTCGACAGGACTACTGCTCTCATTAGCATCTTTTTTATCGTCTTTTTCTGTGTCTGGGACACTACTCTGTGGAGCTCGCTTCCGGTTTAACATGTCTTCGACAGACTTCGGCCTATCCTCGGGTTTCCATTGAAAGCCTGGTAACACTTCAATTTCCTGTGTAACGAGTTTAAAAGGGTATATCTTTTGATCTATTTTGCGGATAGAAACGTAATCAATAATTTTATTGTTCTCCATCGTAATCTTGATTCGACTACTTCGGTCGTGAAACATCTCTGTAATTGTTTTCGTTTTATCGTTCGTTGAAAACACGAGATTCTCGGCGTTACCATCAACGAAAAGACGTTCTATACTGTTGTTAGCGAAAAATGCAGTAATTTTTCGACCCTTTAATTGATTGAATTTTAGGGTGTCTAATACCGCATTCACCATAAAGGCATTTTGCTTAAGTAAGGCATTATCCATCTTGCCATTTTTTATTTGCATAAAAATGGTATCCGCGGATATCTGAGATCCATCAGACCAAATCATTGGTTTTCCCATAAAGCGGAACATGGAATCAACCATGCCATAATAAACAGAGTCGGCAACAGCTTGTAGGTCAGATTTAAATACTCGCACATTATAATTTGCACGAACAATACGCGTCCTCGCCGTGTCTGCAAATAGCTGTGTGGAATCTTTCAATAGCGTATCAGCGGTTTGTGCAGATTTAAGCGCATCCGTTATTAACTCGTCATGCTCATTTCCTGTTGGCATCTCTGCTTTCTTTCTCAAAACACTATCTGCCTTTGTCGTCAGCTCTATGTTTAAGGAGTCTGCTGCTTTGGTTTTCTCTGGCGCTTTTTTAGGTGCGATAACTTTTTTAGCACCCTCAATTTTTTTACTATTAATTTGCGGACTCTTATCCGCTATTTTGTTCGAATCAAGTTTTAAGGACAATGAGTCCGCGTTATCAAAAGAGGTCGAGTCGTCTAGGTCTCCATAATCGACTTCAGTGGTTTCTTCTATTTGCCCACCATTTCGGTCTAATTTAAGGTCTAGGGGTTTATAATCCCGAACAAATATTACGCGAGAATACAAGGTGTCTGCCGTCATATAGGCGGTGTCAACCTGAGGTGCTTGCTTTGACGGAACCAATGGTTTGTTTTCCGTTGTATCTGTAACAGCCTTTAGTTCCTGTTCGTTCTGTTGTTTTTGCTTCTCTTTTAGCTCTTTTTCCTTTTCTCGTTCAAGCTTTTTAATTTCTTTTTTGGACAGACTTTTATCCGTTTTCAGACTATCTGCGTTTGTCGTGTCGACCTTACTATTGCTGGAATCATTTTGAATGACATATTTAACTAAGGGTTTGTCAGTCATTAAGATCGATTGATCGGATTCAATGTATTTGCCGTAGCCTCCTTCGGAATAAAACTTATCCAAGGTATCTACGAATACAACATTGCGAAAAGCCTCACCAAGCCCTTTATTTCGGTCATAAAAAAGACTATCGCCTTTCAAAAAGCGACTGCCTTCCGTATAGAGGTTATTTTTGTTGAATTTTGCGATTCCAAATGCGGTGTTGTAGGTCCCTTTCTCGGTATAAAGATTTTCACCCTTGCGGCCCTTAATATTTGTTGGACCGAAGAAAAATGCATCTCTATACATGGTGTTATACTGCATGGTATCTGTATAGATTATCACATTTGGAGAGCGGACAACCACTTTATTATTAAAATATGCGTCTTTGGAGGTTTCGAAATAATAAGCACTTTGGGAAGTAATGGTATCGCCTTTCCCTTCAATACGACCACCGTTGCGGTATGTTCCACGTTGGCTACGCATATTATAAGTCAGGTAATTTGTCGTTAAAGTTGTTTCACCATCAACCATGCGGACATTTCTAGTCAACACCGCTTGTTGCGACTCCGCATCATAGTGTAAGTGCGTTCCGTAGATGGTGGTACCAGAAGGTTGATTAATGACAATATTACCATGCGCTTCAAAAAACTCGCGGCCTAAATCATCTTTGTACAGGTCTCCACTGTCTGCAGATAGGGTTGAACCTTTGTGCTCATACATGGGACGATAACTCCTGAGGATTTTTTGATTGATAAATCGACTGCGATCAGAGGATAATAAACGCATTTCACTGCCGGTTGGGGCAGGTGTTGGAGTTATTTGTCCGTAACTCGAGACAAAGCACAGTAGCGTTAGAAGAATAAATAGGTACCTCACAAGCGCAAAAATATGTAAATAATTAGCAAAAAATTGTTAAAGGCTAAATTTTAATCTACAAATCAAAAGATATTAAATAACAGCGAAAAGTAGACCAATTTTTGTATTGAAATTAGCGGTCAAGAAATGGAATGCTTATTTTTGATTTATGGCAACCATCAATAAGTTAAAAAGCTTTATTAAAGAGGAGCACCTGCTCGATGCATCAGATAAGATTCTGTTGGCTGTGAGTGGGGGTAAAGACTCGATGTTGATGGCTTGCTTGTTTCATGATTTAGGCTATAATTGCATCATTGCACATTGTAATTTTAATTTGCGAGGGGCGGAGTCTGATTTAGATGAGGCGCTTGTTCGCGACTATGCCGCAGAATTGGGATACCCCTTTTTTGTAAAACACTTCGAGACGGAAGCTTACGCCAAAAAGCATAAAGAGTCTATCCAAATGGCGGCTCGATCTTTACGTTATGCTTGGTTTGAAGAGCTGATGCGCGAAGAAGCTTGTCAGGTTGTATGCGTTGCTCAACATCTAAATGATCACATCGAAACGGCGCTGTTAAACCTGACGCGTTCAACAGGACTACAAGGACTATTGGGAATTGCACCTAAAAGGGACCCTATCGTTCGACCACTACGTTGTTTAACGGCTGAAGAAGTGGAGAAGACTGTAAGCGAATACAATGTTCCCTATAGGGATGATCAGTCGAATTTCTCGACAAAGTATGCAAGAAATAAAGTTCGTCTGTCCATTATTCCAAAATTCAAAGAGATACAACCAGACTTTGAGTCCATCATGGTTCAAAATATTAAGCATTTTGAAGATAGTTATCTGTTCATAAAACGACAGGTTGACGCGATTCGTTCTCAAATTTTTCAAGAAGAGACAGCGCGAACAGTGATTGTAAAAGATGCTTTAGGGAATTATATCAATGACAGTTATTTACTGTTTGAATTGTTTAAGCCTTATGGTTTTAATAGGGAGATTTTGATTGATCTTCAAGATTGTTTTATGCGAGGTATGGGACAGTTATTTGAGTCGCCAAGTCATGAACTTCTATTAGATCGAGATACACTAATTCTACAAGCGAAGGACAGCGATGTAGAATTGGATATAAAAATTGAGAAAGGCGATACATCTATTCAAATTGGAAATGCTTCGTTGACATGTTCGATTGGCGAAGTTGAATTCAGTAAAGAAAGTGATCGCGTTCATATCGATGCCGATTTGCTAGTTTATCCATTAACGATTCGCAACTGGCAATCGGGCGATGTTTTTGTTCCGTTCGGAATGAAAGGGCGTAAGAAACTTAGTGATTTCTTTATACAGCAGAAAATTGATCGTTTTGAAAAGAAGCGTATTGCACTTTTGGTAAATGGTAATGCTGAGATCATTTGGGTGATTAATCATCGCTTAGATAATCGGTATAAAGTGACTGAAAATACAAAGAAAGTACTTACTTTAGTATTCAAATAGGAAGCATGGAGGAACAATTACTATTTAAGGAGAAGCAGTATTTAGGTAGAGATATGACTTGGATTAGCGTTCGATTAATTCTAGCATTGTTCTGCTTTATTGCCTACTATATCAATTTGGAACATGTACTCTCGCGACAGTTGTTCTTTATTGTTGGTGGAGGTATTCTAATCGTTTCTATTATTATGCTTTATATGATAAGTTATAGAACGAAGGTGTTTCCTACACATATTTTGCTTAGTGGCTTATGGACGACTTCCGTTGTAAAAATTGATTTGAGCTCGGTCGTTAAAGTAGAGAAAAGGCGTTATTCTTCCTTTATTTTTAATAATCCCGTGTATAATTTGCATAAGAATGGGAAAATTAGATTTTACTCAGGAGGTAAAGATGCTGTTTGGTTAACTGATCGTGACGGATTAATCTACGTAATTGGTTCTCAACATCCGCAAGAGCTTTTTAACGCGATTGAAGAGGCTAGATGCAAATCGTAAAAATTTGTTAACTGATATTAGTCTGACAATTGTATTTAGTTTGAAACCAATATTTTTTTAAATTTGGTAAAAAGCATTAGAAATGACATTTATCTATTTCCTTATATCGATTATTTTATTTTACTACTTATTCAAGTTTGGTATGCGTTTGTTGATGCCGTTCTTCATGCGAAAGCTGACAGAGCGATTAATGAATAAGCAACAACAGTATGCGAATGAGGGTCCTTTTCAACAATCTTATGGTGATCCGTTCAGAACTTATAATGAACGCGAAAAGCGTACTGATGGGAAAGTGAAAGTCGAATTTACTCCAACAAAGGATGCACCTAAAAAAGGGACTGCTACCGCGGGCGAGTTTATCGATTTTGAAGAGGTAAAGTAAGATAGAGCAACATAAAAAGCCTATCTTTGTGTTGCTATGTGGCTCAAACACCTTTCTGTTTTAAATTTTAAAAACTATACGGAATCTACCTTAGAATTTCTTCCAGCTACGAATGCCTTTACGGGGCAAAACGGCGCAGGGAAGACAAATCTGCTAGATGCTATTCACTATCTTTCGCTCTGTAAATCATATTTCAATCCGATTGATTCGCAGCATATTAAGAAGGGGGAAGATTGGTTTATGGTTCAAGGAGAGTTTGATCGAGAATTGATGTGCGATCAGGTCTCTTGCAGTTTGAAGAAGAACCAGAAAAAACAGTTTAAGAAGAATAAGAAAGAGTACGGGCGCCTTGCTGATCATATCGGACAATTTCCGTTAGTGATGATATCCCCTAATGATTCCTTTATTATTATGGATGGGAGTGAGGAGCGTCGCAAGTTTGTCGATAATGTGATTTCTCAAACAGATAATCATTATCTAGATTACCTCATTAATTACAATCGAATCTTATTGCAAAGGAATACCGTATTGAAAAACATCCGGGAAACTGGTGTTTTCGATATTGGACTTTTGGAAGTTCTCAATATGCAATTAGTTGATAGTGGGGAGAAGATCTTCGCAAGACGACGCGAATTTATGAATGAATTCTTGCCAGAATTTCAACGCTATTATCAATTTCTTTCTGATGATGCCGAACAGGTTAGTTTGATTTACGAATCACAGTTACTGACGAACGACTTTATGGATTTGTTGAGTTCTCAACTAGATAAGGATCGTGCGTTGGAACGTACTACGGTAGGTATTCATAAGGATGATTTGCTATTTAGTATTCATGAAGGGATGCCGCTTAAGAAATTCGGTTCGCAGGGTCAGCAGAAGTCTTTTTTAATCGCTCTGAAGCTTGCTCAATATGCATTTTTGAAGAACAGAAAGCAATTTAAACCGCTATTGTTACTTGATGATATCTTTGATAAATTGGATGATCAGCGGACGAAAAAGTTAATGAAATTGGTTTCTGAAGACGAGTTCGGACAAATCTTTTTAACAGACACAGATTCCTTCAGAATACAGCGTATTTTTAAAGAAATTGGTAAACCTATTCGTATCTTTGAAGTTGAAGGAGGACAGGTTCATGGCGAAATATAGCGACGATTCATTTAGACGAAGTGACGACATCACAATCAAACAAGCAGTTGAGAAGTTACTTGATGTTTATCGCTTACGCCGTAAATTTGACGAGACTTCGATTATATCCGCTTGGCCAGAGTTAATTGGTGCTGCGATCGCCAACCGAACCCAACAAATCTATATTCGCGACAGAAAGTTATTCGTCAAAGTAGAGTCTGCAGTTATAAAGAATGAATTAGCAATAATGCGCCGTCAGATTATCGGTCGCGTCAATGAATATGTAGGTCAGGTCGTGATCGAAGAGTTTGTTATCCTTTAGTTCTACTATTACTGTATTTTCGATTTATGAAGTACTATACGTCAGCTTTGCTGGGTTTTGTTATTTGGGGCACTTTTGCCTTGGTCTTAAAGCCACTCGGAGCATTCGGAGCGCTCGATATTCTTATTCATCGGGTAATTTTTGCAGCCATTTCAATTGTAATTGCTTGTTTTTTGTTCCGTAGGAAACAAACTTTAGCGAGTATCCATTATATCAAAACCTTAGATCGTAGTCGAAAAACGAAATTGCTTATAAACGTCGTTTCGTCTGCTATATTCCTAGCGTTTAACTGGTTTTCATTTATCTACGTAATGAATGCTATCAGTGTAAATGCAACCTCTTTAGCGTATCTTATCTGTCCGATCTTAACAACTATACTCGCCAGTCTATTCTTAAATGAGAGGCTTAATAATGGGCAATGGTTGGCAGTATTTATAGCCGCAGTTAGTTGTATTATTTTAGCGTATGGTCATTTTATGGATCTATTCTATAGCATGATGATTGCCCTATCGTATGCAATCTACCTTATCTTACAAAAGAATAGTTTCCAGATTGATAAGTTTTTTTCACTAACGATACATATCGTAGTGAGTATGTTTCTCCTATTACCACTTTTAGGTATCGTCGACACTAGCAGTGTCAAGACTCCTGAATTCTATGGACTCGTATTTGTGATTGCTGTTGGGTATACCATTATTCCCTTATTCATGAATATCTTCGCATTGAAGGGATTAGATTCCTCAGTCGTTGGAATATTAATGTATTTAAACCCAATCATCAGTTTCTTCTTGGCAGTTTTTTATTACCGAGAACCTATCAACACACAGCAAATTGTGGCATTTTCTATGATTATGTTGGCTATATTAGTGTTCAATGCGGCTTATATTTACGAACGGCGTAGAAAATTGAAAATCCAATCCTAGAAAAATGGACTTTAAAGCTTCCTTATTTCAAATGTTTGACCTTTCTGATAAGCAGGCTGATTTAATATTGAGCAAGTTTAGGCGAGAGCGTTTAGAAAAGAACGAATTGTATTTAGAGGAAGGGAAGAAATGTGAAAAGATGAGCTTTATTCAGGCTGGATATTGTCGGGTTTTTAGGCAAACTCCGGATAAAGAAGTGACCCAATGGATAGGAGGGCAGGGGTATTTTGTCACCGATTTGGCGTCCTTTCTATTTGATCAGGAAGCCAAATGGAGTATTGATGCGTTAACTTCAGTAGAGCTTTTTACGTTGAACAAGAAGGATTATCAAACCATAGAGGGCGAGATTCCAGATTGGAATATATTGGAGAAACGTTTTATTGCAAAGTGCTTTATGGTGCTAGAGCAACGTATCTTTAACTTTATTGCACTTTCAGCAGAGGAACGCTATCGGCAATATTTTGAACAACAGAAAGATCTTTTCAATCAAGTTCCGCTTCAATATATAGCTTCCGTCTTAGGCATGAGTCCGGAGACACTCTCTAGGATAAGAAGTAAGGGATAATTAGTAATTAATAAAATGATATGAGGTTCTGCACATCTGCGGATAACTCCTCTAGAATTTTAAAGCTGACGGGCTCCTTTTCGTAAAGTTTTTCAAACACTTCATTAATTCGTACTTGATACATACTAGGGGCAAACTCAAAACTGTCAATTCTTAGTACGGCATTCTTTTCGTTCAAGAAGTAAATTTTGTTTTTAGCAAATATGACTTGATTGAGAGCGGATACGACTCGGAATATTAGTCCATTGAGGTAATATTGATCTCCAGAAAGTTTAGCTTTTTTCGCAAGTTTTAGGCTGAAATCGGCTTCAAAAAGATAGAACTGTATAATTGAAGCCTGTAAATTGTCAGGATACTGCTGAGCAATCGTTTTAAGATCGTTGAATTGCTGATTTTTAGAATACAGTATATTGCAGGTTGCCAATTCTCCACGATACATATAGCTTAGATAGGCGTGAGGATGTCCGACATGGTAATTATTGGAGAAGATACCCGCATTAGTTTGATCGATTATATTTTCGACTCGTCCAATGTCTCGAAAGATTAAGTCTACGGCATGTCCATCAATTTGTAACCAAGCGCCGAAGTTTACCCATTGACCCCAGTCACCTTCTTTTCCGATAAGTGAATCTCTCTTTTGATCATCGAGCAAGCTGGCTATATCGTTGAGTAATTCGTAGTCAATGCAATGTGGTTGATAATATAATCCAATATCTATATCAGAGTCTTTGTTGAATGTTCCCGTTGCTCTAGATCCGCCAAGAACGATACCTTCTATACAATCTAAGCTTGAAAATGCATGTGTTACTTTCTGTAATATGCTATCTATTATTGTACTCATAGTCTGTTTCTTTCCCTTAATTTACTAAAAAATCTTCTTGATAAATGTCAAGTGGCGTTGAAAATACAGCTACTATCTTTATTGTATGAAAGAAATTATAGAAACACATGTACTGATTAATAAGTCTGCTAAGGCAATTTGGAATATATTGAGCGACTTTAAATCCTATCCATCATGGAGTCCAACGATTCGATTCTTTGAGGGTGTCCCAGTTGTTGGGAAAAGGAGGCAAGTAAGTTTACAGCAGCCTGGTGGTACAGCGATTAAAATGAATCCTATTTTCTTGAAAATAGATCTGAATGAAGAGCTTCGATGGAAAGGTCGTTTAGGACTTAATGGTATCTTTGATGGGGAGCATTACTTTATTTTGAAAGCAATATCAGATCAACAGACCCTATTAATTCAGGGAGAGATATTTACTGGAATCCTTGTTCCATTTCTTAAGAAAATGATACATGGAAATACATTGGCTGGTTTTGAAGCTTTCAATCAAGCGATAAAAGAAAGAGCAGAAGCAGTTCTTTAGAGATAAAGATTTAAATCTCCTTTACCTTCCCTGATGATTTCGAATTCTCCACTTGTTAGATCAACTACAGTCGAAGCTACGTTATCACCATATCCACCATCAATTACTAGATCGACTTTCTCCTGATACTTTTCATATATTAATTCAGGATCAGTAGAATATTCAATGATCTCATCTTCATCGTGAATTGATGTGGTTACGATTGGATTGCCAAGTTCTTTTACGATTTCACGAACGATATTGTTGTCCGGAACACGTATACCAACGGTCTTTTTCTTAGAGCTTAGAAGCTTAGGAACTTGCGAACTGGCATTGAAAATAAATGTAAAAGGTCCCGGGAGAGCTTTTTTCAAGACACGGAACACAGCCGTATCAAAAGGTTTGGTATACTGTGAGATATCTGTAAGATCATAACAGATAAAAGATAGATTAGATTTATCTGGTTTTAAGCCACGTATTGCACATACCCTTTCAATCGCCTTTTGATTGGTGATATCACACCCTATACCATAAACGGTATCCGTAGGATAGATAATGACACCGCCTTTACGGAGAATATCTACAGCCTGCTGAATAGATTTCGGATTCGGGTTATCGTTGTATATTTTTAGTAGCATAAAATTAGATTAAACTAGCTCTCTTTTTATAGTAAAACAAAAACCGTCAAAATTAGTTTGTTTTGACGGTTTTTGATATTTTCTTGAAGCAGATTAAAATTCTGCGTTTTTTGGTGTTCTTGGGAAAGGTATCACGTCACGAATATTTGTCATCCCTGTAGTGAATAAGACTAAACGTTCAAATCCTACACCAAATCCAGAGTGAGGTACAGATCCGAAGCGGCGTGTATCTAAGAACCACTCCATTTCTTCTGTAGGAATTCCTACTTCACCCATTCTAGTGATTAGTTTTTCTAAGTTTTCTTCACGCTGAGAACCGCCAACCATCTCTCCGATACCTGGGAATAAGATGTCCATTGCACGAACAGTATTTCTACCTTGCGCGTCCACTGGATTCTGCTTCATATAGAAAGACTTGATTTCTCTAGGGTAGTCAGTTAAGATAACAGGCTTTTTGAAGTGTTTCTCGACTAAATAACGCTCGTGTTCTGATTGAAGATCAGCTCCCCATCCTTCGATTAAGTATTTAAACTGTTTCTTTTGGTTAGGCTTGCTCTTCTGCAATATATCTACTGCTTCAGTATAAGTTACTCGTTCGAAATCATTATCGATAACGAAGTTTAGTTTTTCTATTAAGTTAAGTTCCGAGCGATCTGCTTGAGGTTTAGATTTTTCTTCTTCCAACAAGCGATTCTTTAAGAACTCGATTTCTTCAGGGCAATTTTCTAGTGCATAGCTGATGACGTATTTCAATAGATCTTCAGCAAGATCCATATTGTCTTCTAATTCGTAGAAAGCCATCTCTGGTTCAATCATCCAGAATTCCGCAAGGTGACGTGTGGTGTTCGAATTCTCCGCACGGAACGTTGGACCGAAAGTATATATATTTCCGAATGCCATCGCGGCTAATTCACCTTCCAATTGACCAGAAACCGTAAGGTTTGTTGCTTTACCGAAGAAATCTTCTTTAAAGTCAATTGCGCCAGATTCTGTACGTGGGGGATTGTTTAAATCTAAAGTCGTTACTTGAAACATCTCTCCAGCACCTTCTGCATCCGAACCTGTGATAATAGGGGTATGCATGTAAACGAAATCTCTTTCGTTGAAGAACTTATTCACAGCAAATGCTAAAGCATTACGTACTTTGAAAACTGCATTGAAAGTTCCTGTACGGAAACGTAAATGAGCGATTTCGCGTAAGAACTCTAAGCTGTGTTTCTTCGGTTGCAGAGGGTATTTCTCAGGGTCAGAATCTCCAATAATTGAAACCTCCGTAGCTTTTACTTCTACGCGTTGTCCTTTACCTTGTGATTCTACTAGAACACCTTGTACGCGAACCGCTGCGCCTGTTGTTATGCGCTTTAAGATTTCATCAGCTGTATTTTCGAAGTCGACTACTGCCTGTATATTATTGATGGTTGAACCATCATTGATTGCAATAAATTGATTATTACGGAAAGTACGAACCCAACCTTTTACGATTACTTCTTTTCCGAATTCTTCCGATTTTAATAAGTCTTTAATTCTTGTGTGTTCCATTGTATTCAAAAGAATGATAGTAGGCTATTCTGTAAGCCCTACAAAAATAGCCATTTAATTGATTTATCAGCTATTTTACCCAGCCTTTTTCAATCACTTCCTTCGCATGGTAAGTTAGGATTGACGTTGCTCCGGCGCGTTTAAAGCTCATTAAGGTCTCTAAAATTACTTGTTCATTTAACCAACCATTTGCAATTGCGGCTTTTAACATAGCGTATTCGCCTGATACGTTATAGGCTGCGATTGGTAAATCAAAGTTGTCGTTAAGTAATTTGATTATATCAAGATAAGGAAGTCCAGGTTTAACCATTAAAAAGTCAGCACCTTCTTGCATATCTAATTGCGCTTCGATTAATGCTTCTCGACTATTTGCAGGATTCATTTGATAAGTTTTTTTATCACCTTTCTTCGGCGCGGAGCCTAATGCATCTCTAAATGGTCCATAATATGCGGAAGCATATTTTGCAGTGTACGACATCAATGAAACATTGGTGAAGCCATTGTTATCCAAGACTTCACGAAGGTAGCCAATGCGGCCATCCATCATGTCAGAAGGAGCAATGATATCAGCGCCAGATTGCGCATGAGCAAGTGCCATCTTTCCGAGAACTTCTAAGGTTTCATCGTTTAGAATCTCACCATTCTCGACAATACCGTCGTGACCATCCGAGCTATAAGGATCCATAGCAACATCTGTTACGATACAAGCTTCAGGGAATCTTTGTTTTACCGCCTCGATAGCACGCAAGTACAAAGTTCCTTTACGGTAGCTTTCCGTGGCATATTTATCTTTTAAAGACTCCTCAACGGCTGGAAATAAATCAAAGGCTTTTAGGCCAAGGTTCATACAGCTTTCCACTTCGCGAAGCAAATTATCGACAGAATAGCGGTAAATTCCAGGCATAGAGGATACTTCAACCTTTTGGTTTTCTCCATCTACAATAAACAAGGGGAAAATCAAGTTAGCAGCGAATAAGTGATTCTCTTGAATCATATCTCTAACGACTGCTGATTTTCTGTTTCTTCTAGGACGGTGTAACATGATAATTAATTAATATGAAAGGGGGCATGCCCCCTTATATGTTATTGTTTTAATAGTCTAATCCAAATATTGCTTCTGCCAATCCGATCTCATCAGGAGAGTAAGGAAGCGTGTATTTTAATCCCATTTCGGCAATTGCGCTTGCGGTACTGTTACCAATACAGATAATTTTCTGACCAGGGTCAACCAAGTTCTCTCGAAAGTAGGCCTCCACATTGCTTGGGCTAGTGAAAATTAGTACATCTGCGTTGCTCTTATCCACCTCTTCTTCGATTACCGTTTCGTAGATTGGCATATCGATGATTTTAGTGTTTTCGGTTAAAGCTTTACGAATCGTTTGCAACGAACCTTCCGCACGTGGAAATAAAACAGTTTGTCCATCTACCAATTTAGCAAATTCAGAACCAATACCATCCGTATTAATTCCTAAATGGTCTCCCGTGAAATCTGCTGTTCTATTAAATTTACGTAGGGTTTCTTCTGATCCTCTTCCCAATACAGCAATCTTTGTCTTCTTTAAAATTAAAGGATCCAATTTGAAGAAGTGCTCAATGGCATTTCTACTATTGAAGAATATCCAGTCCGCACGTTTTAAAATAAAAGAATCTAATTTATTGATTGTTGGGAAAATACGTATTAATGAACGGTCGTCAACTTCAATGTTATGTTTCTTCAAAGAACGCGCTAAATAGGAGTTCTCGTCTAAATCACGAGTAATGAAAATAGACTTAGGAAGCTTTCTTTCTTTGTTGTATTTGGAGAAAATTTTCTCTGCCATTCCTTCTGAAGTCTCTGACTCTAGAAATACACGATCAGGGAAATCCTCATTATCATCAGCAATGGACGTCCAAGATTGGAAAACACCATCTTTCTTACGACAGTAGCTTCCAAGTGGAGCATGGCATCCTGCATCGAATAAGTTTAATACTTTACGTTCTACAGCGATAGTCTCTGCTACATCAGCATCGTTTATGCCCTGAAGCGCATTAAACAACTCTTGGTCGTTTTCGCGAATCTGAATAGCTAAAACCCCTTGCGCTGGAGCAGGCACCAACATAATTGGTGATAATTCTTCAATATGAAAATCAGAAAGATCCATGTTAATACGACTAACACCTGCTTTCGCTAGCATGATCGCATCATATTTCTCATCTCTCAATTTTTGAACGCGCGTTTGCAAATTACCACGTAAATCATCAAACTCTAAATCAGGACGTATAGATAAAAGTTGCGCTTTTCTACGGTTTGATGAAGTTCCGATTGTTGCAGCATGCTTAACAGAAAGACGTTTGCTAATATCCACACAATCTTTATGAATAATAAGTACCTCTGATGGATCTTCACGATCAGATACTGCAGCAATAATTAATCCTGGAGGATTTACCGTAGGAAGATCTTTATGCGAGTGTACTGCTAGGTCAATTTGTCCAGAAAGCAATTCCTCTTCTAATTCCTTAGTAAAGAATCCTTTGCCCTCTAGCTTATCCAAACGTAGATGTTGAATGATATCGCCTTGAGTTTTAATAATTTTTAGTTCGGCCTGAACACCAATCTCTGCTAATCGGTCCTTCACAAAGTTAGCTTGCCATAATGCCAATTCACTGCCTCGGGTACCGATGGTAAGTTTTCTATTCACGTTCAAAGATTTACAAATGAATGATTCGGTTGCAAAGTTAAGGAAAATAGGGTATTAGTTCCGCCCTTTTAATGTCAGAATACCGAATAATTTAAGAAATTTTAAGACTAATTGCTCTCTGATTCTGCGGATTTTACTAAAATCTCCTTAGCCATTACCATAGGAACTTTGATGTATTTTTTCTCCATGTAATTTATGACCTTATTGAGAATCTCACGAGCTTGTGGATCAAGTTGTTCTACTTCATTTGCAAACACCTCAGTCATCGCCATTGAACGGATTTCCTTGATCTTCTCAGGAACCTGTTTCATTGCAACTTCAACACGACGTTGTTTCAATATGGGTAGGAACTCTTTAATATTTTGTGCGATAATTTCTTCAGCATTCTCCAATTCATCATATCGCTCTTGGATATTCTTCTCTGCGATTTGCTGTAAGCTACTCACTTCGATATATTGAATAGGATATTTTGCAATAACTGCTGCGTCAATATCATTAGGAACAGCTAAATCAACGATTACTTTTCTATCATCTTCGCCATTTAGCAAAGAAGCGTATAGTTCTTCATTAATAATTGCCTCAGGCGCACCTGTGCAGGTAATCATAACGTCGAAACCTTTTTTATAATCTTTCAATTCGCTCAATGGGAATGCTTGTCCTTGCAATTCTTTAGCTAAAGATTCTGCGTTGGCAACCGTTCTATTGAAGATAGTGAAATTGCTGTACTTATGTTTTTTAAGGTATTTTGCTAAGTTCTGATTTGTTTCACCTGAACCGATAACCAGAATTCTTGGGTTTTCTGATAATTTAATCTCGCGAAGCTTCCTGTAGGCTAATGAAACAACCGAAATTGGGTTACGTGAAATATTGGTGTAAGTATAAACTTCTTTTGCTGTTTTTACTAAGCGATCCATCATTAAACGAAGGAAGTCACCTGTAAAGCCCGCTGCTCTACAACGATCATACGCACGACGAATCTGTGCTAAAATCTCTTTCTCGCCAACAACTAAACTCTCTAAAGAACATGAAGTACGGAAAAGGTGGTTTAATGCATCTAAGCCTTGGTATCTATCTACCTGACCTAAATAGCATTGCATACGTTCGGCAGGAACACAGAAGTTCATCTTATCTAAGAACTGCACTACAAAATCATCATTTAGCTCATGCGCACCATAGAATACAAATTCAACTCGGTTACATGTACCGATGTAGAATATTTCTGAAATGTCTAAACTATTTTTAAGGTTAATAAGGCGGCTATCCAACTCCTCATTGCATATAACCAAATTCCCCAAATCTTTTATATCGACATGTTTATGGGTAAACGCTATAACTTTTAAATTCTTCAAAGCCTAATATTTCGCCAGTAATTTTGTTATGCAAATGTAGACTAAAACATCCTGTCAAATGTCAAAAATCTGTCAATACAGCGAATTTAGAACGATTATAAATAATGTTAAATAAATGTTAAAATACTGAAATAAAGCCTGTTAAAAAGATGCCGCTGGAAAAATGTGATTACAATCATAATGCTAAAGAATAATAAATGACTTATTTCACTGTTTAGGATAGCCCTTTCGGTATAAAAATACCAGCGTATAAGTTATTAATTCCATAAAAGCCCCACTATTTTCGCTAGTAATTAATCTGTGAAATGCTCATCTTTGCTAAAATTTAGTTTATGAAAGTTTTGCTAAAACCACTTGCTTTACTAGGATTTATTGTTGTATTCCTTTCTTCAATATTCTGTCCCTTTTTAAATATTCCTTTGAAAAAAGACTGGAACCTCTACCAGGTTGATACGTCTCTTTTTCTAATTACCATGGGTATTTTGGGGTTAACGGTATTATTATTCTTTATGCGAAAGTTGAGAGGCTTTCAGATCGCTAGCTACGTCCTTCTTGGCTGGATGATATTGGCGCTTGGTGCCGTATATTTTCAGATCAATAATTATTTCGGGACAAAGTTAATTGATGGTTTAATTTCCAAAGCGGTAACAATGAGTTGGGGATGGCTTGTCATATTTGTGGGCGTTATCATGATTTGCTTTAGTGTGAGAACGATAGCAGAGAAGAAAGATTAATACTATTTAGGCGTAAAGCCATATTCAATCTCTCCGTGATTGTTGAGTTGATTCGAAGGAGGGGGGAGCGCTTCATTTCTGGTTTAATACATGATAATTTGGCGAAAGGAGTTCAATGCCCACGTTTTGAAACACCTTTTGAATATTTTCTAGTAAACTGCTGTATATCGCTGCTTGAACATTTGCATTTCTTGTATAGGCATTAATTTGATAGGAGATATTAAAGTCGTTTAACTGTGTCTGAAGAACGAAGGGTTCCGGTAACTCTTCAATGCCATCGCTAGCGAGTGCAGCAACAATTAGTAGTCTATATACTGTTTCCCACGGCACGTCATAGCCAACAGTTACTACATAATGTATGATTAATCCTTTATTTTCCTGCTTCGTCTGATTCGAATAATTGATTGTACTGCTTGAAAGAACCATAGAATTGGGCACTGTAATTTCCTCATTCTTGCAGGTCTTTATTCTTGTGACGAGCATGGTCTTTTCTAGAACATCACCAACCGTATCTCCGATTTTTACGCGATCTCCTAATTGAAATGGCCGCATATAGGTAATGACCAGACCAGCCACAACATTGGCAATCGCATTCGAAGATCCTAAGGATACCAATACCCCAATGAATACGGTAATACCTTTAAATGCTGGAGAGCTCGAACCCGGTAGGTACGGGAATATCAATACCATCATAAAGGCATAGCATACGAATTGGACAATTTTAAAAGTAGGTAATGCCCATTCAGGATGAAAATCTCGAAAGTGAATATTCTCTCGTTGGATTTCTTGGAAGATATATCGAGCAATTCTGACGAGATATTTAAATAGAAAGAAGATTACAATGACTCGAAATAGATTGGGTAGATAATCAATAAAAGATCGAAGAATTGCGTTTAAAGGATTTGAAATTAATTTGATCAAAGTGCTTGTCCAAGCTTTTGTTTCTGGGAAAACACTAAATAATAGCGGAAGACTAAGGTAAACACTGAAAAATATAACGATAATTTTCAACAGCTTATTGAGGCGTATCAATGCCTGTTCTACATGATTTGAACGTAATACTTTTACTTTTTGAAAAACCTTGCCATTCATAATATGGTCTTTGATAGTGGCAATATTACGTGCTGTAAATCCAAAAAATCTATTAATGAGCAGCAATAAGCTAGACGTTAACACGATAATAAGGATCACAAGGCCAATACGCTTTGTAATATTGAAGAGGCTGTATGCCTCCCGCTCTTTTTGGATAACTGCGCGAATGGATTCTACGTACGACTGAGCAAGTTCATCGGTGCTTTTGTCTTCCCAAATAGCGTCAAGTATACTAACAGATATGATATGTTCTTGCTGATTATAAATAATATCTCGTCCTTCCGCATTGACTTCGATGCTTAGTAGATTGGGGTCAAAGTTGTCAGCATCGTATAAGGCATAAATCTTATTGGAGATTGCGGATGCCCGCTCTTGTGGTAGAAAGGAACCTATACGTGTATGTATATAGAAGAGTGTGTCTTTATGAAGTACAACCGGAAATGCGGTATTTGAAAGTTTTAGCTTTTTTATCTTTTCCTTGAACTCGGCTTGTTGGAATGAGTCTGACGCTTGTTTAGCCTTAATTAAGGTGTCCCCTCGATGGTTTTCATTGGAATTGAATTGTAGTTGCTTGAATGCATTCATCAAGTTTATATAGAAAATTGAATCATGTTCAATTCGGTTGCTGATTTCTTCCATCAGTAAACTTTTGTCTGAATGTTTTGTGTCGATCGTTGTTGTTTGTGCCCTTATAATTAATGGAAAGAAAAGTAGCGAAAGAGAAAGAGTGATGGTTGGTAATCGCATTGTTTTTGTAATCGTAAATTACAAATGTAGCGATTTAATATCGTTTTAGGATATATAATACCGTAATAATAAAATATCATGTCTTTTTGTGAACAATCAAAAGACTTCTGCAGCGATTATTTGATTGTTTGAAAGATGCATTTTATATGCATGTGTACGGGGAGGTGTCACTAAATAGATTTTCGAATCATTGACTTCATGGTTCACAACGAGTCTACATCAGACTTATCCTTTTCGACAAGCGAGCGCTTGCTGAAATCAAATGATTCGAAAATTATATCTTTTTTACAAATTACGATAAAGCTCTATTTTGGTCGATGAGAAATAAAATGGGCCTTTAATTTATCTAGACCTATATTTTCTTCAATCTTATCCAATTCATACAACCAAGCTTTATCGGGCAGTACCTCTGAGCGTTCCTTTGAATTGATCAAATCTAAAGCTTTCACTTTAATGGTCTTTTCAATAGGTGGAACTTCATTATGCTGTCTTCTTGAAGTACGAAGAATTTGAAACTCTAGATTTGGCCATTTATTAATATTTGCAAAGTTGGCGGTATAAATTTGATTATACTCGCGTGCAGGTATTACATTATTGTATATCCCCGTGCACTTATTTCCGATTACTTCCTTTACCGCGACCAACAACTCATAACTCGTCTCATTCGCAATAAAGAATTTGACTAATCCGTCTTTCTGTTCGCCAGTTAAGGCAAGGAAAATTCCTTTTTCGATAAACTTCGCTGTCAAATTAACCTGCTGAGGCTCTTCATCTTCTTCCATACGCATGTTACCATGCACCAAAGTGATCTTATCCTGCATTACCGGAATTTCAAATCCCGTATCATCTGTTACTCCTACTAGACCGTTCGCTAGAAAAGAAGTAATGTGCCCTTCGATAGGTTCGTCAACAAACCTAACTAAATCTCCTATTTTAAAATTCATCTCAATTTATCTATAGTCGCAATTAATCTATGTATATCGGAAAGTTCATTATATAAATGAATTCCAATTCGAATGCCTGTTCCACGTGGGAAACATTTAATACCCGCGGCCACTAGTTCTGGGTATAGAGACTGGTCAATCTGGATATTGATCAATGCCGATCGTACTTGACGGGCGGCGATCTCAGGTAATAGGAGTCCGCGATCTTCCAATAATTTGTAGGCTTCGTCGCTAAGAACTTCAATATGTTTAGCAATTTACTCAAACCCTAATTCTTCAAATAAACTTAAAGATTCACGTAGTGTTCCTTGGCTTACGGTGTCTACATGTCCAGGTTCAAAAAACGTGTCTAGCACACTTTTTGTTTTCCAGAAATCAGCAGTCGGCTTTGGAATAGAGACGAGCAGCTGATCCAGTAGCGCTTGAAACGTTTTATTTATCAATAAAAAACCATTGCCGAAGCCCGCACATAACCACTTGTATCCACTACATGCTAAAGCATCGATCCCTGAATCCGTAAAGGAGAAGTTTTCAGTTCCTAAATATTGGGACCCATCGGCAAGAATCAATAGATCTGGGAATTGTTGTTTTAATCGCTTAAAAAAACTAGGGTCAACCTTTAGGCCACTGATGTATTGAACAATACTGATCACTAAAACATTTGTATGTTTTTCGTGTAGTGCTGCAATAATGTTTTCCTCAATTTGATGATCTGCTTTTACCGTATGGTACGAAAGATTGCGCGTAATTATAGGGTGCAGGATTGAAGGATATTCACCTTCGATAGCCAAGTAATTGTAATCTCGCGGTAAACGGTCAATTAATGTAGAATACGCAAAAGAGAAATTTGGCGTCAAATAGATTTTGTGCCCCTCTGCATGAAACACGCGCGCAATGGTTTCCTTAACCGTTGCTAAGAATGAAGCTTGCTGATCACGTAAGTCGGTTTCAACTAGGAAAAACTGCTGCTCCCAATCACGGCGCCATTGAAGGCTACGTTTTGAGATCAATCCATTTCCCGAACTGTTCAGATAGCAGATTTCCTGTGATAAGTTAAAGTGTTCGCTGAAAGTCATGCGCTTTGATTTTTTGTTGTTGAATAATTGCTAAAAACTCCGCTTGGGGTATTAGTTTTGCACCCATGCTTTCTAGATGATCAGAATGTACTTGACAGTCAATCATTTCGAGATCAAATTCCTGAGCTAAACTAATTAAGGCAATTTTAGAGGCGTTTGAGGTCTTAGAAAACATACTTTCACCGCCAAATACCTTCCCAACTTGAACTCCGTATAGTCCGCCAACTAATTGGTTTTCCTCCCAAACTTCAATGCTATGCGCGTATCCTTGATGATGTAAGGATATATAAGATTCCTTCATCTCCGGTAATATCCAAGTACCCTGTTGTCCATCGCGCGAAATACGTGCGCACTGTTCTATCACTTGTGGAAATGCCTCATTAACGCTTACTCGGAATCTTTTAGAACGGATGAGCTGACGCATACTCTTGGAAATCTTTATCGCGCCCTTCGGAATAACAAAACGTTCATGAGGGGAATACCATAATATGGGCGTATCCTCGTCATACCATGGGAATATTCCATTTTGATAAGCAAGCAGGAGACGTTCTTCCTTTAAGTCGGCTCCAATGGCCAGCAAGCCATCTTCATCCGCTAGGCGAGGATGTGGGAAAGCTAATTGAGCTTCATCCAGTAAATATGGCATGCTTTATAAACGATTATTCTTCTGGTTGACGGGGTTCTTTGCTGATTTCCTCAAAGATCTTGTCCATGTGTTCGACATATTCATTGGTGTCATCTAAGAAGAATTCCAATTGCGGCACAATGCGCGCTTGATTTTTGATTCTTCCACCTAGTTTGTAGCGAATTTCGTTGGTTTTAGTACGGATATGATCAATATCAGCCTTTGCCGTATTGGTATTTAAGAAACTTAAAAATACGCGGGCAATGGATAAGTCAGGTGTTACACGAACTTTTGTTACGGTAATAAAGGCACCAGGAGCCCACGATTTACCTTCTCGCTGAAACATTTCTGCTAAATCTTGCTGAATAACGCCGGCGAATCGTTGCTGTCTTTTACTTTCTGTTCCCATAATGATATTGAATGCGAAAACGTTTCATTACGTTTCCAATAACGCAAATATAAGGATTTTTAAAAAGATGCTTTGTTAACTGATTTCAATATTCATAGGATTACTATATAAAATAATCGTAATCCTATGGATGTTCGAACTTGACTCGAAGCAATTCTTTTACAGACTCCTATTACATCCATAGCATATCCGTTGGTAAGGGGATTTGAATGGGAAGTGAATTGGGTATGAATTGGGTTTGAAAGGGATGTAGAATGTATTTACCCCAAAAATGTGACAACGACGTAAACTTGAGTAGACTCCGTATGTGGGATAATAATATCGCGAAAAGGATATCAGCTGTCTAGAGCGTTCTAAAAAATATGAGACAAAAAAAAAGACTTGTCGTGGGCATAGTGACAAGTCTTCAAATCAAAATTAGTTTATAATTGGATAGAATAATATTTTTAAAGTTTAAAGACTTTTTGGGTCTATCATGTTTAGTATTTCTAGGTGGTTATTAACGTGAGTTTCTACTCACTATTTGTTTTTTTCATTCCCCTTTACATCACAAACATAGGGCTTTAATTCAGACCTCACAAGATGTTTTTTAAAAAAAAGTAAGTGGTTACTTAGTTTCATTTAACATAAATTAACTCTATTTAATTAGTATAGATTAGGTCGCTAGGGGGAAGGTGGGTATTAAGTTTTTATTGTGATTAAGTTAGAAAACTGTGTCTAAGTCAATGTGGGTGGGGAAAATGGACTCGGGAAGGCTTGGTCTATCGAATGAAAAACAATCGGAAAAACTACCGCTTTTTGTCTGTTTAATTGGTATTTTTGCAACACAAAAGATTGATCATGAAGATTTGGCAAAAAAATATTGATGTGGATTCGTTTGTAGAATCCTTTACCGTTGGGCGAGATCGTGAGATGGATTTGCAACTTGCGGGTGCTGATGTTTTGGGTTCCCTGGCACATACCAAGATGCTTAGTAGCATTGGTTTGATGACCGAAGAGGATTTAGCGGCTGTTCAAAAGGAGCTGAAAAACATTTACCAAGAAGTATTGGACGCTAAGTTTCAAATTGAGGACTCGGTAGAGGATGTGCATTCCCAGGTTGAAATGATGTTAACGCAACGTATCGGCGACGCTGGTAAGAAAATCCATTCAGGCCGTTCTAGAAACGATCAAGTGTTGGTAGACTTGAAATTATATTTTCGTTCAGAGATCGAGAGTATTTTCAAGAATACGGAGGTTCTATTCGGGCAATTGATCCTGCTGAGTAATCAATATAAGTCTGTATTAATGCCGGGTTATACCCATTTACAGATTGCAATGCCTTCGTCATTTGGTCTTTGGTTTGGCGCATATGCAGAGAGTTTAGTTGATGATTTGCAATTGCTGAAGGCAGCATGGGCTATTTGTAATAAAAATCCATTGGGTTCAGCGGCAGGATATGGATCTTCTTTTCCTTTAAATCGTACAATGACCACGCAGTTGTTGGGTTTTGACGATTTAAATTATAACGTCGTTTATGCTCAAATGGGGCGTGGAAAGACCGAAAGAATCTTAGCGCAAGCAATGAGTTCGATTGCAGCAACTTTAGCCAAGTTCGCCATGGACGTGACTTTATTTATCAATCAAAATTTTGGTTTTATCTCGTTCCCGGCGCACTTAACGACAGGGTCTAGCATTATGCCACACAAGAAAAATCCTGATGTTTTTGAATTGATTCGTTCCCGTTGTAATAAAATTCAAGCCTTGCCGAATGAAATCGCAATGATGACGACGAATTTGCCTTTGGGCTATCATCGCGATTTACAACTATTGAAGGAGAATTTATTCCCGGCTTTCCAGTCTTTAAATGACTGTTTAGCGATTGCGACCTATATGCTGCAAAATATTACGATTAAAGATAATATATTGGACGACCCTAAATATGATTACTTATTCAGCGTTGAAGTGGTAAACAACGAGGTTTTAAAAGGTGTACCTTTTCGTGAGGCGTATAAAAATATTGGTCTAGCAATTGAAGAGGGTACTTTTAACCCAAGTAAAGAAGTGAACCATACGCATGAGGGTAGTATTGGTAATCTGTGTAATGATCAGATCGAACGAATGTTTGCGGAAGTAAAAGCGTCTTTCGGATTTGAGAAAGTAGAAAAGGCATTAGCAGACTTGCTAAAAGCATAGAAGAAATATTGTTTTATAGCGCTTATTGAAGTGCTATGGGAAGAGAAAAGGAGGCTTTTATGCCTCCTTTTTTATGCTAAACTTGAATTTGATAGTGCTTTGAAATTCTTCTCCAGGCTTTAAAATTACAGAAGGGAACGTTGCATGATTCGGACTATCTGGATAATGTTGCGCTTCGAAACAAAGCCCACCATAGCGCAGATATTTATGGCCGGATTTTCCGGTATCATCGGCTAAGAAGTTACCCGCATAGAGGTGTACGCCAGGTTCTGTCGTAAACACTTCCAATAATATTCCGCTTTCTTTCGAATACGCAGAAGCAACTGCTTGACTGGGTTCCTGATTGTTTACAAATGTATGATCGAAACCGCCCGCATTTAACAACTGCTCATCTTGGCTATCGATAAAATCTACAATTTTTTTAGGCTGTCGAAAGTCAAGTGCAGTTCCATCTACAGGGGATATATCTCCAGTTGGCACTTGGTTTTTGTCGATAGGAATGAATTCTTCGGATTTAATACATACTTCATGGTTTAATACATCGCCGTTTCCCTCTCCGTTAAGGTTGAAGAATGCATGATTGGTGAAATTGATAATTGTTTCAGCATCAGAGGAAGCTCGAAAATGTATTATAATTTCATTCTCATTGCTAAGTTCGTAAGACACATTGGTTTTAAGTTCTCCAGGGAATCCTTCTTCGCCATCAGGCGAGGTGTAGTAGAAATCAACCACTTTATTGAAGCTGACTTGACGGTCCCATACACGGTTGTGGAAACCATTGGGGCCACCGTGCAAACTATTGCTACCATTATTTTGGGCGAGCGTATAGCATTTGTCGTTTAATGTGAATGTCCCCTTGGCAATACGGTTGCAAAATCTACCAATAGTTGCGCCATGATAAGGTTCTTGAGCGGTGTAATAATCTTCGACGCTCGAGAAGCCTAGGACAACATCGATAAGATCTCCATGCTTATCTGGAACCAGAGCGCTAACCAATCGCGCACCATAATCTGTTAAGGCTACTTGCATACCCGCACGGTTAGTGAGGGTGATAAGATGAGTGTTTTTGCCATTTAGTTGGCTTTCAAAATCTTTTTTCTCGGGGAGTTTATAAACAGTCATTTTGCGATGGATTTCTATGCCTAAAGATAACAATAAAGCGATGCTTAGCCAAAAGAAAAACTTGAGCTTCCTCTGTATTTTTCGTAAATTAATTGAAAATAAGTGTCATGAGACCTATATATCCCTATTTCATTACAATAGCGATTTTATTGATTTTAATTGGCTTTTTTTCGGTCAGTTCAGAAGCTAGTTTTATTATTCAGCCGAAGTTTGGAACAACATGGGTCGTTCCCTTAAAAGATACAGTGCTGTCGCTAGCGTTCTTTGCGGTACTCTTTAGCACCTTATATCGATATACCGAGCATTTATTGTATTCACATCGCTGGTCGATTATGCATTTTATTTGTTTCGTATGTTTATCCTTGAACTTTTATACATGGAATGCACTTTCTGTGCGTTACTCACTTCGCATGGAAGAGCTAAAAGAGAATGCGCAACAACTGAAGTCATTAATGGATATGTTTCTGCGCATGGAGAGTTTTTTTAGCATTTCTTTTTTGATTTTAATTCTAATGCAAGGGCTATATTTACTCAACTTGATGGTCGGGATGATTTATCAAAAAAGGGGGGATCTGTCCTAAGCTCCCGTTTTAAAAATGTATATTTGCCTAGCAAAATCTGGTATTTTTAATGAATTGGAATCAGTTAATTTCGGCAAAGCGCTGGGGGTATGAACATCGCGAGCAAAATGAACACTTTGATGCTCGCTCGGAGTTTCAGCGTGATTATGATCGTTTGATCTTTTCCTCACCTTTCCGTCGATTACAAAATAAAACGCAGGTGTTTCCGCTTCCTGGTGTGGTATTCGTTCATAACCGACTAACGCATAGTTTGGAGGTTGCTTCAGTTGGTCGTTCATTAGGACGTCTTGTATATAACCTTTTGAAAAAGAAGCATCCCAACATAGATCAAGAGGCGCCATTTCTTCAAGAAGTGGGGAATATTATCTCTGCAGCTTGTTTGTCACATGATCTTGGGAATCCAGCTTTTGGTCATTCAGGAGAGGCTGCCATTTCGACGTTCTTCACCGACGGTAAGGGACTGAAATATCAGGAAATGGTTAGCAAAGAACAATGGGCAGACTTAACCCATTTCGAGGGTAATGCAAATGCTTTACGCATATTAACGCATGCTTTTAATGGGAAAGATCCGAAAGGGTTTGCTTTGACTTATACGAGTCTAGCATCCATTGTGAAATATCCTTGTTCAGCAATCGATGGACATGTTAAAGGGTCGCATCACCGGAAAAAATATGGCTTTTTCGACTCTGAGAAAGGTGGATTTGAGCAGATTGCTAGGGAGCTTGGCATAGCTAAAGATCCGCATAATCCGAAAGGTTATATGCGTCATCCATTGGTGTATCTTGTAGAGGCGGCTGACGATATTTGTTATAATATCATTGATTTGGAAGATGCGCATCATTTAAAGATTCTTTCCTATAAAGAAGTTGAAGATTTATTATTGCCGCTTTGCGCAGGCGAGGACCTTCGGGCACGTTTAGATAGTTTAGCAGATACCGCTAGTAAGGTATCATTGCTTCGTGCAAAAGCCATCAATACGTTGATTAATGGCTGTGCGCAGCTATTTGTGGATCGGGAAGCTGATTTTCTGGAAGGGACATTTGATAAAGCGCTGATGGACGCACTAAGTCCAGAAATTGTGGCTCATATGAAGTTGATATCGGATATTTCGGTACAACGAATCTACAATGCGCCAACGGTCGTACAGATTGAAATTGCAGGTTTTAAGGTGA
Source organism: Sphingobacteruim zhuxiongii (assembly GCF_009557615.1). NCBI lineage: Bacteria > Pseudomonadati > Bacteroidota > Sphingobacteriia > Sphingobacteriales > Sphingobacteriaceae > Sphingobacterium > Sphingobacterium zhuxiongii. The sequence continues at coordinate 660,411 of NZ_CP045652.1, forward strand.
TGAATGCGCTATTAGAAGAGTTTGTTCCAGCCTATCTAAAAACCAATAAGTCGATGTTTGATAAAAAAGTGGTTGCTATGATGCCTGAACAGTTCCATTCTGAACGAGACGATACGTACTCCAAGATTAGAGCCGTACTCGACTATGTTTCGGGAATGACGGATGTTTACGCGGTGGATTTATATAGAAAGATTAAAGGAATTTCGATAGCGTCGTTGGATTAGTATATAGAAGTGGGATTTTAGACATGTGTGTGTGGCTGAGAATTGAAGTCTCGGTATCACAAATTACAATGCTTGTCTAATAATCAGAATCTTGCTTCGTTTGATGTATCTAAGGCCAGACGTCTAATGTCTAAAATGAAAGTAGTAATAGCAGAGAAACCCTCCGTTGCGCGGGATTTGGCAAGAGTAATGGGCGCCAAGGAGGTGAAAGATGGATATATTGCCGGGAATGGTTATGCATTTACCTATGCTTTTGGGCATTTGGTACAGCTTTGCACGCCGCAGGCCTATGGTTTTCTGAATTGGTCGGTGAAGAATTTGCCGATTATTCCGAAGGAGTTTGCTTTGGAGGTCAAGAAAGTTCGTAAGGACGGCAAACAGCAGGACGATATGGGTGCCTTAAAGCAGCTCAATACTATCAAATGGTTATTGGAGCAGGCAGAGGAAATTATTGTAGCAACGGATGCTGGACGTGAGGGCGAATTGATCTTTCGCAATATCTACTATTATTTAAAATCGAATATTCCATTTAAACGACTATGGATTTCATCGCAGACTGATAAAGCTATCAAAGAGGGCTTTGCGAATTTGAAAGACGGTACAGCGTACGACAGTTTATATATGTCTGCGCGTTCGCGTTCAGAATCAGATTGGCTAATTGGTATTAATGCAACCCAAGCTTTAACATTAGCTGCTGGAAATAAGGGACTGCTTTCGTTAGGGCGTGTGCAGACACCGACTCTAGCCATGATTTGTTCTCGCTATTTAGAAAATAAGGACTTTAAGCCACAAGCATTTTATAAAATTCAGGCTGGGTTTGAAAAAGAAGGTATTCAGTTTAAAGCGACTTCAAATAGGTTAGATAATAAAGACGTCGCTGAAGAGACTATTGGAAAGATTCGAGTTGGTGATGAAGCGAAAGTTGTTAATGTTGAAGCGAAAGAAACGAAAGAACCGCCTCCATTATTATTTGATTTGACGTCCCTTCAACAGGATGCCAATAAGAAGTATGGCTATTCGGCTGATCAGACGTTAAGTATTGCACAGACGCTTTATGAGAAAAAGGTGATTACCTATCCACGTACTGGATCAAGGTACATAGGAGAGGATGTCTTTGAAAAAATCGACGAATTGTTTCAGCATTTAGCAAATACGGCAACGGAGAGCATTGCGGTTATTAGTAAGAATCTGGTAGGAGCAAAGTTGAATAAGCGATCAGTAGATGATAAGAAAGTTACGGATCACCATGCTTTGTTGGTTACTGATGAGAAGCCAGGTCCAATGCCTATGGATCAGCAGCATATCTATAATATGATTGCGAAGCGCATGGTTGAGAGTTTTTCAGAGGTTTGTTTGAAAGATATCACAACGGTGACGATTGATGCATCAGGAGTGGAGTTAATTGCCAAAGGAACAGTTATTCGACAATACGGATGGCGTTTGTCCGCTGATCAGGTTGAGGCGCCAGATGAAGATAAGAATACCGACGATCAAGATAATGAAAACGCGCAGCTCCCAAGGCTTAGTGCGGAAGAATTACTAGAGATCTTAACGCTGGAATTAGCAGAGCGACACACGAAAGCTAAACCAATTCATACTGAGGCTTCATTGTTAAAAGCGATGGAGACTTCGGGGAAAGAAATTGAGGACGATGAAATGCGTCAAGCGATGAAAGACTGTGGTTTAGGAACGCCAGCAACACGTGCGGCGACTATTGAGACGCTTTTTCAGCGGGATTATATCAAACGCGATAAAAAGAAACTTATTCCTACAGAAAAAGGCTTGGCTGTTTATTTCTTAGTCAAGGATCGTTCGATTGCGAAGGTTACATTGACAGGTAAATGGGAACAGAAGCTGGAGGAAATGCGCGCGAATAAGGTGAGTTATGATGTGTTTATGAAACATATTAAAGACTACACCGCGAAGATTACAACCGAGTTAATGCAATTAAGAGTGGCAATAGCGCATGAAGAATTGAAGCCCCAGCAAAAGGGGAAGATCAAATGTCCTAAATGTACGGAAGGTCAAGTTCAGTTATACGATAAGGTAGCTCAGTGTAGTCAATATGCGCGTGGATGTGACTTCAAGATTTGGCGAACGCTACATGGCGTATTCCTCGATGAGAAAGAAATGAAGAGTCTTTTGGAGAAAGGAAAAACTTCAGAACTGAAGGGATTAAAGAATACAGACGGTACGATGACTAATGGATCGTTAGTCTACGAAAATAATAAAGTCCTTATCGGCTAATTTCAGTAACTTGGTTTAATGAAAACCATTTATTTATTCTCTGGATTGGGGGCTGACCGGCGAGTTTTTCAAAATTTGGACTTGTCAGGCTTTCAACCTGTTTATATTGATTGGTTAACACCTCGACCATTAGAAAGTCTAGAAAGTTATATCTTTCGCTTAGCGGAACATTATCAGATTCCCAAACAAGGCGCATTAGTTTTAGGCGTTTCGTTTGGAGGTCTCTGTATTTCGGAACTCGCAAAGTACTATGATTTTGAAAAAAGCATATTAATCTCCTCGGTTAAGAATAAATTTGAAATCCCAACGGTTTTTAAGCTTTCTAAGCTATTTTCTGTTTACAAACTAATTCCTACAGGTTCTTCCGGTCTGCTTGCTAAGAAAGCTTTGGAATGGGCTTTTGGATTGAAGTCCGATGAGGAAAAAAAACTTTTTGATGCAATTATTCAAGACACCGATTCTACCTTTTTTGATTGGGCGGTAGATAAAATAATTCATTGGGACAACACACAAAATCCAGTAAACTGTCTGCAGATTCACGGAGACAAGGATCGAATATTTTCAATTTCCAATGTGGACTGTGATATCAGGATAAAAGACGCAGGTCATTTCATGATCTACAATCGGGCAAAGGAGCTTTCCTTTCCTATTCGAAATTTTCTACTGTAGACTCCATTATTTTAGGTCATTCGATAGTAATATGTGCATGTAGGATAGCGTTGAAGTTGGCATTTCTGTTAACTTTGCAGCCTATGGAAACGAAACTTTACAATCCATTTTTAGATTTCAAATTTGATAATTCTATCTGTTTTTTAACAGGGAAGGCCTTACAGTCTGGCGATGAACAAATTCAAGTGTTTCCAACCTGGATGATGCGTGCTTTTGATCTAGAAGAGAAACCGTTTAAAATGCTTGACGAGAGCTTCAGTACCTATAAGAAGCTACAGTTGCCTTGTTCAATTGAAGTGGCAAATGCTATTGAAGCATTGGATAGACGAGTGGAATATGCCGTTGAACAGGGATATGAAGCGGTTGAAGCGTTGGAACAGGAAGTTTTGTTTCAATGGATAGCGAAGATTCTTTATGGTGTCGTTTTCAATGAAATTCAAGCAGGTATTCGTCAAGCAGTAATGACGGGTGAGGAAATGAATTTCTCGCAAGCTTTGGTACAGAAGTTTCGGAATTTGCACGCCATGTTGCAATCGTTAATTCTTCCCATGGAGTTTGAGCATAAGAATCCATTTACGATTGAAGTTTTTCATGTAGATAATGCAGATGACACCTTTCTTTATCGTGATGAAATCAATACATTGATCTTTTCATTACGTATGAAAAACTTTGGATTGATCGCGACACTGCAAGATAATGGTACGAATGCTGTTTATCATGAAGAAGCACTTACATTGAGTAAAGGTCAAAAGTTACATCCTATTCAATTTGAAGAAATTGGTGCGAAGTATTTTTACACGGCTTATTTATTCAATCGCTTACCAGCATATACTTATATGGAGGTAGGAGATCAAATATTTGTAGAGCCAATGGCTTTGAATGACTGGACCATGAAGCCAATATTTGATAATTGGCAAGCGAAAACGTATGGTCAGGTATTAGAGAATTTTTGGGAACCATGGGGGTATACCTTATTTGAGATAATTAAAGATCCTGAAAATCCGATGAGCTTTTTAAAAGATGAGCAAGGGCAATTTAGACAAAATATAGAGCTTCCTCGTTAAAGAATTATTGTGTAAATTTAAGCATGATGCGTATACTGCTGTTTTGTATAGTATTTTTCAGTTGTTCTTCTATGTATGCACAGGAGGAAAATGCTGTTGTAAAACAAGACACGGGTATCGTACGTCAAGTGGATAAGATTCCCGAGTTTCGAGGGGGAGCTTCTGGATGGGCGACGTTTGTTCGGAACAACTTTAATGCGTACCGGGTGATTGAATCTTTAGATAGTGTCGATTATGTCAAGTATGGTGCTCGACAAACTGCTATTCTCGAATTTATCGTTTGTGAGGATGGCACTATCTGCAATATCGAAATAACAAATAGAGATAAAATTAGTCCTGCCTTTGCGAAAGAAGCGCTACGGGTTATGAAGCAATCTCCCAAATGGGAACCAGCTATTTATAAAGATCGAGCGGTCAAAACGAGAATACGACAGAATATCGTTGGCGTTTTAGAATATTTATAACAAAAGAGCCCTCACATTTGCGAGGGCTCTTTTGTTATAAAAATTTTGCTATTATGCTTTCATTTCTAATTTTAAAAATCTTCCTGTTTCGGAGTTCTCTAATTTTATTAGTCCTTCGGGTGTGCCTTGGAATAATACTGTTCCTCCATTTTTTCCACCTTCTGGGCCCATGTCAATCACCCAATCGGCAGCTTTTATTACGTCCAAGTTATGCTCGATGATCAAGATTGAATTTCCTCGATCAACAAGTCGATTGATAACGCCTAATAAAACATTGACATCTTCAAAATGTAATCCAGTCGTCGGCTCATCTAAAATATAGAAAGTTTTTCCAGTATCTTTCTTCGATAATTCTGTTGCTAATTTTACACGTTGCGCTTCTCCACCGGAAAGCGTCGTTGATGACTGCCCTAAGGTGATATATCCTAAACCTACATCTTGTAAGGTTTTTATCTTACGATAAATAGAAGGGATATTCTCAAAAAAAGTGACAGCATCGTTGATACTCATATCGAGGACATCGGATATCGATTTACCACGATAGCGTACTTCTAATGTTTCCCTATTGTACCGTTTTCCATGGCACGTTTCACAAGGAACTTGAACATCAGGAAGGAAATTCATTTCGATAATTTTCATTCCAGCGCCTTGACATGTTTCACAACGCCCGCCCTTCACATTAAATGAAAAACGTCCAGGTTTGTATCCGCGTATTTTTGATTCTGGAAGCTGCACATATAATGCTCGGATATCCGAAAATACGCCGGTATAGGTGGAAGGATTCGAACGTGGAGTACGACCAATCGGGGATTGATCAATTTCTATCACTTTGTCTATATGTTCTAAACCTTCAATTTTTTTGTACGGAAGTGGTTTTGCTTTCGCTCTGAAGAAATGGTGATTCAGTATTGGGTATAGTGTATTGGTAATTACAGAAGACTTTCCTGAGCCAGATACACCAGTTACCGATACAAGTTTTCCAAGTGGAATTTCTATATCTACATTCTTTAAATTGTGCCCAGTTGCCCCTTTCAGTGAAAGTACATGCCCATTTCCCTCTCGTCTTTTTTCAGGTATCGCGACCTCTTTTTTTCCATTGAGGTAGGCTGCCGTTAGTGAATCTGCTTTTAGGATTTGCTCTGCTGTACCCTCAGCAACAACTTTGCCTCCGTAAAGCCCCGCAGCAGGTCCCATATCAATAACGTAATCTGCATTGAGGATCATGTCTTTGTCATGCTCCACGACTAATACAGAGTTTCCTATATCGCGTAAATTCTTCAAAGCTTTGATTAGTCGCTCGTTATCTCTTTGGTGTAAGCCAATGCTCGGTTCATCGAGAATATACAAGACGTTCACTAATTGAGAACCAATTTGGGTGGCTAATCTAATTCGTTGCGCCTCTCCACCCGATAAACTCTTTGAGCTTCGATTTAGGGTAAGATAATTTAAGCCAACGTCAAGTAGGAATCCTAATCGAGTTCGGATTTCTTTAATAATTTCCGTAGCGATAACAAGTTGTCTTTCGTTCAATCGGCTTTCAAGGCCATCAAACCATTCATTTAGTGCTACAATATCTAAAGCTGATAGTTCAGCGATATTTTTGCTGTCGATTTTAAAATTTAAGGATTCTACTCTCAGGCGATCGCCATGGCAAGAAGGACAAACAACTTGCGTTCTGAAGTCTTCTAATGCAGGACTTTCGTCGGAATATTTCCCGCTCATTTCTTCTAGTAATTTGAAGATACCCGCAAATTGGATCTTATATTCGCGAGCGCCATATGAGCCATAAGAAACGGTTAAGGAAATCGGTTCTTCTTCTCCAAAGAGAAGCATATCAATTATTTCATCGGATAGTTTTTCCACCGGGGTAGTTAACGAGAATTCATATTTTTTCGCTACCGCTTTCAAAATTGCAAAGTTCCAAGACTCTCGAACTGGGCCCAAGGGTACAATTGCACCTTTCTGAATGCTTAGTGATCTATCTGGAATTACAATATTTTTATCAATTTCGAAGATATAACCTAGTCCATCGCATTTAGGACAGGCACCATAAGGGGAGTTAAATGAAAAGGTATTGGGTTGCGGTTCATCGTATGAAATTCCCGATTCTGCATCCATCAAATAGCGACTAAAGAACTGTTCTTTGTTCTCTTTATTGGCAATTTTGATAATTCCCTTTGCTGTTTTCAGGGCTTGACCAATGGAAGTGTATAGGCGTTTTCGACTATCTTTTTCCACCATAATACGATCCACAACAATTTCTATATCATGTATCTTATAACGGTCGACTTGCATTTTTGCAACTAAATCTAAGATTTCCCCGTCTACGCGTACTTTGGTATATCCCTGCTTTCTGATTTGCTCAAAGAGCTCTCTATAATGTCCTTTACGGCCCTTAACTACAGGGGCGAGGATGAAGATACCTTCGCCATCAAATTCTTTTAAGATACGGTCTGTTATTTCATCGTCAGACATCCGTTCCATTTTCTTTCCTGAAACGTAAGAGAACGCTTCTCCTACTCGAGCATATAATAAGCGTAGAAAGTCGTAGATTTCAGTAATCGTACCTACCGTTGATCTCGGATTCTTAGATGTGGTTTTTTGCTCAATAGAGATAACTGGGCTTAATCCAGATATTTTATCTACATCTGGGCGTTCCATCCCACCAAGGAATTGTCGACTGTAGGCAGAAAATGTCTCCATATAGCGACGCTGTCCTTCGGCATAAATGGTGTCGAAGGCTAAGGAAGATTTTCCACTACCGCTTAAGCCAGTAATAACAACTAATTGGTTTCTTGGAAAGGAAACATCGATATTCTTCAGATTATGTTCGCGCGCTCCAAATACTTCAACTTCACTTTGATCTCCTAGGTCTACTACTTTATGTTGGGCCATTAATATCTCCTGTTTTGCAAGATGCAAAGTTACAGATTTTTATAGGAAGATTTTCAGCAGCTTTTCCTTTAATCTGATATATCAGTGGTTCCCGAAAAAGTATTACCTTTATTCAACATAAGATTGAAATATAAACCAACTAAAACAAGCACTTGAAGAAGCTAGATGTAAGTAAGAATGAACGTGAAATAATTGAGGACGCGCTGTCACACTGGCAATCGGAGTCCTTACTTGATGCGGAAAAAGTGCGTGAGCTTAAAGACAATTTAGACGAAAAGGGGTTTGAATGGGGGGTACTCGCCCGTTATGCTTTTTGGGTAGCGTTGGCGTCATTAATTTTTTCCGTTGTTTCGCTTTTCTCCGATGATTACCTCAGTACGCTTATTGAGCGATTTTATGATACACCAAATGTCGTGTTCTGTTTAGTTTTCGCTGGATTGGCCGCAATCTTTTACATATTGGGATTCCGTAACAAACAGAAGAATCCGGAGAAGACTTTTTCTAACGAGACATTGATGCTTGCGGGCTCGTTTTCTACTGCCGCTTGTATTGGATTTCTGGGACAAATTTTAGACCGTTCTGATCACTACTTTACCATTTTGTTTTTCCTATCCATAGTCATTTATGGTGTCCTGTCCGTCAAGTTAAGCTCAAAACTGATTTGGGTATTTACGCTAGTTGCTTTAGGAATATGGTTTGCAACAGAGACTGCACTACATAGTAATTGGGGGTTTAAATTCTGGGGGATGAATTATCCCTTGAGATTCACAATTTTTGGTGGCCTATTAACTGTATTTGCTGTCTTTGCGCAGGATAAAATTAAACCCATTCAACCTTTTAAGTCAACAACATACGTAATAGGTTTATTGTATTCGATGATTGCACTTTGGCTGCTTTCTATCTTTGGGAATTATAGCGATTTGGAGAAATGGTCTTCCGTCCGTCAATATGAAATCTTTTATTGGGGATTATTAGGAATCGTTGTGTCACTAGGTTTAGCGTTGTATGGGATGAAAAACAAGGACAATGTTTCTAGAGATATTGGCTTTGTGTTTTTTATTCTCAACCTGTACACCCGATTTGTAGAGTATTTATGGGATAATATTAACCGCACGGTATTCTTCTTAGTGCTTGCGATATCCTTTTGGTTTGTAGGGCAGTGGGCAGAAAAAATCTGGAAAAAGAAAGATAAAGGCTAGATCGCTAGTAAACATATTTGCACATATAAAAAAAGACGCCAATAAGGCGTCTTTTTTTATAACGTTTAGCTTGCGAAAGCTATTATAAATGGATTACTTCACCGTAAGCATCTGCTACGGCTTCCATAATGGCTTCACTCATTGTTGGGTGTGGATGAACTGCTTTTAGTACTTCATGACCAGTAGTTTCTAGTTTACGAGCAACTACAACCTCTGCAATCATTTCAGTTACATTTGCACCAATTAAGTGTGCACCTAAGAATTCACCATATTTTGCATCGAAGATTACTTTTACGAAACCATCTTTAGCTCCTGCTGCAGATGCTTTACCTGATGCAGAGAATGGGAATTTACCAATCTTCACTTCGTATCCAGCTTCTTTAGCAGCTTTCTCTGTAAAGCCTACTGAAGCAATTTCTGGGGAACAGTAAGTACAGCCTGGGATATTATTATAGTCGATTGGATCTACATGTAATCCTTTGATTTTTTCAACACAAGTAATACCTTCTGCCGATGCAACGTGAGCTAAGGCTTGACCTTTAACGATATCACCAATAGCATAAACACCTTCGATATTAGTTTTGTAGAAATCGTCTACTAAAACACGGCCTTTATCGGTCTTAACACCAACTTCTTCTAGACCTAGGTTTTCAATATTAGGAGAAATACCTACTGCTGATAAAACAACTTCAGCTTCGATTACTTCTTCACCTTTTGCAGTCTTAATATGTACTTTTGAAAGCTCACCTTTAGTATCCACCGAAGTTACTTCCGATTTTGTTAAGATGTCAATTCCTGCTTTTTTCAACGATTTCTCTAATTGTTTAGAGATTTCTTCATCCTCAACTGGAACGATACGATCCATAAATTCGACAATCGTTACTTTCGTTCCTATTGCATTGTAGAAATATGCAAATTCAACTCCAATTGCACCAGAACCAACAACAACGATTGATTTAGGTTGTTTAGGAAGGTTCATTGCTTGACGGTAACCAATTATTTTTGTACCATCTTGAGGAAGGTTAGGTAATTCTCTTGAACGAGCACCTGTGGCTAAGATTGTATGTTTCGCAGTGTACTCTTTAGTTGAGCCGTCAGCTGCTTTTACTTCAATTTTACTATCTTTTTTAATTTTTGCAGTACCCATGATCACATCGATCTTGTTCTTTTTCATTAAGAACTGAATACCTTTGCTCATACCGTCAGCGACGCCACGACTTCTTTTAACGATAGCACCAAAATCAGCTTCCCCGCCGTTTACTTTGATACCGTACTCTTCTGCATGATTTAAATATTCGAATACTTGCGCACTTTTTAGAAGTGCCTTTGTTGGAATACAACCCCAGTTAAGGCAAATTCCTCCTAATGCTTCACGTTCGATAATGGCCGTTTTGAATCCCAATTGAGATGCTCTGATGGCAGCTACATATCCACCTGGTCCACTACCAATAACAATAATGTCGTAATTCATAAATATTAAGTGTCGTTATGTTATGCTTATACAATTATCCAAAAATACATATTTTTTATTTAGTCTTTCCATTTCTTTACCCTAAATGGGATGAAAAAGGCATAGAAGTGTCATAAAGCCTGGAGAATAGCTGTGTCTTTTCGGAAACTGCGTTATTTGCTTTATTTTGCAACAAAATAAGAATTTAAGTATGTTACGTATTTTTCAACAAGTCGCTCTTTGGGAAGCAATCTCTACCATTTTATTATTCTTCGTGGCTATGCCATTAAAATATTTAGCTAATATACCAGAGGCAGTTCGCGTAGCGGGATCAATTCATGGATTTCTTGTTGTGATTTTTGTTGTTCTACTCGTAGCATGTTGGCAGACATACAACTGGACTTTCAGTCGTGTTGCCAAATACTTTGTTTTAAGTTTAATTCCCGTTGTTTCCTTTTGGGTTGAGAAAGATCTTAAACGCGAAATTCAAGCACAGAAGGCAGCTTAATCGCGTTTCTTAACATCTCTTTCGATCCCCATATAAGCATAGGTGATTTCAGTTCTCCCATGTGGAACAGGATTTCCTTCTGGATCTAGATTTACAAATACTAATTTATCGATGGAAAGTATGGTTTTCCTGCTTATTTTATTGCGGACTTCACAGCGCATGGTAAGCGAGGTATTCCCAAAATGAATAGCTTCAATTCCTAATTCGATAATATCTCCTTGCTTTGCCGAAGAAACGAAATTGATTTCCGAAATATATTTGGTGACCACATGTGGGTTCCCCAACTGTACTATGGCGTAAATAACTGCTTCTTCGTCAATCCAGCGTAGTAAGGTGCCTCCGAATAAAGAACCGTTTGGGTTTAAGTCTTCCGGTTTAACCCATTTTCTTGTATAAAAATTCATAGGATAAATTAACACAAAAAAAAGGCAAACCTAAGTTTGCCTTTTCTATTTTTTGTACGTTTAAGCGTGAATCGCTCTATTTGAAGTAGCTGCTAATGCGGCTTCTTTTAATGCTTCCGTAAATGTTGGGTGAGCATGACAGATTCTACCGATATCTTCTGCAGAAGCACGGTATTCCATCGCTACAACCGCTTCAGCAATCATATCAGCAGCACGAGGACCAATCATATGAACGCCTAATACCTCATCTGTGTCAGCGTCTGCAAGAACTTTGATAAAACCATCTGTATCTCCAGATGCTTTCGCACGTCCAGATGCTTTGAATGAAAAACTTCCAGCTTTATATTTTTTACCAGCCTCTTTTAATTGCTCCTCAGTCTGACCAACAGAAGCAACTTCAGGCCATGTATAGACTACACCTGGAATCAAGTTGTAATCAATATGCGGTTTTTGTCCTACAATACGTTCTGCAACATAGGTACCCTCGTCTTCAGCTTTGTGAGCTAACATCGCACCACGAACAACATCACCAATTGCATATACGCCTTCTACTGAGGTTTCCATATGCTCGTTAACTGTGATTTTGTTTCCGCGTTCTTCAGTTTTAATACCGATGTTTTCTAGACCTAAACCTGCTGTATATGCTGTTCTACCAACTGCAACGATACAGTAATCTCCTTCTAATTCAACATTTTGTCCTTTAGCATCTTCAGCGGTTACTGTAACCTTCTTGCCTTTCGCTGTTGCACCGGTTACTTTGTGATTTAGGAAGAATTCCATGCCTAAGTTTTTCTTTAAGACACGTTGCAATTCTTTTCCTAATCCAGCGTCCATTGTTGCAATAATTGATTTTGCATATTCAACAACAGATACTTTTGCTCCTAAACGAGCGTATACTGAACCTAACTCTAATCCAATAACACCACCACCGATAACGATTAAATGTTTTGGAACTTCAGTTAAGTTTAATGCTTCTGTAGAAGTAATGATACGAGTTTTGTCTACTGGTAAGAAAGGTAGGGCTGTAGGTTTTGAACCTGTCGCGATAATAATGTTTTTACCTTTTAGTTCTTCTGTAGAACCATCTTCTTTTGTGATTTTGATGGTATTCTTATCAACGAATGATCCAATGCCTTGGAAACTGTCAATCTTGTTTTTCTTGAATAAGTAAGTAATACCTGCCGTATTTTGAGCGATCACGTCGTCTTTACGAGCGATCATCTTTTTCATGTCAAGTTTTAAGCTACTTAGGGAAATACCGTGTTGTTCAAAGTTATGAGCAGCATTATGATAATGCTCAGAAGAGTCCAATAATGCTTTTGAAGGAATACAACCCACATTTAAACAGGTACCACCAAATGTACTGTATTTTTCGATAACAGCAGTTTTCAAACCCAGTTGAGCACAACGGATAGCTGCAACATATCCACCTGGACCACTACCGATTACAATTACGTCGTATTGCATAGAAATTTTATTTGTTTAACGGTCTCAAATTTACTATTTATCTAACGATTTAACGAACGCAAATAAACATTTCCATTGGCAATCGTTTGTCTAATTAGCGATGTGATAAGCGCTTAGTAAGATCAGCGTTAATAAAAACGAAAAAAGCCCCGAGGGTATCGGGGCTTTTAATATGTTTGAAGCTAAATAATACTATTCAGCAACGATTTTACCTTGCATAATTCCGAAGTGTCCTGGGAAACTACAGATGTAAGAGTAAACACCTTTTTCTAACGTAACTGAAATCTTATCAGACTCACCTGGACCTAAAAGTTTTGAATGAGCTACGATTGAAGTAAGAGATGATTTAGGGATGTATTCGCTATCCGCAGCTGCAGAAGCTTCACTTCCAAATGTAGGGATATCGATACCTGGTTTCAAAATAACCAAGTTGTGTCCCATTGACTCTTTTGGCATTGAACCAACATTTTTTACTGTGATTTCTACAGCCTCGCCCGCTTTGACGCGAATCAAGTTAATGTTGTATTGCATTTGGTCATTTCCTTCAACTGTCCAAGTTTGCGATGATGTAACGTTTTCAATTCCTGGAACTGTTTCTTCTGTAGTTGTTGCAGGAGCTTCTGTTGGAGTGGTTTCGGTAGATGTAGTCTCCTCTTTCTTCTCTGCATTATTTCCGCAAGAAGAAACCGCAATCGCTAAAGCTAGTGCAGGAGCTAAAATTAATTTTTTCATAACTGAACTTTAAATTTAATATCTCCGAATTTACTACAAATAATTTATTTAAACGAGTGTTAGTCTTTGAAATACCTTACTATTTAAGAATTTATCTTTGCTGACACATCAACAATCTTTTGATAAAGCTCAATTGGGTCGAAAGGCTTGCCTATTACACCGTCAGCACCCGCTTGAAAGGCTGCTGCCTGTTCATGCTCTAATACAGAAGCCGATATCGTAATGATTGGGATCCCATGTTTCTCCGGAATAATGTGGTTTTTGATTTCTTTTATTGCTTCAAAACCACTCATGATTGGCATGTGTGTATCCATCAAAATGAGATCATAATGATTTGCTTCAACATTTTCCAACGCTAATCGGCCATTACGGACGATGTCTACTTCGCAATTCCAACTCCTTAGCATGTGCGCAAGCATAAAGGAATTTAGGTCATTATCTTCGGCCACGAGCACGCGCATGTTGTTGAACTTAGGAAAAGTATTGTACGATGGCGCATTGTTTTCTTTTTGCTCTTGGTCATGGTCAGAAGCCTCAAACCAGCCTTCAAAGAAGAATTCAGAACCTTTGCCATATTCACTGCTAGCTCCAACTTGACCATTGAGTAATTTGGCAAGACGTTTAACAATAGCTAAGCCTAAACCAGTTCCACCAAATTTCTTCGTAATACCATCATCAGCTTGTTCAAAGGCCATAAAGATTTTCTCGACAGAATCTTCTTTTATACCGATACCTGTATCCTTCACAATAAAACGCAATAGCGATTTATCCTCTTTCTGTTCCATAAACTTAACGGTAAGCGTAATGGAACCTGATTCTGTAAACTTTAGACTGTTGGAAATGAAGTTGCTTATTATTTGTTGCAATCTTAATGAATCATAACGAATATATTGAGGGACTTCACTATCCACTTCGATCTCAAAATCTAAATTCTTGTGTGTTGCTTTGATTTTGAATATTTTATTAATATCCTCAATCATTTTCGACAAACTAAAATCCTCAAATTCTATCTTAAGCATACCAGAATCAATTTTCGAAAGATCGAGAATATCATTGATAATTAATAAGAGCGATTGAGAAGCATTGTCTAGACGTTTAAGCCAGTCACGTTGTTCGGTAGAGAGTTCAGAACTTTTAAACATGTGCATAATGCCCATGATGCCATTGATTGGCGTACGGATTTCATGACTCATATTCGCAAGAAAAATTTCCTTAGATTTTCTCGCCTGAATAGCTTCTTCTTTTGTTTTTAATAACTCTTGACGTGATACCTCAAGCTCACGATTCTTCTCTTTTAATTCTTGCTGAACTAAAATCTGCTGAACAAAGGATCGTACTTTGGCAATAGTTATTTCCGGCTTAAGGGGTTTGTATAGGTAATCCACGGCACCACTTTCTAAGCCCTGTAAGAGGTATTTATCTTCTTTAGAAATAGCTGTCACCATGATTGCCATGATGTGGCTAGTTTTTGGATTGGACTTAAGAATGGATACGAATTCAAAGCCATTAATTTTTGGCATTTGAACATCGACTAAGGCAATAGAAACATCTTCTTTCCAACAAATCTTTAACGCGTCGTTGGGATCTGTCGATGAAATCAGGTTAACATGTTCAACATCTTCCAATAATGCACTTAAACTGATGATGTTTTCTTCCTTATCATCAAGAAGCAAAATGTTGATAGTCTTCATTCTAGCAATTATGTTAATGAGCTAAAATAGTCAATTATTTTAGCATTGGTGAGGGTTATAACTTTTTTTGATATTTTCTGAGCACTTCTAGGCATTGTGTCTATTTTAGCTTCCTCGGGCGACTGTACAAAACAGGCTGCATTCAAATCGGCTAGTCTTTTTAAGCCCTCTGCACCGTCTGTATTCGCACCAGATAATAAAAATGCGGTGCAATTTTGACCATAAATATCGGCTACTGACTCAAAAAAGACGTCGATTGATGGGCGCGAGAATTGAACCGGCTCAGAGATGTCTAAGGAGAATCGAAAGTTCGGTTCTACCAATAAATGATAACCAGGAGGTGCGAAATATATATTATTAGCCAATATGGGTACCTTGTCTTTAACAGAAGTAACTTTTCTATCTAAACGACGCGATAAACTAGACTCTACTTTCGTTTCATACTTTGAATTGCGGTGTAAAACAACGACGATTGCAGCAGAGAAATAAGTCGGGAGATGGTCTAAAATATCGACAATGATTTCATAGGCACCTGCTGAGCCACCTATTACAATAATATTTTTTGCAATTTCTTCCATCCTTATTTTATCTTTTGGTAGATGTTAAATTCCTTGTCAACGACCTTAAAATTCTTCATCACATCATGCCTCAATAGAGTTTCCTTAGTACCTAAGCATAAAAAGCCAAAAAGAGCTAGTGACTCGTAGAAGAGATTCATCACTCTTTCTTGAAGCTTTAGGTCGAAATAGATCAAAACATTCCTACAGGTAATTAAATGGAATTCATTGAAGACCTGGTCTGTCGCTAAATTATGTGTCGAAAAAAGGATGTTTTGACGTAAATCATGATTAATGATTGCCGCATCATAACGCGCTGTATAGTAGGATGCAAAATGTTCCTTTGAATGATAAGCATTGAAGTTTTCGGTGTATTCCTTAAACTTTTTAAGTGGATAAATTCCCTTTTTTGCTACATCAAGTACTTGGCTATTAATATCTGTTCCGTAAATAAACGAGCGATCACTTAAGCCGTGTTCTTTTAATAATATTGCTAATGAATAGACTTCTTCTCCTGTTGAACATCCAGCACTCCAGATTTTTATCCGTGGAAAGGTCGAAAGATAGGGGATAATATCGCTACTTAATTTATTGAAAAACCCTGGATCTCTGAACATCTCCGTGACATTAACAGTAACCTCTTCGATAAAGTATGTTTGAAAGCCCGGAACATTGACCAATGCATTTTTTAAATCAACGATATCCATGTTTTCCAATCCCATAATTCGCTGTATTCTGCGCTTTAGGGAAGAACGTGTATAACCAGAAAGATCGAAATCTGAGATATTCTTTAATAGAAAAATCAGGTCTTCAATTTCTGAGAAACTTATTTCGTAAGTGTTTTCTAACTTAGCCATACCTGCATTAATGATACTAACTTATCAATATCTATAGGTTTACTAACATAATCGCTAGCTCCTAGTTCTATTGATTTCTCTCGATCTCCCTTCATTGCTTTGGCTGTAACGGCTATTATTGGTAAATTGTTATTCTTTTTATCTTTTCGAATAAGTTGAATTGCCTCATAGCCATCCATCTCTGGCATCATAATATCCATTAAGACAATATCAATCTTATTTTCGGGATCACTAACTAATTGAACAGCTTCTCGACCATTATTAGCAATCTCTATCTGCATATTATATTGCTGAAGGGATGATGTTAACGCAAAAACATTTCGCATGTCATCATCCGCAATAAGTACACACTTGCCTTCTAAATTGCTCTTTCCGTAGCTGTTATGATTTCCAATTTTATCCATGTTTTTGACAGGATTGTAAGAGGACTCCGTCAGCTTATTCAAAAACAGATTTACCTCATCCGTCAGACGCGTATTGGACTTGCTGGATTTCAACACCATGGATTGTGTATGACGCATAATCCGTTCAGTCTGCTCGGTAGATAAATCGTATGCTGTATTTATGATTACGGGAAGTTTCTCGTATTTCTTATCGGACTTAATCTTATCTAACATCTCTAAGCCACTACCATCAGGTAATTTAATGTCCAATATGATACAATCGAAATTCTCTTCTTGCTCTAGCTTCTTCAATCCCGACTCAACGGTGAATGCTTGAATTACATTGATTTGTTGTTCGGCAAATGCTTTCTTTATTAAATCGCTTTGGAATTCTTGGTCCTCAATAAGCAATATCTTTTTAACACCTTTATTTAGGTTTAAATTAATGTTTTCAAAAGCAGATTGTATACTTGCCTCACTTACTGGCTTTGACATAAAGCCGATTGCTCCATCTTCTAAGAATTCCTTTTTATCAAAACTCGCCGCAGACATCATATGAATAGGAATGTGCTTAGTCTCTTCATCATTTTTCAACGTTTTTAAGACTTCCCAGCCGTCGGCAATTGGAAGCATAACATCGAGAATTATGGCATCTGGAAGTTTAGATTTCGCGAGTTGAATTCCCGTCTCTCCATCATAAGCTTGAAGGGCCGTAAAACCATAATTTTCAGAGAAGCTTTTTAGGATTTCAGAGAAGTTTACATCATCTTCAATTATTAGAATGACTCTTTCTGTCGATGATTCTTTGGTTTCTACAGAAGGTTCTTTCTTCAATTCTTCCGGTTTCACTGAAACTGGCGTTGGTAAATCTTTTACTGCAGTTACTTCTGGTATCGAAGAAAATGCTTCAGATTCAAATGTAGAAGCCGCTTCAAATGGAATAATGAGCGTAAACTTGCTGCCGACGTTTGGTTCACTTTCAAGCGTTATTCTACCACCTAGGAGAGATGCGATTTCTTTAGAGATGGAAAGTCCTAATCCTGTACCCCCGTATTTACGACTAGTAGAACCATCTTCTTGTCGGAATGCTTCGAAAATCAATGACTGTTTTTCTTTAGAGATTCCAATTCCAGAATCTGTCACCGTAAAGTTCAGGTTGTTTTGATTCAAATATATTTTGAGATTGACCTGTCCATTTTTCTCTGTAAACTTGAAGGCGTTCGAAAGGAAGTTTTTAGTGACTTGCTCAAGGCGGTATTCATCGGTGATAAACTCTGTAGGTGCTTCGGAAAGATCAATTTTGAAATCGATTTTCTTGTCGTCTGCAATTTCCTTAAACAGCGAATCGATATTATTTGCAAATTCTTTACTTAGAATCGTTTCTTTATTAAGGTCAACTTTTCCAGATTCTATTTTTGCTAGATCAAGTAATTCATTGATTAACTGTAATAAATCAGAACCTGCATTATAAATTACCGAGGAGTATTTAATTTGATCCTCTGATAAATTCTTTTGTTTGTTGTCTTGCAATAGTTTGGCAAGAATCAGAATACTATTTAGCGGTGTTCTTAATTCATGACTCATGTTGGCCATAAACTCAGATTTGTACTTACTCGCTTGCTCAACTTCCGCAATTTTCTGTTCTACAACTTGCTGCGCACTTTTCAAATCATTGTTTCGCGTTTCTAGTTCGGCGGCTTTAACATTCAGTTCTTTATTTGCCTGGGATAATTCTTCTTGCTGCACACGAAGTTCCTCTTCAGAAGCTTCCAATAAGTTGGTTTTATAAACTAACTCCTCATTGGTTATCCGTAATTCTTCCTGCTGAGCTTCTAATTCTTCAGTTTGTTGTTGTGTTTCGGTCAGTAGGTCTTCAACTAAGCTTTGATCCTGCCTTGACTTAATTGCCGATCCGATTGCTCTACCCGCACGTCCTAAGAAACTAAGGATCGTTTCTTCACGTTCAGATGGGAAAGAACCAAATACCTCAAGAACGCCAATGCAGTAGTCTTCAAAAACAATTGGGAAGAGAATCACCTTGGCAGGAAGCGAAGCGATAATGCCCGTGCTGAGCTTAACTTGGTCTAATTCGGTGATATCAAGAACCTTGGCTGTTTTCGTTTCTGCAACTGTACCTACCAAACCTTCGCCAATCAATAGTGTTTTTAACAGTTGTTTCGAATCTAAACCATAAGTATCTCTCAGCGTCAATTCGTACGAATCAATCTTACGTATATAAAAAGCGGACGCGTGACTTGCTAATACTTCACGAACAATCGTAAGCGAGTTGTTCGCAATTTGATGTTCCGAAAGATTGCCATTTACGGTATTATAAACCTTTGCAGAATTTTGAAGGACCCAATTCAGTTCTTCAAGTTGATCGGTAGTTTTTTGAAACTCTGCATTCAACTTTCGCTCTGCGGCTGTCGTTTTACTAAGATATAACGACAGCTTCATGATTTGGTAAATCACATAAAGGATGACCAACAAAGAAACTATTCCTGAAAGAAGGGTAATTGTTCGAGTAGACTCTAATTTGGCTAATTTCAAGTTTGTTTTTTCTGAACGGGTTGCAATAACCTCATTGGTCATTTGGTTGCTTGCATTGGTAATCATTTCTTGTTCATCGCTGAGATGATTAGAAATGGTGTCTAAATTTCTTTTTGCATTTAGATCACTCTTGTCAAGAATTGATTCACTGACCGACCGAATTGGTTCTACGCTTTTTGGTATAGAGTCAAATAAGGCATTAGTCGCCGCTAGCTTTTCTAAAGTTGAATTGATATTTGCTCTAGCTCTTTCTCGAGAATAAGCACTAATGTCTTGATTTAATGAATTGAATTTGGAGACACGTTGTATCTCTACTTCCCAATCCTGAATTAGATAGAACTTCTCTTGCGCGAGATCCATATACTCTTTCATTGCACCTGTATATTCCTTCTGCTTGGCAGTGAAATACCAATATGAAAAGATAATTACTAACGTCGCAACGATAATACTTACTATGGCTTGCAATCGGGTTGACTTGAGTTTAAACATGTCTAATGACATAATATTTTTATTAAAATGTTAATCGATAAGTACAATGTGTCTTATATTTTTCAGCAGAAATGGATTCCAAAACTGCTATCATTCGCTTGTTGAAATCGCCAATCCAATTCATTTGAATTTCAGTATATGCTTCTGAACCCAATTGTGCTATTGATTTGGCGAACATCAGAATCATTGCGCTTTCAACGCCTCTCCCTTGGTAGGACGGATGGACTCCGAATACCATTCCAACTATGGTTGAGGATTTTCTAAATGTTTTTCGATACAAAAATCGAATTTTTTGCCATATGTTTAAACTTCCATTTCGTAAAAATTTTACTAAGAGTTGATTTAGGTCGGGTAAATTGATAAAAAAACCAATCGGTTGTTGCTTATAATAAGCGAACCAAATAATCTTTTTGTCCATTACTGGGCTCATATGGGCAATTATTTCTGCTATTTCAGCTTCGCTGAGCGAGTTTACGCCGTCAAAATCTTTCCATGCAGCGTTATATACTTCCCTGAAATTATTAATTATTTCTTTTTTCGAGAGCAGGCTGATATCGGAAAAGCGATAGTTGGAATCATTAAGTACTCTGTTGGCACGTCGTAACATCGCTGGACTAAAATCAGTATTGATTTTACGACGATAGGTATATTGTTTGAATAATATATCGAAAGAAAAATTCTGAAATAGTTTTTGGTAATATGGCGGGTGGTAGAACATACCATAAACTGGAGGATAATATCCATCGATTAGTAGCCCCCACCATTGATCTCTTGTTCCAAAATTGATAGGTCCATCCATCTGTGCTATCCCTTTGGATAGGAGCCAATTCTTCGCCTGATTAAACAGCAGATTTGCTGCTTGTTGATTATCAATGCATTCGAAGAAGCCAAAGCCTCCAGTGTATTCTCCGATTTTGTCATCAAAATGATAAAATGCAGCAATCCTGCCAATAACACGATTATCCAATTCATATAAATTCCAACGAATACAATCGCCATTGGCAAAGAAAGGATTCTTTAATCGGTCAAAAACAGATTCAATGTCCTTGTTAAGTGGATGTATGTAATTAGCGTTCGCCTGGTTAATAAGGGCAGGTAATTCTAGGAATTGTTTTAAGCTTGTGGCGTTAACCACTTCCTTTAAATGCATCATCTAAAATCACGATATTTTGTTTAAATATAATTAATAATGCGGCATTATCGGTTAGCAAGCTTAAATAATCGTCTAATCTTCTGAATAAATTTTATATCTTTAGTAAATTGAAATTTTTATTAATCTACAATTAAATGGATCCAGCAATTCAACTTGTGCTCATCATTATCGGAGCCGTAATAGCGATATTCTTTCTTTTATATTTATTGCCTGTTAATCTTTGGTTTACAGCGCAATTATCCAATGTAAAAATTAGCTTATTGAACCTCGTATTAATGCGTTTAAGAAAAGTATCTCCCGCATTAGTAACCAATGCAATGATTACCTCAACTAAAGCCGGTTTAAAAATTACATCCAATGAGATAGAAACCCATTATCTAGCGGGTGGAAATGTGAATAAGGTCATTAAAGCACTAATCTCTGCTGATAAAGCTAATATTCCTCTAGACTTTAAGCTGGCAACAGCGATCGATTTAGCAGGTCGTGATGTATTTGATGCGGTACAATTATCGGTAAATCCACAGGTGATTAATACGCCTCCCGTTGCTGCAGTTGCTAAAGATGGTATTCAATTGATCGCTAAAGCGCGAGTAACCGTACGTGCTAATATCAATCAGTTAGTCGGTGGTGCGGGTGAGGAAACGATCCTAGCTCGTGTTGGTGAGGGTATTGTTACCACTATCGGTTCTGCAATGAATCATAAAGAAGTATTAGAAAATCCAGATAAGATTTCAAAGACAGTATTGTCAAAAGGATTAGATTCTGGAACCGCATTTGAAATTCTTTCGATCGATATTGCTGATATTGATATTGGCGAGAATGTTGGTGCGAAATTGCAAACCGATCAAGCTGAAGCTGACTTAAAAGTCGCTAATGCGCGTGCCGAAGAACGTCGTGCAATGGCAGTCGCAACCGAACAAGAAATGCGTGCAAAAGCACAAGAAGCAAAAGCAAAGGTGATTGAAGCGGAATCACAAGTTCCCTTGGCGATGGCTGAAGCTTTTAGAAATGGTAATTTGGGAATTATGGATTACTATAAAATGCAGAATATACAGGCTGATACAGATATGAGAACTTCAATCTCGAGACCAAATGGTCCGGAGAAAAAATAGTAGCCTGTTTCAAAAATAAAAGCATAGAAGGCTGTCTAATAAGACAGTCTTTTTTTTGTTTATAACCTACTCCCAAGACTAAATATTAATACAATTATTTCGGAAAACTAGTATGAAGAACGTATTGCAAATTTGCTGCAGTGCTTCAGTTAGGGTAAAAAATAAACCCTGACGATGGGCGCCAGGGTTTGATACTAACCAATTATAAACCTAAATTATGAAAAGACAAATTTTAACTAATAATTCTACTATTCCTTCGAATTATGATACAAAGGTAAAGCAAGAATTCATTTCTGCCAAGAGATTAGTAAAAAAAGTTTCCTTTGCAACTACTTTCTGACAATTCTCTGATTTATGTGTTTTAACAAATAATGTTTTGGCATTTTTTGATTAATCTTGCATAATAATAACTCTGAAACTTTCCCTAATTTTGGGAATAAATTAAAAATATGATCTTTCAAAAGTTCTCACAGATAAAAGTAGTTGTGCTCGATGTGGATGGTGTGCTGACAGACGGAACACTTCAAGTCACTGAATCAGGTGATCAATTAAGAACATTCTATGTCAAGGATGGGTATGCCATGCAGCTTGCTGAAAAGATGGGTTTGAATTTGTGGGTTATTTCCGGAGGGAAGTCCGAAGGAGTTAGGAAGCGACTACAAGGTTTGGGAATACAAGAAATTCATTTGGGCGTTAGTCAAAAGATGGATGTATTAAACGATCTGCTCGCGAAATATAACTTAACACCCGATCAACTTATGTATGTAGGCGATGATATGCCAGATTATGAAGTTATGCAAGTTGTAGGGATCGCGGCTTGCCCTGTTGATTCAGTTGAGGATATAAAGGCAATAGCACATTATATGTCACCATTTAAGGGGGGACACGGTGTTGTTAGGGATGTTCTAGAGAAGATCTTAAAAATACAGGGTAAATGGGGGATACAAACTCATATTAAAAGCGTTTAATGCTACAGGATAAATTAAAGGATATTTCGGTCATACTAGGGTCGAAGTCCCCCCGGAGGAAGGAATTGCTTTCTGCCATGGATATTTCGTTTGAAGTTGAGGTCATCGAAACGGACGAAAGCTTTGATACGACACTTGATTCTGTTTCAATAGTGAAATCGATTGCCGAAAACAAATTGTCGGCATTTGACAGCGAAGGCTATTTCGATCGATTAGTAATCTGTGCGGATACAGTTGTTGTTGATGATAAGGGGTCAGTATTGGGGAAACCAGCGAATCTTGCGGAAGCAAAATCAGTAATCAGCAGCCTCGCGGGTAAACCTCATACGGTATATACGGCAGTGGCTATCGCTTATAGAGATGTTTCGCTAAGTTTCGTCGAAGAAACTACCGTTTGGTTAAACCCGTTAACAGTAGAGGAAATTGATTACTATGTGGAGCGCTACAAGCCTTTAGATAAGGCCGGATCTTATGGCATCCAGGAATGGATAGGCAGGATAGGTATTAATAAGATTGTAGGGTCTTATGAGAATGTCATTGGACTACCTACAGCTCGATTACAGCAAGAGCTAAAGACAATATTTAAATAAAAAATGGGGCTTAAGCCCCATTTTTTATTTAATGTGATATCGAATTCCAGTATAGAACATTCGTCCAGTAATTGGTCCCCAAACCAAATTAGTGTCGAAATTTGTACCGAAAGGATCATTGTATGCTAATATTGGATCTTTCTGATAGAAATTCGTTAAGTTCTCTCCGCCAACATAGATATCAAAGTTTTTATTTTTTCCGAAGGTGCGACTAACTTGTGCGTTCATTGTGACATAGCCTTTAGATTGCGTAACGGCTTGGTAAGCATCCGGTTTAGATGCTGTGCTTGGCAATCGTTTTTTGCCTACTATATTCAGTGTGTAGTCGAAAGCCCATCCAGAATGTAAGTTATAAGCTAAATTTAAGAATCCACGATGCTTAGCATTCAACGGTTTTTCTAATCTTCCTACGTTGTAATCTGTTTGAACATCTAGGAGACGGTATGCCATGCGTGCTTCGAAATGTTGCAATGGCATAAATCGGAATTCAGCTTGAATACTATTGGAGAATGATTTGCCGTCTAAGTTGTAGAAGCTAACTTGGTATGGATCCTCGTAATCGATTACTACTTGATTTTGAAAACGATTGTGGAATAATTCAACCGATACGCCTGATTCTCTTCCAAATAGTTGGAAGTTTTGGTCGATGGTCAAGCCTGTGTTCCATGAAACCTCAGGTTTTAAACCGTAAGCATTTTCGCCATTGATCAATCCATTCATGTTACTAATTTGGCGTGAGGATGCGAATATTCCTAAATTCTCTGCAAAAATATTGGCCGTTCGTTGGCCTCTTCCTGAGCTAAGTCGCAAGGTTGTACCTAACGTTGGCTGATAGCGTAATACAGCTCTTGGCGTTGTAAACCAGCCGTAGAGATTGTTGTAATCTTGACGAATACCTAAAACCGCGTCGAACTTTTCAGTTGGGCTGTATGTGTATTCGGCAAAAACCCCAGTAGTTGTTTCTTGACGTCCAAAATTGTACCGATATTGTGTTTGTCCGGCTAAATATTTGGCCATATCTTCATCATATTTATCCATCTGAACAGACGCACCAACCTTGTATTTATGGGTAACAGAACCTAAAATGTCTTGAAACAACAAATTGGCATAGAGGGATTTTTGTTCGTTATCATATGCCTGTAATCCAAAGAAGCTTTCCTGCTTAAATCGAGAAGCGGAAAGTTGAAGACCGATGCTGCGGTGTTTATTTGTTGGAAATACATACCCCAGCTTACCGAAACCTTCAATACGTTGGTTTTTGAATCCAAGTCCGTAGACGTCAGTTCCGTACTTATCAGTTTTTTCGTCAAAGTCGATTTGCCCGCCAACGCGGTCGTCGTGAAGGAATTTTAACCCAAATTGGGCAATGATACCTTTACCATTTTCAAAATGCCATCGATTAATCCCTGAGAACAGATTTCCTACTGGCATATCGCGGAAACCATTATCACTAAAATTCATCGATTTATTATACATGAAATTGTCATGTAAAAGGAGGCCAACCGACCACTTTTCATTGATATGGTGAGAGGCATTTAAGTTGATGTCAGTCCGCCCCATATTGTTCGCATAAGCATTGAAAAATAGCTTGTCTGAATTATGGGGTTTCTTAAGTTCTACATTGATTTGCCCTGCCATATTTTCAAATCCATTAGCAACGGAACCGATTCCTTTACTAATATTGATGGTTTCTATCCAAGTTCCTGCAATCGAATTTAAACCCAAAGGCGCTGAAAAGCCACGAGGTCCAGGTAAATTTTCTACGGTAATTTGCGTATAAATTCCACTCAGACCTAACATTTGAATTTGTTTGCTTCCCGTTACAGCGTCACTGCTAACAACGTCAACGGAAGCTGTTGTGGTAAAGCTTTCGCTCAAATCACAACAAGCTGCTTTAAACAGTTCTTTTGCAGTTAGGGTTTCAATTCTGTTGGGAGTAAGCTTGGAAATGTAATTGGACTTCTGCTTTCTAGAGATAACGATCTCTTTTAACACATTGTTTTTCGCTTGAATAACAACAATCTCATGTAAGTTTTTAACCTCTACGGTATCACTCTGCATTCCTGCATGTGAAACAACGAGATGGCGAAATGGCTTTTTATGGGTGATTTTGAATACACCATTTTCGTTTGTCTTCACTTTCTTAGCAGGATCATCTGCCCAATAAACGGTTACTTCAGTTATAGGGTTAAGATCCCCCTTGTCATTTTCATTAACGACAACTCCTGTAACTTCATGATCATGGTCGTGATTATGTCCGCCATCATCATCGACATGTTGTGGTTCATCATGACCTTTACCTTCTGAAGTCTGGTATTGTGCGTGATCATGACCTTCATGATCATCTTCTTCAGCCCCTAAACGTTCGTAAAGACAGCATTCATGAAGTTCTTTGTACACATCGTCTGGTGCTTTAAACTCGCCGGCATCATGTCCAATGGCAGCGATTTGCTTTTGAATATGTGCTACTTTTACTTTAGTTGTGTCTAATTTTACTGTCGCGAGGTGACTGTTTATGCTCCATTCGATTGCTGATGCGCCGGCATCTTTTCCAGCTTTCTCAATTCGTTTTTTACACATGCCGCAATTCCCGGCAACTTCAAAACTAATAGTCGTAAGATTGCTTTGAGCAACTGAATTTTGCCCGCAAAATAATAATATAATTAAGGGTAGTATTCTAAATAAATGCATAATGATTTTAATATTGAAACAATTCTTCTAATGAATAAATTAGATTGATATCAATAAAAAATCAAATTCTAAAATTGCAATTTAAGATGTAGACGGGATCTACATAGGCGAATTGAAGTTCCTCGGCACTACTTCTCCATTTAACATCTTGATCCAGCCTTTGTTCCAAAAAAGAAATTATCCAAGGGATGATCACAACGGCAGGAGTAAAGCTAAATAGTTGCTGTAAGGATGATTGCTGTTGATCGGTGTCATTTTTCAGTTCCAATTGAACGTCTTGACACATGTCTTTGTTTTCACAACAGCTCGCGTTTTGTTCGCTATGTTCTTGATTGTGATGGTGTTCAGTGCAGAGTGGACATTGATCATGCGATACTTTTTCCTCATCTAGCACAGAAATTAATGTGCGTTTTCCACAATGATGCATATAAATCGTAGCTCCTGTACTGCATACAGAATAAATCGTCAAAAGCAATATGGCTACTATTTTCCTCATGTCTTGTTTCAAATATAGAAACTATTAAAACATTTGTGGGTAAAAAATATTAAATTTTACTTGCGAAAAAGAAACAGCGATTATATATTCGTCTAACTTAATAGTATAAACCTAATAATATTATGGAACAATTAGCTGCACATCCAAGCTTGCTGTTTATTGGCGTCGGAGGACTTACTTTGGCGGCAGGTGTGGTCATTTTTTTATTTAACAAAGTGCTTAACCGAGTTAACTAAATAAAAAAGGGGATTTTTTAAATCCCCTTTTTTTATGCCTTCTTATCCTTTGATCGACTTAATGAATTCAGGAATTCGGCTTAAGTAGTTTTCTTCGGCCAGTAATTTTACAAATGCTGTACCTACAATTGCGCCATTAGCGAAATTAGTCGCCTTTGTAAAGGTCTCTTTATCATGAATTCCAAAGCCTATTATAATCGGATTCTCTAGCTTCATGTCTTTAATGCGTTGGAAATAACTACTTGCTTGATCTTGGATGTCTAACTGTTTTCCAGTTGTCGCATTCGAAGACAATAAGTAGATAAAACTCGTCGATAGATTATCAATTTTTCTTATTCTTGATTCGGATGTTTGAGGGGTTACCAAAAAGATATTACTGATTCCATTCTCTTCAAACATGTGCTGATATAGTTCCTCATACTCATACATTGGTAAGTCAGGAATGATGGTACCATTGACACCAACTTCTTTGCATGCCTTACAGAAAGCTTCTACACCAAATTGTAGAACGGGATTTACATAGCCCATTAAGTATACGGGAATTTGAACGTGCTTTCTTAAGTCTTTAAGTTGTTCAAATAATACCTTAAGCGACATTCCGTTTTTGAGAGCGACCTCTGAGCTGTGTTGTATGGTTGGCCCGTCAGCAACGGGGTCAGAGTAAGGAAATCCTATCTCTAAGAAGTCTGCTCCAGCAATTTCTAAGGCTTTCGCAATCTCTATCGTACTATCTAGATGCGGGTATCCGGCGGTGAAATAAATGGATAGTAATCCATTAGCGTGCTTTGTTATTTGCATGGTTTTAAAATCCAAAATAGTTCATGTAATTATCTAAATCTTTATCACCGCGTCCTGATAAACAGATTACGACGGTTTCATTGCCTGTAAAATTCATCTTTTCAAGATGTGCGAGTGCATGGGAACTTTCAATAGCGGGGATAATTCCTTCTAATTTCGTTAACTGCAATCCAGCCTGCATAGCCTCGTCATCCGTTGCACTAACATAAGTTCCACGTCCTGATTTAAATAACCAAGCATGTTGTGGTCCAATGCCTGGGTAATCTAATCCTGCAGAAATAGAATAGGGTTCGATAACCTGACCGTCATCGGTTTGCATAAGAATAGAACGGCTGCCGTGCAAAACGCCTTCGTGACCTAAGACTGTTGTAGCAGCAGATTCGCCGCTTTCAACACCATGTCC
Source organism: Sphingobacteruim zhuxiongii (assembly GCF_009557615.1). NCBI lineage: Bacteria > Pseudomonadati > Bacteroidota > Sphingobacteriia > Sphingobacteriales > Sphingobacteriaceae > Sphingobacterium > Sphingobacterium zhuxiongii. Next base: position 688,708 of record NZ_CP045652.1, read on the forward strand.
CGCAGCTTCTACAGCAATAAGTTGTACATCTTCATCATCTAGGAAATGATAGAACATACCTGCAGCATTCGATCCTCCGCCAACACAAGCCATTACGATATCTGGAGTCTCTTTGCCTGTTTTTTCTAATAGTTGTTTTTTCGTTTCTTCGGAAATAATTGACTGAAAACGAGCAACCATATCTGGATATGGGTGAGGGCCAACGACTGAGCCAATGATGTAATGCGTGTCGACAGGGTTATTTATCCAATCTCTTAATGCCTCATTGGTTGCATCCTTAAGCGTTTTGCTTCCAGAAGTTGCAGCGACGACCGTAGCTCCCATCATTTTCATACGCGCAACGTTAGGTGCCTGACGTTTAATATCAATCTCTCCCATGTATACAACACACTCTAAGCCTTTTAGCGCGCAGACTGTAGCTGTTGCTACTCCATGTTGGCCAGCTCCTGTTTCTGCGATTATACGCTTCTTACCTAGCTTCTCGGCTAAAATAATTTGCCCGATGGTGTTGTTGATTTTATGCGCGCCAGTATGATTTAAGTCCTCGCGTTTTAAAAAAATGTTTGCATTGTATTTTTCTGACAAACGATTTGCACGATAGAGAGGCGAGGGGCGACCCACGTAGTCTTTTAATAATTGTTCGAATTCAGTTCTAAAGGAAGGATCTTCTAAAATGCTTAAGTATTGCTCCTGTAGCTCTTCTACATTCGGGTATAGCATTTCTGGGATATATGCTCCACCAAATGGACCGTAGTATCCTTTGCTATTTACTTGATATTTGCTCATTTTCAATTATTTTCAATGCTTTACTGATATTGTCGAGGTCTTTTAAACCTGCTGATATTTCGAATTTTGAATTTAAGTCTAAACCGACTAGGTATTTATCTTTGAAGTTTATTGCTTCTGTAATATTATCTAAGGATAATCCTCCGCTAAGAAAATAGGGTTTAGCGTATGGGTAGCTTTTTAACTTTTCCCAATTGAAGGTTTTTCCTGTTCCACCGTAAGCGTCACTTTTGCTGTCGAATAGGAAAAAATCTACTAAATCCGTAAACTCTTCCAATCTCTGCCATTCAAAATCATCACTGATCCCAAAGGCTTTGATGACTTCTACGTGTAATTCTTTTAGATTCCTACATAAATTGGCCGATTCATCACCATGCAGCTGAACAGTTTTTAAATTGTGTTCCTTAATCTTTTCCTTTATTTCGTCAAAAGTAGCGTTGACAAAAACACCAGTCTTTTTGATTCCGTCCGGAATTTCTGTTTCAATAACTGATGATACATAACGTGCTGATTTAGCATAAAAGATATGTCCGATATAGTCTATAGGAAGTTTTACGAGTCCTTCAATATTGGCCGGATCTCGCATACCGCACACTTTAACAAGGAGTTCTCTAGCCATTGATCAGTTTCTTAAAACTATTGAGGGCTTTTAATCCTAATAACGATGATTCAGCCTCGTAGAAACAATCCCCGAAGCTTTTTTCTGGATGGAAAGTTTTTATACCAAATGCTGCATTGGTTAATACCGTGTTGTTTTGTTCATCCGTACCTGTTCCTTCAATAATCTGTTTGAAGATTTTAGCAGCTTCTTCGACAGTTTCTCCACCAGCTAATGCCTCTGATTTTACTGGAGTAAACCCAAGCTCTTCAACATTATAGTAGTTTTCGCCCTGATTGGTAATAATCTTAAAATCTCCTGTCAACGAGATCTCATCGTATCCATCTAAGGCATGCATAATACTATATTGTTTGTCAGTTCCTTGGTACAGATATGCATATAATCGCGCTAATTCCAAACTAAAGACACCTACGGATTGAAATTTAGGATTGGCTGGATTAGTTAATGGACCTAACATATTAAAGAATGTCTTAACTGCAAGTGCTCGTCGGATTGGAGCGACTGTTTTCATTGCAGGATGAAATAGAGGAGCATGTAGGAAACAAATGTTCGCCCGCTCCAATTGGCCCTTTAAGGTATCCGAATCATTGGTAAATTGATAGCCTAGGTGTTCCATCACGTTGGAAGACCCACAACCGGATGATACACCAACATTACCGTGTTTTGCTACATGGTAACCTGCGCCCGCAACAATGAACGATGCCAGAGTAGAGATGTTGAAGGTGTTCTTTCCGTCGCCACCTGTGCCGCACATATCAATTAAGTCATAGCCATTGAAATCAACTTTATTGCATAAGTCATACATGGCATCTCTAAATCCACCTAATTCTTCGACACGTATGCTTCGCATACCGTATATCGTCATAAAAGCGGCAATTTGATGGCTGTCATATTTACCAGTTGCAATATTCGTTAGGATATCATAGGCTTCCTTTCTGCTAAAGGACTTGTATTCAAATAAATGTGCTAGTATCTCTTTCATAAAATTCAATAAAAAGGGCTTGCCGAAAAGGCAAGCCCGCTATTTTTTGTTTCGCTAAATTAAACTAATAGGTTATTGCCACAACATTATATGCTGTGCCACCACCAAGTTTTATTTGCTACGATTGTTTTCATTAGTTATTAAACAAATATCAAAGATACTTTTGAGAATTGCAAGAAATCTGGTAAAAAAATATCGTTTTGTTAATAGGTCACAAAATGTGCTAGTTCATTCCCTTTAGAAACGAGGGTAAAAGAGGCAATTTTACCATCTTCAACATATAATGAAGTCAACAACCTGTTTTTGTAGTAAAGGAATATCATATTTTCTACAAGCTTTCCCTCAGGATCGATATCGCGTACCTCTTTACGAGGCAGTTCATTAAATCTTTTATATTGAATCTCTTCGATATCCTTTGATAATAAATTGATTCTTATTTCTTGTAAAGATGCTTCAAGATAGTCATATAGCTCATTATTTGGCTTGTTAACAATGACTTTCTCACTCAAAATTACGTCAAGCGCTACATCCAAATCAGCCATATCATTGATGAAATTCTTCGCAATTGCCACACTTTCATTAGTTCGTGGCGAACCTTCCGTAGATTGTGCGAAAGATATAATCGGAAGAAAAATAGCTAATAAAAAAAGTAATCGCTTTCCCATATTTAAAATATTTTTTGAGTCTTTGACCTTACTATTGGTAAAAGGATTAAATAAAAAGCGCCTTTTTTATAAAGGCGCTTTTTATAATGATGTTAATATTCGTCTTCGTTGAAAAAGAAATCATCTTTTGTCGGATAATCTGGCCAGATCTCCTCGATGTTCTCGTAAGGTTCACCGTCGTCTTCTAACGCTTGAAGGTTTTCAATCACTTCAACAGGTGCTCCTGAACGAATGGCGTAGTCAATTAATTCATCTTTTGTCGCTGGCCATGGAGCGTCTTCTAAATGCGAAGCTAATTCAAGTGTCCAATACATATCTCTTTAATTAAGTTTTACATTTTCGCAAAAATAATATTTAATTTAACTATTGCAAGTAAAATGTGTGTAAATCTTTTGTTAATAATATAACGAATTGATTATTAGTTTTTTAAATAGTTCAGTTGCTGCTTGAATATCAATATTTGCTTAGGTTTTCAATCCAAACTTTATTCATCTTTTCGTATACTTCCGTCTCAATTCCATTTACTTTGCCGTTTTCCAATTCAGAATGATGAATAGGTTTTAGTATTGTTATTTCAATCAGACCGGGTTTTGATCCGTATTGACGTCCATCATCCCACATGATTTTCCAAGCATTATGTATGATAACCGGTAAAATTGCGGTATGATTTTCTTGCGCCATTCGGAAAGCGCCAGGTTTGAATTTATGTAGAGTCGGCGGATACTTTTCTTCAATCGCCCCTTCAGGGAAAATAACTAATGATTTTTTTTCCTGAAGTAATTCTAGCCCACGTTTAAAAGCTTTGAATGCGGATATTTTACTTTCTCTTTTTACGGGAATGTCAATAGATTTAAAGAATATTCTAGTTACCGGATTCTTCAATAGTTCAATCTTACCCATAAATGAGAATTGTTGCGGACAGAGATAGGTAAGTGCCGTAATATCTAGAATAGAAGTGTGGTTTGGGCAGATGATGTAAGGTTGCGACCAATCAATCGGCTCTTCGTAATTTATTTTGAAACGAATACCAACTAGATGTACGCTTAAAACAGATATCCATTTGCGAAACCAAACAATAGCCGCATAGTTCTTATGTGGATTTCTCGACAACACGAAGAGCAATGGATAGCAAAGGATAAAAAAGAATAATACAGAAATGAAGTAGAGTAGTCTATGTATTTTTCTTAAAAGTAACAACATTATCTTTGATCAGTTGGTCGAAGATAAAAAAAATGCTTCACAGCGTGAAGCATTTTTATGTTATTTGCTTAATTCAGCGTAATATTTATGAAAAAGTGGAATTGTCTCTATACCCTTTAGGTAGTTTTCGATACCATACTTCTCATTTGGAGAGTGTAAGTTGTCACTGTCTAAACCAAAGCCTAGTAATACTGTTTTGATTCCTAATTCTTGCTCAAATAAAGCTACAATTGGAATCGAACCACCACCGCGTGTAGGAACAGGCTTTTTATTAAATGTTTCTTCTAAAGCTTTCTCAGCCGCTTTGTAAGCAATACTGTCTGTTGGAGTAACGACAGGCTCGCCACCATGATGCGGTTTAACATCCACTTTGATGTAATTTGGAGCAATGCCTTCGAAGTGATCTTTGAATAATTTTGTAATGCGCTCTGATTTTTGGTTAGGAACTAAACGCATTGATATTTTAGCAAATGCTTTCGAAGGTAAAACAGTCTTTGCACCCTCACCAATATATCCACCCCAGATACCGTTTACTTCCAACGTTGGACGAGTACCAGTGCGCTCAATAGTAGTATATCCTTTCTCTCCCCACACTTCCGCAACTCCTAAATCTGTTTTGTATTCTTCAATGTCAAAAGGAGCGGCATTTAAAGCTTTGCGTTCTTCGTCTGTCAGCTCTACAACATCGTCATAAAATCCAGGGATAGCAATATGGTTGTTCTCATCATGAAGTGATGCAATTAACTTCGCTAAAATGGTAGCTGGATTCGCTACAGCACCTCCGTAAACGCCGGAGTGTAAGTCGCGATTAGGACCAGTAACTTCCACTTCAACATAAGATAAACCACGTAGTCCAGTTTCCAATGAAGGGGTCTCAAGACTAATCATTGAAGTGTCTGAAATAACGATTACATCTGCTTTTAAACGTTCTTTATTTGCACTAACAAAGATGCCAAGATTTGCTGAACCAACCTCTTCCTCACCTTCAATCATGAATTTGATATTACATGCTAATTCATTGTTCTTAACCATATATTCAAATGCCTTTACGTGCATATAGAATTGGCCTTTATCATCGGCAGCACCACGTGCATAGATTTTACCATCGCGAACAGTAGGCTCGAAAGGAGGAGTATCCCATAACTCTAATGGATCGGCTGGTTGTACGTCGTAGTGACCATAAACTAATACAGTTGGTAATGATGGATCGAAGATTTTCTCTCCATAAACAATCGGATAACCAGCAGTCGGGCAGATTTCAACGTTATCCGCGCCAGCATCTTTTAATTTTTGAGCGACAAACTCTGCAGTGTTTAAGACACCTTCTTTAAATTGTGGATCTGCACTTACAGAGGGAAAGCGCAATAATTCAAATAATTCATCCAAGAAGCGATCCTTATTCGCTTCTACATAGTCTTTGATTTTTTGCATTTCAAATGGTTTTTACAAAGGTAGTGAAATAAATTTTACTATATCTGTAACTTTTCGGCCAAGTAAACGACCTATAATTAGTTCTGTAAATCGAATAGTACGTGTTAATTATTTGTTAATCAATGTTAAATCGTTCATTCGGATTACTTATTTCACGGAATTGTGATAATTTCGTAGTGCCTAAAGAATAGCAATATTTTTAATTGATTTATGAAAACACTAGCCAACGCCTTTCTCTGCCTTTTCTTTGCTCTGACTTTTGTTAATGCATCTGCACAACATAAAATATCTGGATCAATAATCAACGAATCAGACAAGAGCAAATTGACCAACGCGTCGATCATGTTGCTCCAAGCAAAAGATTCAATTTTAGTTGACTTTACTCGTGCTAAAGCTAATGGAAATTTTGAGCTTAACAATCCAGATAGTTTAGACTATTTATTAATTGTATCGTATCCTAAGTTTGGAGATTATTTTCAGTCGATTAAAAAGGGCTCAGGAAATGTAGACTTAGGTCAAGTGGAACTACAGAGTGCTGCGCATCTGATTGAGGAAGTCTTGATAAAAGGTAAGATACCCGTAGTAATTAAAGGGGATACGACGGAATATGATGCTTCTAGTTTCGTGACCGAGAAGAATGCAAAGGTTGAGGACTTATTAAAAGTATTGCCCGGGATATCGGTTGATGCTTCTGGAAAGATAACAGCGCAAGGCAAAACCGTGGAGAAGGTTTTAGTGGATGGAGAAGAGTTTTTTGGCGATGACCCAACCTTAGTGACACGTAACATACGTTCAGATATGGTGGATAAGGTTCAGGTATATGAAAAGAAATCAGAACAAGCGGAACGTACAGGTGTAGATGACGGAACTCGAGTTCAAACGATTAATGTGAAATTAAAGGAGGATGCAAAGAACGGTTCTTTTGGTAAAGCTGAACTAGCGGGTGGCTTAGACGGGGACAGAGAGTATTACATGGGCAAGTTAGCCTACAATAAGTTCAAAGGCAGTTTTAAGCTTGGGGCTTATCTGATGTCTTCAACGGACGGGAAATTTAGCCTAAGCTGGGAAGAACAAGAAAAATTTAATGTGTCGGATACGGAGTCTGGGATGAACGCTGATGGTGGATTTTATATGTTCTCTAGGGGTGATGAATTTACTCACTGGAACGGAAAAGGGAATCCGAAGGCGATTTCGCTAGGCGCTTCGGTTATGGATGCTTGGAAAGACAAAAAGCATAAACTCAACGCGAGTTATAAATACGCAAAGATTGAGAATGATGTTTATGAAAATACTTTATCGCAGAATGCCACAAACCAGGGCTTGATTAATAGTAATAAGGACGATGCGGTACGGTCGGATGCTAACAAGCATAGAATAAATGCAAAATATGATGTTGCAATTGATTCATTAACATCGCTTACAGTACGGGTTTCAGCGGATAGAACACATTCAGAACGCGCAACCAATATGAATGCAACGACCCTAAGAGATAATGTGCTAGCTTCTGATAATTTTAGTCAACAGCAAAGTGAGTCGGATAAAACAAATCTTACTTATAACGCCTATTATACTAAGAAATTTAAGAAAGAAGGGCGTTCAATTGCGTTGACTCTGAATGGAAATAATGATGAGAATAGAGGAGAATTGTACTTACAATCAGAATTGAATAATCATATACAGCAGAAACGGGATACGGTTGATCAATTTAAGGATATTAAATCCAATACAAATAGTTTCCGTACATCAATTGTCTATTCAGAGCCTTTATCAAAACGTTGGCGGTCGGCTATTGGATATGATTTTAGTAATTCGAAGTCGCACTCCATAATGAGTTCCTTCAATAAGGATAATACAGGGGCGTATACTGATTTTGACGATCTGTATAGTAATGACTTTGATGTTAGGACATTATCTAATGCTGCAAACTTAACTTTTGCATACAAATCCGATAAGGTAGATTTTAATTTAACGAATTTGATTCGTCATGATGACATGTCGATGAATAATATTTTAGAGTCAAGCGAACTTAATCGAAACTATTTAACATACAATCCCAATGCTCGCATCCGTTATAATATTACAAAAACTAAATCTATTGGATTTAGCTACACAAGGAATAACCAACTTCCAGGTTTAACACAACTTCAACCTTTACGTCAGAATACCGACCAAATGAATCAAACAATAGGTAATGAAAATTTAAAACCTTCAGTTACAAATAGCTTTAATGTGAATGGAGGCTCCTATGAGATGATGAAGGGGATTTATATGTATCTAGGAACGGGCATTACGCAGAATAAAGGGGCAATTCAATTAAATGAAACAGTTTTCCCTGACGGTTCTAGAATTATGGTGTATGATAACGCAAAGAAAGATGCCATTACTGGATACGCTTGGGGGGGCGGTGGATTTCCTGTCGTCAAGAAGTATCAAATCAAAGCTGATATTAGTCTGAATGCTAATTATAATAATTCTTATAATATGATTCGCGATGTGCCGTCCAATAACTACGATGCTATTCCATTTGAGTTGAATAAATCAACGAGTTATAACTACAACTTCCGAACAGCACTTGAAAAGAGTACAACAAAAGGATTAGACTTCGTTTTTGGTGTCTCACCTGGTTGGAATATTATGCGTTCAAGTTTCACACCTACCCGAAACTCAGAAGGTTTTGTATTAAATGGAGATGCTAGTTATAAAGCTTATTTACCAGGCAAGATTCAGTTATATGGGGAATTAACCTACGAATACCAAGCTCCTACAAAAGCATACGCTGAGAAGTTTGAACGGTTATTATTTACCCCTGGAATTCAAAAGAAATTCTTAAAAGGAGAGAATCTGGCAGTTGACTTTTATGTGAGCGATGTCTTCAAGCAGAATAAAGGTTTCTCTCGTAGACAATCTGGAAGCTCATTTACTCAACAATCATATAATACGATTTCCAGATACTTTATGCTAAAAGTAAGTTGGGATTTTACATCAATGAAAGGAGCTCAATAATCATGAAAATGAAATATTATATCACTATTGTATTGTTACTAGTTCTGGGATTACAGCAAACTTATGCCCAGAATGCATTCTTTCCAGAACAAGGTATTATCACATACGATAAAACAGTGCATGTTAAAAATATGCTACGTCGACAAATAAGCTTAATGAAAGATGGCGACTTTCAACGCAAGTTTTTTGAAGAAATGCTTGATAAGGTGCCAGAGACAGCTGTATTACAGCGTAAGCTTACTTTTGCCGGGAGTGAGTCGATTGTAGAGCCGTTGGCCAAAGAACAACCTGCGGCGATTGCCCAATTACTTCGATTCGGTTTTCTAGATTACGGAACGAAGATCTACCAAAATTTGGCGACAAAGCAAACATCGATGACTTTAGAAATAGGAGGCTCACCAATAGCTATTTCAGACTCGCTAACGAATGTTAAGTGGAAGATCACAAATGAGTATAGGAATATTGCGGGATACGATTGTAGACGCGCAAACGGCGTTACATTGGACTCTGTCTATGTGGTAGCATTCTATACGGAACAAATACCACTCGCGAGTAGTCCGAGTAGTCTACATGGTTTGCCCGGTATGATACTAGGTCTTGTTGTCCCAGAGCAGAATTTTAATATGTATGCCTCCAAAGTTGAGACGATTGGGGCGACAGTAAGCGATAACCTCATCAAGAAGAAAAGCTCTGCTGTTACGCGGGAGCAGACCAGAAAAAAGATGAAGGAGATCATTGGGCAATGGTTATCGGACAAACAATTCGGCTTTTTCTTTGCAGCCATGATGCTTTAATCGGTTTTTACACGAATATAGAAACCTATCACTAAGTAAAGCAGCGCACGAGGGGCCATTTATAGTAACACGATTTGCGGTATTTCAATGGAATTTACAGAAGGACTAAGTCGAGAGCGTTTGGATTTTAATGTTATTGAGTACCCTTGAAAGATACCTAAAGAATTATTCCGAGAATATAGAACTACCTGTAGTTGGGGTAGATGATTGGAAATCTATTACTTTACGGTTCTTATTTGATTTACACGGATTATCGGGAATAAAAGCTTCTTCTTAGACAGGATGTCGAAAGCTCTAAAATAAAAAAACCTGAATCATATGATTCAGGTTTTTATTTTCTAAACGGGTCGATTATTTCTTACCGTCGTTTTTCTTAGCAGTAACTTCGTTACGAATTTCTTGTGCTAAAGTTTTGATGTCTTGTAAACCTTTACGAACGCGAGTTCCAGCAGCTGAATTACCGTTGTTAAAGAATTTTTCTGCATCAGCTTCGATTGAAGCTACTAGCTCTTTTAATTTAGTGTAGTTTTCCATTTTTTTAATTAATATAATTTTAGTTTTTCTTAATTAATTCTCTAAGATATCATAAATATACAAAAGGAATGTAAACAAAGCTAATTTATGCGCTTTTTTTTGTGTTTAAAACCCTTTTGCTTAAATATTACTCTACAATCTTTAACTCGTCAATAATGTTTTGCGCACCTGCAAATTTATCAATCACGAAAAGAACATAACGGATATCTACGGATATAGTTCTCTGCAATTTTGGATCAAAGATTACATCGCCAGCCATAGCCTCGATGTTGCCATCAAAAGCCAAGCCAATTAATTCACCTTTTCCATTTAAAACAGGCGATCCTGAGTTACCACCAGTGATATCTTGATCACTAAGGAAGTTGACAGGTAGGTGTCCAGCTTTATCTGCATAACGTCCATAATCCTTTGTTTCGTATAATTCCATTAAACGTTTTGGAAGATCAAACTCCTCATCGTTTGGTTTATATTTTGCAATTGTACCTTTTAAGGTCGTGTAATTATTCACTTTTGCATCGTTACGTTTATCTTTAGGTAATGCTCTGATTGTTCCGTAAGTTAAACGTAATGTAGAGTTTGCGTCCGGATAGTATTTTCCATTTGGATCCATTGCTAATACACCAGCAATATATTTGCGAGATGCTGCTTGGAAATCGTTTGTTAGCTTTTCAGTCTCTGGACTCGATTCACGGTATTTATTCATCAAAGCTGTAGAAATAGCTAATAATGGATCCGTTTCAACTTTTTTCGCATCAGGATTAGCTAAATAAGCGTTTAATTTCTCTTTTGATCCAAATACACTGTTTTCAAAAGCTGACTGAATATCGGCTTGGAAATTACCGGAATTTTTGTCGGCCATTTGACGAATTGAAGGTGCAATTTGTCCTCCTTTAGCAGCATATAAGTTCAATTCATCAGCCAATACGTCAACTTCTAATGGAATATATACACCCTCATAGTTGTCATTGATGTAAGCTTCAAGACGCGGTTTCATTTCATTACGTTTCGCTTCATTTTCATTTGCATATTGGATTAACGCAGAGCCAAGGCTGTACGGTAATGCAGCAAAAGTAGATGAACGTAGCATGCCAGTTAAATAATTGTCATGTCTTGCTTTTTCGTTGGTCGCAGCATAATAAGCGTTGATTGTCGAAATAACATCACCGTATTGTTCTTTATTAGCTGGTTTATTTGCCCATTTGTCGAATTTTTTCTCCTGTTTCGCTTTAGCCTTCGCTGTTTTATGCTTGGTTAATGCATCGATCATACCTTGTCTGTTTTTCCAGTAATTGGCAACACCCGAATATTTAGATGCGTAGTTAATACGAACAGCTTGGTCTTTATCCATGTATTTTTTCATCGCGTCCATCCCTGTTTTAGATGCTTCGACCCAAGCTGGATAAGCGAATTTTACATTTTGATCAATACCTGCGGCGTTCATCCAACGGTTTGTACGTCCAGGGTAACCTAGGATCATTGAAAAGTCACCTTCTTTAACTCCTTTGATGCTAACTGGAAGGAAGTATTTTGGCTTTAATGGAACATTTTCTTTCGAATATTCTGCTGGGTTGCCGTTTTTATCTCCATATACACGGAAGATAGAAAAGTCACCAGTATGGCGAGGCCATTCCCAATTGTCGGTATCTCCACCGAATTTACCAATGCTGTTTGGAGGGGTACCTACTAAGCGTACGTCTGTATAATCTTGATAAACGAAATAATAATATTCATTGCCGTTATAGAAAGGACGAACGGAGACGATGTATTTACCATTCTCACTATTCTCAGCTTGAATCTTAGCAATTTCTTGATTAATTACTTTTTCGCGCTCTTTTTCCGACATTTTATCATTTACTAAACCTAAGATACGTTTAGAAACATCATCCATGCGAACGAAGAAACGAACCGATAATGATTTTGGTTTTAGTTCTTCAGCGTAGTTTTTCGCCCAGAAACCGTTTGTTAAATAATCGTGTTCCGGAGTCGACAATTCTGCGATTGCACCATAACCACAGTGGTGATTCGTAAATACTAGACCTGATCCAGAAACAATCTCCGCAGTACATCCACCATTGAATTGAACAATGGCATCTTTTAAGCTGGAATTATTGATGCTGTAAATTTCTTCTGCAGTAAGTTGTAATCCTTTTTTCTGCATGTCTGCCTCGTTAAGGCGCTTCAAGTGCATTAAAAACCACATGCCCTCGTCAGCGAACGAGAAGGTACTAACAAATGCCAGTACAATTAGTAAACCTATTTTTTTCATATCAACCTTATTTGTAATTGACAAATTTGCTGGAATTTGCTCGTATATCAAAATGATTTGTCAGGAAATCCATACACAAGCATGTGCTAGCTTTTCCCTATCTTTGTCGCAATGGCATCATTCGAGGACTTTAAATTAAATAGACAGCTATTAAATGCGATAGCGGAAGCAGGCTACACCACGCCTACAGAAATACAGCAAAAAGCAATCACTCCCATACTCGCGGGTCAAGATGTGATGGGCGTTGCTCAAACAGGTACAGGAAAGACTGCCGCCTTTGTATTACCGATGCTGATGAAGCTAAAGTATGCACAGGGAAATGATCCTAGAGCATTGATTTTAAGTCCAACTCGCGAGTTGGCCATGCAAATTGAAGAACATATTCGTTTATTTTCCGCCTATCTTGATTTAAGAACGGTCTTGCTCTATGGTGGTTTAGGCCCAAAGACTCAAAAAGAACTTCTAGCGAAAGGTTGTGACATTATTGTTGCTACACCTGGACGCTTTTTAGATTTATATCTCGAGGGAGATATCAATGTAAAGTCTTTGAAGTTCTTAGTTCTTGATGAAGCTGATAAGATGATGGATATGGGCTTTATTGGTAAGATCCATAGGATTTTAGAAGTCGTTCCACGGAAACGTCAAAACCTGTTGTTCTCTGCAACCATGGGTGAATTGGTTAGAAAGATTGCAGGTGATTTTCTTGCGTTTCCAACCATAATTGAAGTTAGCGAGCAAGCAACTCCTGCTGCGACGGTAGTTCAATCCCTCTATTATGTTCCCAATTTAAAGACGAAACTAAATCTATTACAGCATTTCTTAAAGGATGGTGATAACTTTAGTCGTATTATCGTGTTCTGTAGGACGAAGGTTGTTGCGGATCAGATTTTCTCTTTTCTAGAGCGGAAGTATGCTCAAGATGAGGTTCGGGTAATCCATGCGAATAAAGGACAGAATACACGTATTAATTCTATTAATGCATTTAAAGAGGGAAATGTTCGAATTCTAGTAGCGACGGATGTTGCTGCCCGTGGATTGGATGTTTCTCAAGTTTCACATGTATTTAATTTTGATGTTCCAATTGTTATAGAAGATTACGTTCACCGTATTGGAAGAACTGGACGCGCATTTAATACTGGTGATGCAATTACTTTTGCAAGTCCTTCTGAAGAATACAATGTAAAGAAAATTGAGAAGTTAATTCGTCAATCGATTCCTGTATATAACATTCCAGATGACGTTGCTATTGAAAAAACTGGCTTTGAAGAGAAGCAGGCAATTGCTAGGGAGATTGACACCCAAAAGAAAAAGGATGATCCTGAATTTAAAGGAGCTTTCCATGAAAAGAAATATGTGATAAAGGCGGCAGCTGCACGTGCTTCAGGTGCTCGTCCGAATAAAGGTAAATCGGGGAAGCCTGTAAAAAAAGGAACAGGTAAACCGGGAAAAAGAAAATGAAACTAACACCGCTGAATATAACATTAGCCTGTGTGCTTGTTTGGGCAATCTCGGAGTTGGGGAACGAAGGGGAGCCTTTGTTTTCGTGGGTATGGCTTGTTATATTATCAGTTTTATTGGTGTTTGTGGATATTCTTTTTCGCTTATGGATAAAAGATGTTCAACGTTTATGGACCATGCAAATTGGATTTATGGTTATTGTTGGCATCGTAACAGTTTTGATTAAATTACAGTTTTAGATATGAAAAAAGCGGAAATAAAGCTTAATGTGACGTTGGATGAAACAAACGTGCCTGAAAGTATTCAATGGACCTCTTCTGATGGTCAAAGCGCAGAAGAGCTACCAGCGAAGGCAATGTTCTTAGCGTTATGGGATGCTCAATATAAAAATACCCTTCGTATTGATTTATGGACTAAGGATATGCCTTATGATGAAATGAAACGTTTCTTTTATGAGACTTTACAAACGATGGCAGATTCTTTTATTCGTGCCTCTGGAGGTGATCCGATGGCTGAAAAGGTAATTGCAGATTTACGTGATTACTGCGCACACTATGCGGATAAAATGGAGATATTAGAACAACAAAACTAACGATTAGCAATACATGAACTACTTTATCGTAAAGTCTGAACCTTTTAAATATAGCTGGGAACAGTTTAATAAAGATGGTGAGACCTTCTGGGATGGTGTCCGAAACTATCAGGCAAGAAATAATCTGAAAGCAATGAAAACAGGAGATTTAGTGCTGTTTTACCATAGTAACGAAGGTAAAGAAGTTGTGGGGATAGCTAAAGTTGTTAAGGAATTTTATCAGGATCCAACGACCGACGATGAGCGTTGGGTAGTCGTGGATTTAGCGCCGGTTGAATCCTTTAAGACTCCAGTAACATTGGAAACGATTAAAGCAGATCCATTATTACAGGATATTGCTCTTGTAAAACAAGGTCGTTTGTCGGTAATGCCTTTAAAAGCAGAAGAGTTCGATCGTTTAGTTGAGCTAGGTCAATAATCGATGTAACAATCCAAAGAAATAAAATATTAAAAGAGAAAGCGCTTCCAATTGGAAGCGCTTTCTCTTTTAATAAAATCATCAATACGATTGATTTACACATTCAACTTACTTGTTCACTCATTAAAAACAATTTCATTTCCTAAATGATTTATTTTTATCTTGAGTGATCATTAACTGCAATTAAACCAATTATGATAAGGGCGGTAATATTAGACGATGAGCTAAAAGGAAGCAGTCTTTTGCAACATAAGCTTCAAGTATTTTCTAAGATTTTAGAGGTAGTTTCGATATTTAATGATCCTACGAAAGCCTTGTCGTGTATAGTCGAACAACAGCCTGATGTCCTGTTCTTAGATGTAGAAATGCCCATTATGAATGGTTTTCAATTTCTAGAATCCCTGGGTCAATTCGACTTTGAGGTCATCTTTGTTACAGCATATAACATTTACACCTTGGATGCACTCCGGGCAAATGCACTGGATTATCTATTGAAGCCAGTCGATCACGATGAGCTTGAGAAGGCTATTACGAAGTTAGAAAAGCGAATTAACGGAAAGCTTGAATTGCGAAAAATGGATGCCCAATCCTTAAAAATCAATAGTTCACGCATTGCATTGCCAACCGCAGAAGGTATTCATTTGATAAAGAGAGAGGATATACTTCGTGTCGAAGCAATGAGTAATTATTCCGTATTTTATCTGATAAATCAACCTAAAATCATTGTTTCTAAGACCCTGAAAGAATATGAACTATTATTAGATAACCCTAATTTCTTCAGAATAAACCGAGGTGTCATTGTCAACTTAGATTACGTCGTTAAATACCGTAAAGGAGATGGAGGACAATTGGAAACCATAGATGGGGCAGAATTGGAAGTTTCATCCAGCAAAAAGCAATTGTTAATGGATCGCTTATTCTCCTAAATATGCCGCATGATAGTAGTCAAGCCTATTTTTTCGATTCTATTTCTCATCGTCGTATCAGCTTTTTGTAGCGTCGCGCAGCAAAGGATTCACAACTTTATTCAATATTCCGAGCAGGATGGGTTACCGAGTAATTCGATCAATGGTTTGGCTGTTGACAGTGCGGGGATTCTTTGGTTGACGAGCAAGCATGGCTTAGCATATTTTGATGGTACTAGATTTACCCATGTTCCTTTTCAGCAAGGGACGAGTACCTATTCTAATTATTTGGGAACACTAGCCATCGATCGGGAAGACAGGATTTGGATAACAACGAATGATAGAGGGCTTCTGTGCTACGATCGCTCCAAACCTGCCAATGAGTCGTTGAAACAATTTCATGCGATTGCGGGGGCTGAAAAGTTGATTAAAACGAATTTCTATGATGTTGTACTCTCCTCCTCTGGATTAATTTATTTTGGAGGGCAAGAAACAGATTTGCAAGTGCTGAATCCTAAGACTGGGCAGGTTCGACAGATCAAAATGGTAGGAATCAATACGGTAGAACCTTTAACAATCTATAGCATTCGAGAGGATCGTGAAGGGAATCTATGGCTAGGGACACGCTATCATGGTTTTATACAGTACAATCCAAAGTCTAAACAATGTATTCAAGTCGATTTAAAGAATGCGGGGGAGAATGGTGCAACCGGAATTTCCTTTGTCAATAACCGTGTTTTTTTAGGCTACTACGATTATGATTTGGTATCCTACGATCCGAAATCAAAGCAATTGAGAAAATCCATTCTTGGTTTAGGAAAGAACAAAGAGTACTACGATAATTTTATCTCAGCACTTGCCTATTGGCCAGAAGCGAATTCATTGTTGATTGGTCATAATGCAAAAGGTCTTTGGAACTTAGATTTAACAACGAATACTATGGATTCTATCCATTGGGATGATTTGATGCCGATCCTTCCGAAGCCTAGTCGAGTGCAAACAATACTGCCGATTAAAGATGGTTATTGGTTGGGGACGGAATCAGGATTATTCTATTATTCATCAGTGAGAAATAAGATTAACACACTTATTCCGATATCGAAAAAGGAAGAAGCAATTTTAAAAATTATAGCCTGGGGAGAGGAGCTTTGGTATCGTACCGATCATTATTTTGGTCAACTCGATTCCAATTACCGGCGAATTTCATCCTATCCAATAGGAGATATCCGAATCAGTGTGATGACTGGAATTGGAGGTAAGCTTTATTTCTCAACATTCGAGGATGGCGTTTATGTTTTTAGTCGTTCGGAGCGGATTTTAAAAGCATTGCCCATCGATGGTAATTCTTATGCCTTTCGAAAAGCAGATTGTAATACGATTATTCCAGATACCATTTCGACGGTTCCAGTGTTATGGATCGGGTCCTGGAACTCCGGACTATACAAGTATGTACCTGATAAAAAAAGTATCGC
Source organism: Sphingobacteruim zhuxiongii (assembly GCF_009557615.1). NCBI lineage: Bacteria > Pseudomonadati > Bacteroidota > Sphingobacteriia > Sphingobacteriales > Sphingobacteriaceae > Sphingobacterium > Sphingobacterium zhuxiongii. Next base: position 705,833 of record NZ_CP045652.1, read on the forward strand.
GTTATATAGTAAAGATGCAGGTTTGCCCGATCATAAAGTGATTACGGTAGGGAAGGACCCTAAAGGTCGAATTTGGTTAGGGATGGATGGATTTGGAGCTTTACGTTTGTTGGACAAGGAATCACCACGATTTAAGTCCTATTTTCAAGGGAAAAAGAAGGGAGAATTGCTTTCCAATACCATTTTCGCGTTTTACACCACGCAAAATGGAGACTTTTGGTTTTCAAGTGCTGCTTCAGGTATTGGTCGAATCATTGAAAATGAGGGCGGTGAATTTGAGTTTGCACACTATTATGATCGTAATGCATTTCCTTGGCTATATGCTGTCGATATGAAGGAAGATCGCATGGGCTCTCTATGGGTTAAGGCACTTGATGGCGTGATGTTGTTCGATCAAAAAAAACAGTCATTTCGACATTTATTGGATGGGAGAGGTGTATACCCTGATAAGTCGATAAATACAACAGGCTTTTTTATTGACCATAAGACATTGATTTGGACAACCTCGAGAGGTTTAATCACAGGAAATCTAGCGGATGTTTATGCCGGTGACCGTATAACGGCTATTCCAGTGATCAGTAAATTGTCGGTATTGAATCAAGATCAAACGCATCGATTAATGGCTGATGTCGTTCAGTTAAAAGCTTTCGAAAATAGCTTTTCATTTGCTTTTTCATCGGATCGCCAGCAACTCGGAGCCGGCTTAAAATATGCTTATCAGTTGGAAGGTTTTGATAAGGAATGGATTCCTGCTGGAGAAGATTTGCAAGCTTTTTATAGTAATTTGCCCGCGGGCAACTTTAAGTTTAAAGTTCGTGTAGACGATGGTATGGGTAACTGGTCAACACAAAATGCGGTGGTATATGTTACGCTCAAATCGTATTGGTATTTGACTTGGTGGTTTAAAACATTGTTAGTTCTTCTAATTTCTTCCGCTATCATTTCCTTCTTTTTATATCGCATAAAACAACAGAAGTTGATTAATAAAATGCAGCTTTCTTACAGTTCAAAATTAGAGCAAGAACTCGCGTTGAAAGCGCAGAAAATACAAGAACAAGCGATAGACATCGAAAGAGAAAAGCAAGAGAAAATAGCGAAGGATTTTAAGCAAAAACTTTATGAAAGTGAACTGAAAGCTATTCGTTCACAAATGAATCCACACTTTATTTTCAATGTTTTGAATTCGATTGAGGCGTATGTGGTAGAAAACGATAGTAAGAATGCCTCGATGCTGATACAAAAATTCGCAAGCTTAAGCCGTATTGTATTGGAAAACTCTCAGTTCTCCATCGTCAGTATGAGATCCGAATTACAGCTAGTGAAATTATACTTAGAATTGGAACGATCTCGATTTGATCAAGCCTTTGAGTTTAAAATTGATGTAGATCCTGAAATTGAGGCCGAGGAAACGAAAGTACCTTCATTGTTAATTCAACCTTTGGTAGAAAACGCTGTTCATCACGGTGTTCGTCATCTTCAAGATCGAAAGGGAATGATTCATCTACGAGTATACCAGCAAGATGTGGAAGTGATTATTGATATTCGCGATAATGGAATTGGATTCTCAAGTTCGAAAATGGCCAATAAACCAAGTTTTAAAAGCACATCTTTCGGGATAAAGGGTATAGAAGACCGGCTAAAGATGATTAATGATAATTACAGTTCTCCTATCGCTCATCTGCATATCATTGAACTCGATTTAGCAGAAACCGGATTTAAAACGCTGTTGAGGATTATTCTCCCCAAAAGAGGAATAGTAGAGGGGGACTAGCCCCCTTAAATAGCATGGTTGAATAGCTCAACCAATGTCTTAATGCCTTTTGCGTTTTCGGGTTTTAATTTGCCACCTAACAGTAGGCGTAATTCGCGACGCTGAAGTGCTTCCTCAAATAATTTCTTCTCGACATCGGTCTCCGGAATCAATCCAGGAATAGCCTTTGGTTTTCCATTTTCATCGATGGATACAAAGGTATAGTAGGCTTCATTGGACTTGACTTTAGTTCCCTCAGGCAGGTTTTGCGCGAAGATTTCCATGCGCACTTCTACAGAAGTGTTAAATGCACGGGTCACTTGTGCTTGAATCGTCACGACCTCGCCCAACTTAATAGAACGCTTAAACGATACATTATCTACAGATACGGTTACGACCTGATTTTTACAATGCTTTTGAGCAGCCATTGCTGAACAAATATCCATCCAATATAATAAGCGTCCGCCCATTAGATTACCAAATGTATTGGTATCGTTCGGGAGCACTAATTCATTCATTTCCGTATAGGATTCTCTAGCGAAATTATCGTTCATCTCTTTTTTCTAATTCTTTTATCTGTTGCTCGATACGTTCGAACGACTCGTTTAGTGGTGTTGGACGATAGCCCAATTCCCGTATAGCTTTATTTAATATAAACCCCGTTTTTCGCGGACGGTTTGTTGCCTGTCCAATTTCTGCTGCAGAAACAGATCCAACAAGTGATTTATCTAGGTTCCAAAAATCAGCAACTTGTTCGACCACCTCTTTGACACTGTATAAAGTGTCGCTTGAGATATGATAAATGCCTTTAGCATCTTGCTTAATAGCCAATAAACAAGCGTTAGCTAAGTCATCAACCCATGTCGGCATTCTCCACTGATCGCTAACGGCTTTAATAGCTTCACCCGCTTCAAGTTTATTCTTTGCCCAGAGCACAAGATTAGAACGTTTTTTATCTGCAATTACGCCGTAAACCAAAATTGTTCTCAATATGGCTGCTGAACATCCAGAACTTAGTATTGCCTGTTCGGCATCTAATTTACTTTGTCCATAAGCATTGATTGGATTACAGGTTGCGTCTTCGCTGTATGGCCCTTCCTGACCATCGAAAACAAAGTCGGTCGAAAGGAATGTTAAATGAATATTTTGCTCCTTACAAAGCTCCGCCAAAAAGGCGGCAGAACGAACATTGACTGCTTGACACAATTCAGGGTCATTCTCACAAACTTCAACACTGCTGAGTGCTGCACTATGAATAATATGGCTTGGTTTAAAATCTTCAACGAGGGAGGCTAAACCTTTTAAGTCAACTAGATTGAGTTGTTCAAAACGGTAACCTGTATCTTGAGGATTTCTATTTATGGATGCCGAAGTACAACAAAGGTCGTAATCGGGATGCTGAAGGATGTATTCCGTTAGTTTATGGCCCAGAAAGCCGTTCGATCCGGTGACTAATATGCGTTTCTTATCCATGTTAATTGGTCCACTGAAAGTCCATCTTATCTTGCTTCATTGATTGATCTATAACCTCGATTTCCAATCGTAAAATTGCTTCTAATGCCTTGTAATCTATTTTAGGTTCATCATCCGTCGACTTATGGTAATCTTCATGTCCACCGGTATGGAAGAATAAGACAGGGATGTTTTTTCTATAGAAGGAAGTTTGATCAGAACCGCCATTACCATCTCTACTCAAATTGAATTTTATCGTACTCTTCAAACCCTGAAAGATTTTTGGAAATGCACTGCTGGTTCCGTAACCAATAACTGCAAGTCCATTTTGTTCTTGATAGCGACCAATCATGTCCATATTCAACATCCAATGAATTGCTGATAGGGGAATAGTTGGATGTTCGGTGAAATAACGAGAGCCTACTAAACCTAGTTCTTCAGCGCCAAAACCAATAAACAAGATATTAAAGGTTTCTTTTTCTTTGTTTGTCGCATAGTGGCGAGCTAATTCCAATAGACCAGCAACACCCGAAGCATTATCATCTGCACCATTGTGCAATTTGCCTACGCCCAAAGAGTCACGACTCCCCCCAATCTCCGCATATCCTAGATGATCGTAGTGCGCACCAACAACAATTGTATATTGCGATTTGTTATCTAGAAATCCAATGATATTGTCAGATTGACGAATGGAATCTGCGAGTTTTACACGTCGTATTTTTGCTTCAAAGGTCTGCCTATAGCCTTGTTCTCCCTTAGGTATTAGGCCATATTTCTTGAAGTGTTTTTCTACATAATCTGCGGCTTTATGTGATCCGGGACGGCCTGTTTCGCGACCCTTCATCTTATCTGAAGCCAAGAACTGAATATGCTTTTTCAGGTTTTTAGGATTGACCTGAGCAGCGACAGTTGAAACTAAGCCGACAAGAAATAGGCAAACTAATGTAGAACATAGAATTCGAATCGTTCTCATGCTCCAAATATACATTAAATGATAAAACTGCTAAGCCTGAATGGGTTAACTTTCCGTTATTTTACTGAAATTAGTCTTCTACCACCTCATTATTCACATCATGTTTTTCAACATGCTCTTCTTTGAAATAGCGATTGTTGAAAATCAGAATTAAGAATACACCAATGGAGATTGCAGAATCTGCAACGTTGAAGATTGGTCGGAAAAAGACGAATTCTTCACCGGACCATATAGGGAACCAAGTAGGAAAGGTTCCTTTCCAAATCGGTAGATGGAACATATCCACTACATAACCGTGTAGAAATGTCGCGTAACCACCTCCATCTGGAAATAATACTGCCTTTTGGTAAGGCGTGCTCTCACTAAAGATTAAGCCATAGAATGCACTATCGATGATATTACCTAAAGCACCTGCGAATATCAAAGCAACATTGAGAATAAAGCCTCTGTTGTATTTGTTTTTCACCATGTAGACCAATCCGTAACCAATGCCGGCAACCGCAATAATTCTAAATACACTTAAAAATAATTTGCCGTATTCACCGCCGAATTCCATGCCATAAGCCATACCTGGGTTTTCAATGAACTGAATCATGACCCTATCGCTAATAACTTTGAAGCTTTGACCGATTGTCATGTTCAGCTTTACCCAAATCTTCGAAATTTGGTCAACTAATAAAATAATGGTGATCAGTAATAATGGCTTGGTATATCCTTTCATAATACATAAAAATGGTCTTTGTGAATACAAAGACCATTGGAGCTAATCTTGTGCTTAATATTGTTTGTTCTTCGCCTCAATACTCAAAGTAGTATGAGGAACTGCTTTTAATCTTTCTTTTTGGATAAGCTTTCCCGTTTCACGGCAAACGCCGTAGGTCTTATTCTCAATGCGTACTAAAGCCGCTTCAAGATTATCAATAAATTTCTTTTGACGCGCAGCCAATTGGTTTATTTGTTCTTTCTCCAAGGTTGCAGAACCGTCTTCTAGTGTCTTGTAAGTGCCTGCTGTATCGTCAGTTCCGTTCGCATTGCTATTGCTTAATGATTTTGTCAATGATGACAACTCTTCGCGCGCTATACGTAACTTCTCAAGAATTATTGCTTTGAACTCTTGCAATTCAGCATCGCTGTACCTAGTTTTTTCTGTGTTTCCCATACTTTAATTTTTTTCGATTAATAGCAATAAATTCTTACCATCGATTTCAATAGGTTCCCCTATAGCCAGCGAATTGTCGATTTTAAGGGCGTCAGCCAAAATTTCCGTACAAATATACGAGAAATTATTCTCTACAGCTTGTTGAATTTCAGTATTTTGACTTAAGGTAACCACAATGCGATCAGTAACTTCAAATCCCTTGTCTTTACGCAAGTTTTGAATACGGTTAATTAGTTCGCGTGCCAAACCTTCATCTTTCAAATCCGGGCTGATATGAACGTCTAACGCAACTGTTAAACGACCTAAATTGGCAACCTGCCACCCTTCAACATCCTCTGCGATGATTTCTACATCTTCACTGCTAATAACATATTCCGTGCCAGTTAACGTAATATTACCATTTATTTCCAGCTCACTAATTTGCTCAGCACTCATCGCTTGAATCGCTGCAGCAACGGTTTTCATGTCCTTCCCAACCTTCGCACCTAAAGCTTTAAAGTTCGGCTTAATCTTCTTCTTAATGATTCCAGTAGTGTCGGTAATAAACTCGATATCCTTGATGTTTGTCTCAGAAAGTATCAAATCTTTTACACGTTCTACTTTCTCTTGAAATGCATTGTCTAAAACTGGTACTAGTATTTTTCCTAATGGTTGGCGAACATTGATTCCAGACTTTTTACGTAGTGATAAAGCAAGGGAAGAAATGTCCTGCGCTAAAGCCATGCGTTCTTCTAGTGCTTTATCAACCAATTCTGAATGATAAGCAGGGAAGTCAGCAAGGTGTACAGATTCAAACTGTTCTTTATTGGTAACTGCATTTAAATCTAAATACAACTGATCGGCAAAGAACGGAGAAATTGGAGAGATTAACTTAGCAATCGTATCCAAGCAGGTATAAAGCGTTTGATACGCAGAAATCTTATCGGTAGAGTATTCACCCTTCCAGAAACGACGACGACACAAACGAACATACCAATTACTCAAATGCTCATCCACAAAGTTTTGAATCGCACGTGCGGCTTTCGTAGGCTCATAATCTGCATAATATTCATCTACTTCTTTGCTTAAGCTATTTAACAATGAAATAATCCATCTGTCAATTTCCGGGCGCTCATCGAAAGCAATATCTGCCTCGGAGTAGTTAAACTTGTCGATGTTCGCATATAATGCAAAGAATGCATAGGTATTGTATAAGGTTCCGAAGAATTTACGGCGAACCTCATCTAACCCTTCTTCATTGAATTTCAAGTTATCCCATGGAGCAGCATTGCTAATCATATACCAACGAGTAGCATCAGCTGAGTATTTTTCTATTGTCGCAAACGGATCAACACCATTCCCCAGACGCTTGGACATTTTATTTCCATTTTTATCTAGGACAAGTCCATTTGATACGACATTCTTGAAAGCAACAGATCCACGTACCATGGTTGAGATGGCGTGTAATGTGAAAAACCAACCACGAGTTTGGTCAACCCCCTCTGCAATAAAGTCTGCAGGGAATGCTGAGAAATACTCCTCTTTAAATGGTAAGGCTTCACCTTTTTCTAATTTATCGTAGTCAAGACCCCATTGGGCATAAGGCATCGCGCCTGAATCAAACCAAACATCAATTAAATCTGGTTCTCTATATAGCTTTTGTCCAGCCTCGGAAACCAAGATAATATCGTCTACATAAGGGCGGTGTAAATCAAGTTGATCTGTACCAAACTTATCTAAGTAGGATTGATTTACAGCTTTTTCTTCGGCGGATAGGGCGTCAGATTGAACAGCTGCTTCTAATAAAGCTTTTAGTTCTGGCATCGAACCCACACAGATCTCTTCATTTTCATCCTCTGAACGCCAAATTGGAAGTGGTGTACCCCAATAGCGAGAACGTGAAAGGTTCCAATCTACTAAGTTTTCTAACCAATTTCCAAAACGACCCGAACCGGTAGCTTCTGGCTTCCAGTTGATTGTTTTATTTAAAGCGACTAGCTCATCTTTCAAAGCTGTTGTGCGAATAAACCAACTATCTAATGGATAATATAAGACTGGTTTGTCTGTTCTCCAACAATGTGGATAAGTGTGTTCGTATTTCTTAACGTCAAAAGCTTTGTTTTCTTCTTTTAACTTAATTGCAATTAATACATCGGTAGGACGGAAGTCTTTGTCTGCGCGTTCTTCAGCAGAATAGTATTCTTCTTTTACAAAACGGCCAGCGAAATCAGTGATTTCTTTGATAAAACGACCTGTGCGGTCTACCGTCGGAACATCTTTGCCGTTTTCGTCTTTTACCAATATCGCAGGTACGTCGTTTTCACGTGCAACTTTAAAGTCATCTCCACCATAGGTCGGAGCAGCATGCACGATACCTGTACCATCTTCAGTGGTCACAAAGTCGCCAATAATCACGCGGAACGCATTCTCAACAAGCTCGTCCGATGTAATATATGGCATTAGCTGATGATAGCGTAATCCGGCTAATTCCTCGCCTCTAAATTCTGATGCAACTTCCCATGGGATAACTTTGTCACCGAAATTATAGTCTTGGAAAGAAACCTGCTGTCCTTCTGCCTTAAAGTGTTTGCTGATTAAAGCCTTTGCAAGAATAACCGATACAGGAGCGCCTGTATATTGGTTGAATGTTCTTATTTTAACATAATCGATATTCTTTCCGACTACCAAGGCTGTATTACTTGGAAGAGTCCAAGGTGTTGTTGTCCATGCGATAAATACAACATCTTCCTCTTCGCTATCAACTAAACTGCTCATCATCGGATGAATCTGAGCTTTATCTAAACGGAATTCAGCAACAATCGTTGTGTCTTTTACGTCTTTGTATGTTCCTGGCTGATTAAGCTCATGAGAACTTAAACCAGTTCCCGCAGCTGGAGAATAAGGTTGGATGGTATAACCTTTGTAAAGTAATCCTTTTTTGTATAGATCTTTTAATAAGAACCATAAGGTTTCGATATACTCATTTTCATAAGTGATGTATGGGTGTTCTAGATCTACCCAGTAGCCCATTTTCTCTGTCAAATCATTCCAAACATCGGTGTATTTCATGACCTCCTTACGACAAGCGTCATTATATTCTTTTACACTGATCTTTTTACCGATATCTTCTTTGGTAATGCCTAAGGTTTTTTCAACAGCTAATTCAATAGGAAGGCCATGGGTATCCCATCCACCTTTACGTTTTACCTGAAATCCCTTTAAAGTCTTGTAACGACAGAAAATATCTTTAATAGCGCGGGCCATAACGTGGTGAATACCTGGCATACCGTTCGCCGAAGGAGGTCCTTCGTAGAATGTGTATGGCTTACTCGCCGGACGATTAACAATACTTTTCTCAAAGATGTTCTCCGCTTCCCAACGTTTCAATACTTCTTTGCCGATTTCTGGTAAGTTTAACTGCTTATATTCCTTATACATCACGAGTTCTTATTCTATTTTAAAGGTCGCTAATTTAGTGATTTTAAAGGAAAGGAAAAATAGCATATCGTAACTCCAATGTACTATTTTACTTCGAGAACCTAGATATTTCTACTTTTTGGACTTTTTCTGCATAGCTGAGCCAAAACGTAAAAAGTTTTGGGTGATGTTGATGAGATCATTCGACTGAAGATTGCTAAATCAACGCCTAAATTGAATCGTTTCATAGCCCATAGAAGTCGAGCTTGAAAGGGAAGTGAAAGGGATGTGAAAGGGGAGTGAATTGGGTTTGATACGAGCGAAGTCTATCTTACTGAAAAAAGGGATTTATTCAGACTTGTATTCAGCTCTCAGGAATTAAGACAGAAAAGCGATTGGTAAAAAGCTAATGGGAGTTTTCTGGAGTCTCCGCTTTATGGATTATATCGGAGGTTGCTGGGCCTAAATGACAGAAAAAAAAAGGTGTTCATATGAACACCTTTTGAATTTTTTATAGAAAAAATAGTCGTTTACGATGAGAAGCTACTTCCGCAACCACAAGTGCTTGTTGCATTTGGATTGTTGAAAGTAAAACCCCGCGCATCTAAACCATTTTTAAAATCAATTTCCATTCCCGCTAGGTATAAGCCATGAGCTTTATTCATAAATAATCGAATCCCGTGGATATCATATTCTGTATCGCCATCTTTCTTTTGGTCAAAACCCAAAATATAGCTCATACCCGAACATCCGCCACCTTCAACGCCAACACGAAGACCGAAATCTTCACTGATTTCTTGTTGGTCGATCAATTTTTTAAGTTCATTTAATGCACCTTCGGTTAAAGTTACTGGAGCTACCGCTGTTAAATTATCTGATGCCATATCCTTTCCTCGTATAAAATGTTTGACAAAATTACATATTTTTAGCCATTATTTAATATTCACGACATTTTTGACAATCAGGTAACAGTATGAGTTTGAGCCCAGAATTAATCGATTTTATAAAGTCATTATTTGTAGTAGCATTTGGTGTTTTTGCAGGTTTACTTCTCGCATTTCGCTTGGCTTGGCCAAAGATCGAACGTTTTTTGGTGGGATTAAATGTTATGAAACGTCCTAAAGCGGTCGGTAAGGAAACATTGAGAACTTCAGCCTATGAGCGTCTCTTGCTGCTGATTCATCGTATGGATGTACAACAGGTTATGCAACGCAATTATTCAAATGAGTTAAGTGCCGATCAATTTCAACAGGTATTAATTGCAGATATTGATGCGGAATTTGAACATAATTATACGCAACAATTATACGTTAGCGATACAGCATGGTTAGCTGTGCTTCAATTAAAGAAATATACCATCGATTTAATACGCAATACAGCGAGTCAAACACGCTCAGTCGATAGCTTTGTTGAAACTATTTTAGCTTACTCGAGCCAGAAAAGTGAAAATTTGAACTTGCAAACACAAATTTTGTTGAAAAAAGAGCTAAATGCTTAGCAATATCATAATAAAGAAAAATAAATAATAAAAGTTAAGTAATTGATAGTCCAATTCTTTGATATTATCTATATTTGCGGATAATTCTAAAATTGTAAAAATTCCCAATCATGGAAAGAGATCAATCCATTTTTAATCTTATTGCCGAAGAGCTAAAACGCCAAGAAGAAGGTGTTGAGCTAATCGCTTCGGAAAACTTTGTTAGCAAGCAGGTTATGGAAGCTGCTGGTTCAGTATTAACAAACAAATATGCTGAAGGACTTCCAGGAAAACGTTACTATGGTGGATGTGAAGTTGTCGATAAAATCGAGACTATCGCTATCGATCGCGCTAAAGAATTATTTGGTGCAGAATGGGTAAATGTTCAACCTCACTCTGGAGCGCAAGCAAACGCTGCAGTGTTTTTAGCAATTTTGAAACCTGGTGATAAGATTTTAGGATTCGACCTTTCTCATGGCGGTCACTTAACGCACGGTTCTCCTGCAAACTTCTCTGGTAAATTATACCAACCGTTATTTTATGGTGTAAAAGAAGATACAGGATTAATTGATTACGAAAAATTAGAAGAAACAGCACGCGCAGAAAAACCAAAAGTAATTATCTGTGGTGCATCGGCTTATTCTCGTGATTGGGATTATGCACGTATTCGTAAGGTTGCTGATGAAATCGGTGCACTAGTTGTTGCTGATATTTCTCACCCAGCAGGATTAATCGCTCGTGGTTTGTTAAATGATCCACTTCCACATTGTCATATTGTGACAACAACAACACACAAGACATTGCGTGGCCCTCGTGGTGGTATGATCATGGTTGGTAAGGATTTCGAAAACCCATGGGGTATTAAAACTCCAAAAGGAGAGATCCGTACGATTACACAATTATTGGATTTAGCGGTATTCCCAGGTACACAAGGTGGTCCTTTAGAGCATACAATTGCTGCGAAAGCGATTGCATACGGTGAAGCACTTTCTGATGAGTACTTAACTTACATCAAACAAGTGAAAAAGAATGCTGCGGCATTAGCTCAGTTTTTCGTAGAGAAAGATTATAAAATCATTTCTGGCGGAACAGATAACCACTTAATGTTAGTTGACCTTAGAAATAAAGATATTTCAGGTAAAGAAGCAGAAGCGGTATTAGGTTTAGCTGGAATTACGACAAATAAGAACATGGTTCCTTTCGATACACGTTCTCCATTCGTTACTTCTGGAGTTCGTTTCGGTACTGCTGCGATTACTTCGCGTGGAATCGGTGAATTGGAAATTGTTCAAATCGGAGAGCTTATCGATGAGGCCTTAACTAGTAGAAACGATGAAGCAGCGCTTAATCGTATACATGGTAAAGTTAAAGAGATGATGGCTCAATTTCCTTTGTACAAGTAACATAAGTATATATTTTACATAAAAATGGCTCTAAACGATAAGTTTGGAGCCATTTTTGTTTCGTTTGATTAATGTGAAGAAATGTTAAAATCAATCGTAACTTTTTGAATACTCAGCATTTTTTATTCTCTTTGGTTTATTAAAAAAATATAAAAACGCCTATCGAAACACGAATACGCTTAAATAATATATTGTAAGTACATAGCAGATACTCTAGCATTTTTGTGGAGGAATAATTATGAAACTATTGAATAAAAAGAGTGACCAGAAACTGGTTCAAGCGTACGTTAAAGGCGAAGAAAGAGCAATACAAGTTTTATTAGAACGCTATAAAACTAAAATCTATACGTCTATTTACCATCAGGTAAAAGATCAATATCTCGCAGAGGATATCTTTCAAGAGACTTTTATTAAGGTGATCAATACTTTAAAGGCTGGTCGTTATAATGATGAGGGTAAGTTTTTACCTTGGGTGATGCGTATTGCCCATAATATGGTAATCGACCATTTTCGTCGGGAGAAACGAGCGCCAAATATTGTAAATAATGATGGCTTCGACATCTTTGAGGTTTTACAGTTTTCGGACGACAGTGTCGAAACGAAGATGGTGAAGACACAGCGCGATGTAGATTTAAAGAAAATTATACAATTGCTGCCTGACGATCAGAAAGAAGTGCTAATAATGCGCCTGTTCTGTGATATGAGCTTTAAGGATATTGCAGATATCACCGAAGTGAGTATTAATACTGCATTAGGTAGAATGCGTTATGCGCTCACAAATTTGCGGAAGATGATTGAAGAGAACAATTTGATGTTTCAAATTGGATAAAAGGGATATCAAAAAAAACAAGAGCCGCCTTTAAAGGTGGCTCTTGTTTTTTTAATCGTAGCACGCATGTTTTTTATCGGTCATTAACGTATCAGCAATACCAAACATACCTATCCCTAGATTGTTTCACTAATAGAATTACTTCATGCTAAATAGTAACGAAGCGCACTTTTTCTGTCATTTTGTCGTTTTTATTTAGTTTATTTGAGGAAAGTCGGGTTTGGAATTAGATTTGATGAGTATTAATAAATTAGAAAATTAAAAGAAATACAATAGATGTACTGGATTATTTTTATTGGAATTATGTTAGTGAGCTGGATAGTTCAGTTCCGTTTCAAGAGTAAGTTTAAGAAGTATTCGGAGATGCCTTTATCTTCAGGTTTATCTGGTGCGGAGATTGCGCAAAAGATGTTGAATGATAATGGCATTAATGATGTACAGATTATTTCGGTTGAAGGTCAATTAACAGACCATTACAACCCTGCTAATCGTACAGTTAACTTAAGCCCTGAAGTTTATCATGGACGTTCTGTGGCAGCAGCCGCTGTTTCGGCTCACGAATGTGGTCACGCGGTTCAACATGCTACAGCATATAGCTGGTTGCAATTTAGATCTGCCATGGTGCCTATCGTTAGTGTGGCATCCCGTTTAACGTCGTGGGTTTTATTAATCGGTGTGATGATGATGGCTTTTTCGGGTAGTTACATTGTTTTAGCCGTTGGTGTTGGTGCACTTTTCTTAACGACCTTATTTAGTTTCATTACTTTGCCTGTGGAGTTTGATGCATCGGCAAGAGCACTTGCTTGGTTAGATCGTTCTGGTGTGACACATAGCACTGCTGAACATGATGGGGCAAAAGACGCGTTGAAATGGGCAGCGATGACCTACGTTGTAGCCGCTTTATCAGCCTTAGTAACGTTACTATATTACGCTTCGATTCTTTTCGGAAGAAGAGACTAAGCGGTTCAAAGATATTACCGATGGGGTGAATTTGCTTTCACCCCATTTTTTATGGGGAATAGATTCCCTTTCAATAGGATTTCGTACATTTGCACAATTAGCAACAGGATTTCAAGAGATTAAACGATGTTTTCAAATCTACAGGATAAATAAAATATATCGTTTGTAACAGTCTGGAAATCAATATAAACCAACCTTAAAAGCAAATAAGCCCATATTTTTAATAAAACTATTTTGCTAAGTAATTTAGTATTATTATAATTGTTTTATAAATGTTTTATAAAAAATCATGGCTACGCTAAAAATAATAGCACACAATACAAGTCAGAGATCTATACTTGTCAATTTCCGAATTACTCATAAAAGAAAGCATCGTCTAATAAACTCTAAAAAGTATATAGATCGTGACGAGCTTGTTAATGGTGAGGTGCCTTTAGATTTCATATTATCCTATCTTTCCGACGACTACAAGCTCTATAAGTCGCGATTGGATGGGATATCTAATATAGAAAGGTTAGAGATAGACGAGGTCAAAAGAATTGTAGAGTTCGGAGACCAGGAAGACAGGCGAGCTACGATAAAAGAAACTATTGATTTTTGCAAATTTTACAGTGATCGAATTTCGTCATTTAATCTTAAATCTGATAAGAGAGAAGGGAATACAATATCGGGCTACGAAACAGCAATAAAAAAACTTAAAGAATATTTTGGGGAAGAAATCTTACTTAAACAACTTACCACAAAATCTGTAAAGTCGTGGTATAATTGGATGATCGATAATCAAGAGTCGCCGCTTAGAATTGATACAGCTAGACTTTATCATTCTAGGGTGAGCAAGGTGTACAATGATTTGATGACATCTGTAAACGATCCTGATCGCGACTACATGCCGTTATTGTATAATCCGTTTGATAGCGTCAAGCCTAGTAAAGAACGAAGAAAGAAACGGCCTTTGATTAGTCTGGAAGAAGTCCGAATGATTCGAGACTATCAAGGCGAGAATATCGGTGCTGGAAGAAGTTTTTTTATGTTGTCTCTTTACATGTGTGGGGCAAACTATGCTGATATATTCGACAACTGCGAGAAATGGCTTAAAAATGGCGTTCGCGCGGAATACGAGCGACGAAAAACCCGAAACAAACGGGATGACTTTGCATTTATCTCTATCAAATTATTGCCGGAAGTAGTGTTCTACCTCAAAGAGTTCGTTTGGTATAAGAATATCTATAAAAAGAAGGTTAAATATTACGATCGCATATCGCTCGAAGTGGGGTATCTAGAAAGAGACTTAAAGCTATCGGTCCATATTGTGCCCTATACCGCGAGATATATGTTTTCCAATATTGCTAGCGACCAATGTGATATTCAGGACGACTACATATCTAGAGCAATGAATCATAAACGCCCGGAGTTCTCCGAGACATCAGGGTATTTACATAATCACTGGAGAAAAATAGATGAAGCTCAACAAGCCGTTATCAATAAAGTAAATGAAGATTTAATCACTCTGGAAACCAATTAAAAACTTTAACATGGAAAACTACAACATAACATTAACTCTCGATGAGCTAAAACATCTAGTTACAACCATCATAGCAATGGATAAAGTAGATAAAACACTTTCTAAGCCGCAATTATCAAAACTTGAAGCCGAGCGTCTTTATGGAGATCAAAGAGTAAACAAATGGATAAAAGCCGGGCTTTTAAAACCACAAAGCCAAAATGGGAAGAACAGCAAAATATATTACTCACATAAGAAAATAACCGACCTTAGCTTAAAGTCATTCCACCATCTAAATTATTTGGGCAAATAGATCGTTAATAATTGTAATTACTAAAAATATTAGTAAATTTGAGTTATCGCATATTTAAGTATATCCATATAAGGGAGATAATAGGATAGGTGCGGATCTCCCTTATTTAATTTGTCTTTTCATAATTTAGGTTTATAATTGGTTAGTAAGAATCCTCTATCGCTCGGTAGGGGATTTTTTAATATATTAGCAATACAAACCAAAAAACAAAGATTATGAAAGGGAAACAGCCCAACATGAGCGTCAATAAATTGGCGGAATTTATTATTGCCAATCCGGCTAGACAACGAGCAATCCTGAAACAGCTGAAATACCCAAGCAAACACGTATTTGCATCTACGTATTACCAAACGTCAAGGGAGACCATTAAAGAATACTTTAAGAGTTCTTTCAATACCCAGGTATTATTTGATTCTATTAACGATATTAAGAGTTCAAATCCAACGGGAGATCATCAAAAGAAATTAGCTAACTCAGAAATAGAAGCATTAAATTATGTGGCTGCTTATTTGTTTTTGGAAGACAACTTCGAGGGATGGGAGTTTGAGGAGTACACTGGTGACAATGACAAGTTTATAATTCACGGGGTTGAAGTGAGCGTTTTCCCAGACCTAGTAGTAAAAAATAGGGTGAAAACGAAGCAACACTTTGGACTACTAAAAATTCACTTGTCTAAAAGTTATAGTTTAACTGATGGGTCGGGTGAATACGTAGCAAATACCCTTTACAATTACGGCTTAAAATATATGCAGCCGCCAGCGGGTTTTACACTAAGCAATGATCACTGTGCGTCGTTTGACGTGTTTACTGAAAGTGTTATAGTTTGTCCCAAAGGGACTAAGCGGAAATTTGCTGAGATTGAGGCCGCTTGCAAAAACATCGCTGCTATTTGGGATTCTATTTAACGCTTTTGTTTTTTCTTTATGGCAACAAGAACATAAGGTTTGAAAATTGTCTAATGAGCAGGCAGCACCACCCTCCGATACTGAGAGTATATGGTCTGCTTGCCATTTTTCATCGTATACGCCACACGATCGACAAAATCCCCCATCTAACTTAAATAGCTCTTCTCTTATTACTGAAGTGTCGCCCTTGATAATTTGGAATTGTGTAAGAGAATTATGCATGCATGTTTGAGAGTACCACTTTCTCTTACGACCATATAGTAGGTTGCCGCAACCACACGCGCAAGTGTTATCCTCCCTTTTTGGGAATAAGTCTTCCATTGATAGACCGCGCTGATATCTGCTATATTGATTAAGGACGCTTATCATTTACTTATGAAATGTCTTACAAAGTAAATAATAGATAGGATAAAATACAAATGATTTTTGTTTTAACAATATTTCAAGCCCCTTCCTTAATTGGTTGGGGCTTTCTTTTTGCTATGATTTTTAGCATTTGTTTGGTAGCTAAATATTTTTAGCTTAGTTTTGTTATTATTTTTAGCAAAATTTTAGCAAGTGGCAAATCCAAGAGAATTATCAGACGAAGAAAAGAAACAGGTACTAGAATACGTGCTTGAGGAAATAGCTTTGTCTAGCGTTTCTCTACGGAAAGCAACCCGTATTGCTTTAGGGCATTTCAAATTAGATAGCTTAGACCATACAACAGTTTTAAAGTGGATTAATCACTTTGATTACAGTAACCAATACGCGAGCGCGCGCGAGACCAGAGCAGAAAACATCTTCGAGGAAATAATTGATATCGTTGATTGCGAAGATCACGACATGGGTATCGATGACAACGGTAATCCAAGAGTTAACCACGATGTTATCCAAAGGGACAGGTTGAGAGTAGATGCTCGTAAATGGATGTTAGGGAAGATGCAGCCTAAGAAGTACGGTGATAAGATTGATGTTACTAGCGATGGGGAGAAAGTCTCTACAACGATAATAAACCTCGGTAGTGGAGTAAAACCACAGGAGGATGAATGATAAAGCTTTTACCAAAGCAGGAGAATGCAGTTTACTACCTCAACGATGAAGTTACGAAGGAGGTCTTATATGGCGGTGCGGCTGGAGGTGGTAAATCTGCATTTGGTTGTATGTGGCTTATACAGAATTGCCAAAAATACCCTAAGTCACGGTGGCTTATGGGGCGTTCTAAGCTCAAAACACTAAAGGAAACAACCTTAAATACGTTCTTTGATATCTGCGCACAATTAGGAGTTTCAGATCAGTTCCATTACAATCAACAGTCTGGAGTAATTACCCACACAAACGGTTCTGAAATAATTCTTAAGGACTTATTCCTGTATCCGTCGGATCCAAACTTTGATAGCTTAGGATCACTGGAGATAACTGGGGCTTTCATTGACGAATGCAATCAGATCGTTTTTAAAGCATGGCAAATCGTTAAGTCGCGTATTCGATATAAGCTAAAGGAGTTCGGTCTAATACCTAAAATGCTTGGGAGCTGTAACCCTGCTAAAAATTGGACTTATTCTCAATTCTATCATCCATTCAGAAAGAAGGAATTAAAGCCATACAGAAAGTTTATTCAAGCGCTACCAACGGATAACCCACACTTACCGGAAAGTTACTTAGAATCGCTTAGACAGCTTGACGAAAACAGTAAGCAAAGGCTTTACTATGGTAATTGGGAGTATGACGATGATCCAGCGGCATTGATAGATTTTAGAAAGCTACAGGATGTCTTCACAAATAAGTTTGTCAAAGGTGGGGAGAGATTTATAACGGCTGATATTGCCCGTTTTGGGCGTGACAAAACTGTTATAGGTTGTTGGGATGAGTTTAGGCTTGTCCGTATTGTTGAGTTCGACAAGAACAAGGTTACCGAAGCCGCGATGAAGATACAGGAGCTTGCAGAGTACTATTCTGTTCCGATGTCAAATATTGTTGTGGATGATGATGGTGTAGGCGGCGGCGTGGTTGATATCCTCGGGTGTAATGGCTTTGTGAATAATAGTAGGCCATTAGACAATCCGGAAACTAAGCAACCAGAAAACTACATGAACCTTAAGAGCCAAATGTATTATGCTTTAGCCAAGCTCATAAACGATTCAGGTCTTTACATTGAGTGTGATAGTGGTACTCGTGATATTATAACGCAGGAACTAGAGCAAGTCAAGCAGCATAATATGGATAAGGATGGCAAGAAGCAGGTATTACCAAAGGATGAAGTAAAAGAACTGTTGGGTAGATCACCTGACTACGCAGATATGATAATGATGAGAATGTGGTTTGAGTATAGATTTAAATTCGAGTTTTATGTTCGATAAAGATAAAGTGATAGTATTTGGATTAAGATTGTTGCTCATGGCTTTGGTTAGCTATGGGCTTCATTCGTTTGTATTGGTCGATCTTAACATATTTGATTGGTCTATCCTTGCTAGAATAACCTATTTAACCCTAACAGCAGTATTTATGGTATTAATCAATTTAAAGCAATCAAATGGCTAGTTTCGGGCAATACGTCAATAAGGCATTAGGTTTCAATCCCCAAAAGAGGGAATACGAGAACCAGTTAAATGCTATCCTATACGGTAACCTTATCAACTTCAAGGATGTTGTATTTTACAACTACTGCAGGGAGGACTTTATTCTAAAAGGGTACAAATCCAATGCAGAGGTTTACTCAATCGTCAAAAAGATTGTGGATAAGCTCTCGTTCGCTCCACTTTACCTATACGAGGAAAAAGAGGACAAGAAAAGCTTAAGGTACAAAAGCTGTAAGAAGTCGGTGGATAAGGTTGAACACGCTAAATACAACATCTATCGAACTAAGGCACTCGATTTTGTCAATGACAACAACAACTTTTCAAAGCTGATCGAGCAACCTAACGAACATCAGTCCTGGAATGAGCTTATCGAACTGTTCCGCATATTCTACTTTGTGCAGGGTGAAGCGTTCCTGTATCGGGAAACGGCAGACGATAGCGACATCGCATTGTCCATCCACGTGTGTCCGGCTAACCTTATGGAACCGGTATTCGGTGGAACGATAAACGATCCCATCACAGGATGGAAGCTGAACCTTTTGAATGGTCAGATTCGCAAATTGGATGCTAAGGACGTTTTCCAATTGAAGATGGCAAATCCCGAATTTGATTCGATGGGTAGCCAACTTAGGGGAATGTCACCACTACAGGCAGGACAGAAGTATCTCCAATTAGATGATACAGCAGTAAAAGCGTGGTTAAATAGTACAATCAACGAAGGAGCTAAAGGTATTGTTTCCCCTAATGTCAATGATCCAAAGTTATGGCCAACAGCGACACAAGCTCAACAGATTGATGAAGCTATTGAGAAGAAAGTTCACGGTTCAGAAAATAAAAACAAAGTAGTGTATGCTAACATGCCACTACAATACAGTGCCATCGGTCTAAGCCCACAGGCATTAGCTATCGTTGATGGTCTTAAGTACTCCAATGTAAAGCTATGCGACCTTTGGGGAGTTCCTCCGGTACTGTTCGATCCTAACCCTACCTATCAGAACATGAAGGAAGCAAAGGAAAGATTCGTTAACGAGGTTATCATTCCATATCTGAACAAAGAGGAAGAAGGACTTAACAGATGGCTTACAGAGCCGTTTAAACGTGCTGATAAAAAGAACTATGTATTGGATTATGATACGAGTGTCTACGATGAATTGAAACTTGATTTAGAGGAAAGGAGAGCATTGAGCGAAATCCTATCTATCAATGAAATGAGAGTATTGGAAGGATGGGGAGAAATCGAGGACAGCGATGCAGCCAATCAGGTATTCATAGCATCGGGTAAAGTTCCTTTGAATGAATTTGATATGGGATTAACATTAAATGACGATAAGTTATGATTAATGCATTGAAAGTTGTTTTTCAAAACTCAATTGGTATTGGACTACTCGGCAAGGAAAAGAGAAGATTCAGAAGGGTTCAAAATAGAGGTAAATTAAACACCAAAGAAATTGAACCAGATATTCAGAGGATTTTAAATGATAATTTCTGGGATTTAATATGAACCCAAAACTACAACTAAGAAGATACGCAAGAGCAGAGGACAGAAAGCTAAAGGCATACGAGAAGAAGTACGCCAAAGCGATCCTACGTGTCCTTAACCACCAACTTGATGAAGCAATCCGAAACCTTGAATCAGGGGCTATCTTCTTAGATGTAACCATGAACGATGTACTATCAAATCTTTACAAAGAGGTAGGGGTAGACCTCGCCAACAGTCAGTATGATGCCCTAACATCATTCAAAACAAAAGCAAACGAATTCTTCTTAAACACCTGGTTGGACTTCATGACCAATTATATCTTATCCTCAATGGCAGGAAGGGTAACCGGTATCAATGACACTACACGAAAGAAGATACAGGAAACAATAGCCATCGGTTTTAACTTAGGTCTGGAAACCGAACAGATAGCACAGTTCCTAAGAGAGCGTGTCGGACAGTTCAATGTTTACCGTTCTATAATGATCGCCCGTACCGAAATAGCAGAAGCAGCCAACATTGCCAAAGATAGAAGCTCTGAAGATTGGGAAAGGGAAACAGGGGAGAATCTGTATAAGGTATGGATTCATCGCTATGCAAAGGAACCGAGAACCTTTCACGAGGAGCAAGATAACGGCAAAGCGATACCGAAATCTGACAAATTCCAAGTAAGAAACCCTAAAACGGGGGGCATTGATGAAATGTCACGACCTCATGATCCAGCAGGCGGGGCTATTCAAAACGTACAATGTTCGTGCTGTGTAGTCTACGTTTCGGAGAGTTACGCACGCCGTTTGAACTCAGCTAAATAGCGTTTGCTAAAATTTAGCTAAAATTATGCTAAAACTTTGCTAATAAATTTGGTAATATGCTAAATCTATTTTAGCTTTGCTAATATCGTTAGCAGAAATGAGTGAGTTAGTATACAAGAATGCTTCTGTTCCTTTCAAGGATATGGATGACCAAACAGGGTTCCTGATTGGTTATGCCAATATTTATTCCATTAAGGATTTAGTAGGGGATATCTCAAATCCTGCATCTTTTGTGAAAACAGTTTCCGAAAGAAAAGCTAAAATCAAAATCTATAAAAACCACGACAATAATTTATTGGTAGGAGTTCCAAAAGAGCTTAATCCTTATGATTCAGTAGGACTTCATTTAACTGCTAAGATGTTAATGGACACCGCGTTGGGTAGGGATACTTATTTTGAATCTAAGTTTTTGGTTGAGAATGGATTTGAAAGCGGTTTTTCGATTGGGGGTTACGTCGTAAAGCGTAATCCTAAGCAAAGAGCAGAGGTCATGGAGTATAAACTTGATGAAGTTTCCGTTCTGACTAAAGAACAGGCTAATCAAGGCTCCATGGTGCAAATTGTGAAGTCTATCCAAGATCAAGAGGAAATAACCCAAGAATCATTCTGGAATATCATCACCAAAGCATACGATAATCACAAATTCAGTGATAACGTGCTGAAATCATTAGAACAGTTTTTGAAAATGTCACTCGAAAATCAGGAGCCGAGCGATAGCGCAATCGAAACCACTCCACAATCAGAGCCGACTAGTATTATAAAATCAATTTATTCAAATTTTTTACCATAAGATCATGGCAGAATTAACGGAAGAAGAAGTAAAAAAAGCGGCTCAGGAGAATATCGAAAAGATTGCAAAGGATGCCGCAGAGAAAACGGCCGAAGAAAAAGCAAATCAAGCCGTAGAAAAGTCCTTAAAGGACAAAGGTTTCGTAACCAAAGAAGATGCTGAAAAATCAGCAGAAGAAGCTGTAAAAAAGGCTTTGGACGCTAAAACAGTAGAAGATAATAAACGTTTCGACACATTGTCGTCACAAATCAAGAAAGCGTCACAGATTGAACCAGTGGAGAAAGTAAATAAATCGTTCAACGAATATTTAGCGGAAGCTATCGAGGAAAACAAAGAAGCTATCCAAAACTTTAAAAAGGGTAGTCCAGAATTGACCATCGCTATGAAAGCAGTTGGTGATATGTCAATCGCTAACAACTTCCCTAATGCTACTCCATTCGTACAGGATGTGAGAACAGGATTGGTCACTGTTCCTCAAAACCGTGTTTGGTTATCTGATATTATCCCTGGCGGTAGTTCTACAGGTAACTCAATCCTTTATCCAAAAGAAAATGGCGGTGAGGGTGCAGTAGGTTTATGGACTAATCCAGCTGTTGACAAACCGCAGGTTGATTACGATTTGACAAGCCAATCGGCTTTTTTCAAATGGATCGCAGGTTATGTTATCATCGAGCGTGAAATGTTGGATGATATCGCATGGTTACAGTCGTACTTACAATCTAAGTTGCTTATTTCATACAAGACAGCGGAAAACAATTTCATCTTAAACGGTTCTACTGACACAAACCCTGTTACGGGTATGTTGACTGCAGCCACTGCTTATAATGGAACGTTTACAAACGCTGTTGACCGTGTGATTGATGCAGGATGGGGGCAGATCGTTGAGACTACTCACGAATTCTATAATCCTACTCATACAATCCTTAATCCTCGCGCAGCTGTTAGCTTAGGCTTAAACAAAGCAACTGGTTCGGGTGAGTATGATTTACCTAATGGATCAGTAGCATTCAGTAACGGTAAATTATCTGTTGGCGGATTAGATGTAGTTACTACAACTGGATTGCCTGCAACTGATTTCTTAACGTTCGATCGAAACGCGTTAGCATACGTAACTCGTATGGCTCCAGAATTGAGAATGTTCGAAGATGCTGCTTTGGCAAAACGTAACAAAATCATGTTCCGTATTGAAGGTCGTGCAACACTGGCAATCTTCAACAACAACGCATTGGTTAAAGGGCCTTTAGTAGTGCCTACACCATAATAAAGGCTGTTTAATTAGTTCATATAATAGGTTAGTTGAATTTAGTTAGGGTGGGGTAACCCGCCCTTTCTTTTACACACGAAGAAATGAGCAGAATCAAGTTTTTAAAGGATCACGTAAATGGCATTAAGAAGGGCGACGAGGGAGAATTTACCGAGGGTAGAGCTAATTATCTTGTACGCACTGGTGTAGCCGAATATGTGACCGAAGCGGAGCCGAAACAAGCGGTAAAGCAAACAAAACAAAAGTTAAAAACCACGAAGTCTGAACTCTGTAAAACCTGCTAACAATGGCATTCCCTACTCTCGAAGAAGTTAAAGCGCACATGAACCTTACGGGAATTGATGATTTTGATATGATCCTAGACATGTATCTGCAAGCGGCTAAAGCTGACGCAGAGAACATCTCAGGGCGTAACTTCTCAAATCCATTAGATGAAAACTATGAAGAGCCTAATAGCTCTATCAAGGTAGCGATTTTAACGCGTGTAGCAACGAGTTTCGATTGTAGACAGGATAACGACGAGGAAGGGCAGAAAGAAGCTGTAAACGCTTCTATTTTCATCTTCCGTCAATACTCTAAAAGACCAATATTCTAATGAAGCTCGGAAAGTACGATCAAAAGATTCAGTTTGTAACCTGGGGGAAAGAGCCCGACGGAGCAGGAGGTTACAATCCTGTCGAGATCGTCGAGCTGACAACCTTCGCGCAAATCAATCAGCTCCAACAATCCTCGGATTTAGAGCAAGCGCAGTTGTTACTTCCCGAAACATATCGAGTTAGGATGATTGTTAGGAGTGGTTTTAATCCGGTAGTAGGGAAGGACGTGAAGTGGAGAGGTGAAATCTTTAAGATAAGCACAACACCACGAGTTGAAAGTGTAAGGCTTCAAAAGGAATGGATCTTTGATATAGTGAGGGGAAACAATGGCTAAGGGGGCAATTATCAATACGGTTGGAAGGGATTTAGAGAAGTACCGGAAGGATGTTTTGAAAAAAGTCAAAGACCTAATCGCGGAGTTTGCATCTCAGTTGGAAATTGATGCTATTCGGGACTTGGATAAAGCAAGTAGTGACAGGGATTACATATTGGATGAAGGTCTTGAGAATTTAAACTTCATACATATTGATAAAAAGTTTACTAACAGTGGGTTTAAAGCTGAAGTCGGAGTAATGGGAGAAAATGACTTAGCTGCTTACATAGAATTTGGAACAGGATTGAGTGCAAAGGAAATATTAGCTCCATATCCACAAGAAATTAGAGACATAGCAATGAAATTTTATGTCAACGGCCAAGGTATCATGCAAGGACACCCATACTTGTACAACAACTATCTACGATTGATGCACGCATTTAGGGTTGAATTGGATAAAATACTAAAGGTTAAAAGGAAATCATAATGGACGTGTCAGAAGCATTAAGAAGGGCATATTTCACAGCGTTAACGCCTTTGGTTGTTGATGGTGTAGAGATTCCTGTATTTGATGAATTTTTCAACCCAAATGAGACAATCCCGAAGCTGAATACATGGGCTTCTACCTATGTAGTTATTCAAGATCAGCAAGAGATTGAAGGAGTTCAGAACTTCTGTAACTACCGTCAAAACTGCTCTTTAACACTGCGTATTGTAACGAAGTTTCCTACTAATCAATCGATCGGTAAAAAAGTCGCTGAGAAGGTATCAAACATCGTTCAAACGAAGATCAAGCCAACAGGTAAAACCCACGCGCTTATAAACGCAAACGGATACTCATTTCAACGAGTAAACAAAGAATTAAGCAGAACCATATTTGAAGAAGCTAACGGAACAACAGCAATTAGCAAAGTAATCATTTACAATAACATAGTAAATCAATAAGAAGATGGCAGGAGAAGTATATATCAAAGGAGATACAGGTACGCTCGCATATTGGGATGGTGACGCATACAAGCCAGTGGTTTGTTTAACATCATCTTCTCATGAATTAACAATGAACACCGTAGAGAAGGTGAACATGTGTAATGCAGGTAAAACGATTCAAAGTCCGCAATCTATTTCGGAAAGCGTTCAAATCGAAGGAGAGGTGATCGATACTACCGCAGTAGGTGGGGTTACTCCAGGTGTTACCGTAGGTGAATTAAAAGCATTAGCAAGAGCGCAGGTTACTGCTGGAGTTGGTGACGATTTCAGATTGAACAGAGGGCCGGAAGGATTCATTTATTTTAAAGCACTTTTATCAAACGTATCAGATAGTTACCAAGCAGGTGAGGACGCTACTTTTAGCGCAACCCTTACAATCACTAACGATCCAACAGAAGTAGACCCACACACGCCTTAATCATGGAAACTTTAAAGATTAATGTAAACAGCGAAAAGGTAATCGAGCTTCATTTTGGAAGTTGGGTTATGGGGCAATTAGCTAAGCAAGGGTGGGGTTACGATCTTGCCGGAGTGTTGACCAAGATGGCTTCCAATCCGTTTGAAAGCATGGCACTATTACTTCATTTGGGCTTATGCAGTGCACAAAAGAAATCTCTTTCTCTGAATGAGTTGAGTTTAGATGATGCGTACGATACGCTTGATGAAATCGGTAAGTATAGCGAAGATGAAGCTATGAAAATACGCGACTCGTTCCTTATTTCAGCCTTCGGTGAAAAAGTGCTTGATGCGCTTAAAAACCTCAACGAGGACGATATCGAGGAAAGCGAATCCGGTAGCAAAAAAAAAGTAGTGACAATGAAATCCAAGTAAATTGGGAAATAGATTGTGTAGCCTTCGCGGTGGGAGAGTTGGGATTAAGGCTACACGATTTTTACAATATGTCTTGGTATGAGTTTACTCTTAAGCGGTTCGCTTACTACCGAGAAAGAAACCATAAAGAGAAGGAATCGTGGTACAGAACGAGGTTTATTGCTTATAGGACAGCAATAGCGCCACACAGTAAACCGAATCCGATGTGGTTTACAAAGGACGGTTTAGAAAAGTTCCTTCCGATGGACACGGACAAGAAAGCAATCGCACGGATAAGTGATGAAAAACGTTCTAGCCACCTAAAGGAGTATGAAGAGTATCTAAAACAAAAGAATAGCAAGAAATGAGTTTTGTAGCAACTATAGAAGCCGACATCAATAAATGGACTCCTAATTTAGATAAGGCGGGGAAAGATGTTAGCAATTTTGCCAATAGAACAAAGCAAGATCTTGATAAGGTTTCCAAAGCTCAAAGAGGCGCTGGTACCGTAGCTATGGAATTCAATAGGGTTATCCAAGATGCTCCTTTCGGGATGATGGGTATTTCCAACAACTTAACCCAATTATCGGATAATTATAAAACATACGCTAACAACGTTCGTCAGGCGGCGCTAGAGCAAGGGAAGTCTATTAGTAACTTCCAGATATTTAAAGGAGCTGTCGCAGGAGTATTAAGCCCTATTAACCTCTTTAGTTTAGGTTTATCGGCTGTTACGTCTGGAATTATTCTTTACCAACAATGGAAGCAAAAAGCAAACAAAGCAACTAAGGAAAGTACAGATAAATTTAAGGAGCTAAACGATAGTTTAAGCAACTTAAGTACGACGATGTACAAGGCTGCTCAACAGTCGGGTGCGGAAGTTGCTCAACTAGGTACGCTGTATAAAGTTACTCAAGATGTAGCCCAAAGTACAGGAGCTAGAAAGAAAGCGGCTAAGGATTTGATTGATCAATATCCTGCATTATTCGGGAAGTTCTCTCAAGAACAGATTATGCTCGGTAAGGCTAAAACGGCATATGACGAGGTTAGTAAATCTATCATAGCTACTGCACGAGCGCAAGCGGCTTACGGTCGAATAGGAGAAAAGGCATCCCAACAGTTAGCGATTGACGAGACCAACAGAAGTCTACAAAAAGAAATAGCTCTTCTAGACATCGCTATTCAAAGACAAGAATCTTTAACAACCGCGGGAAAGAGTGCCGGTGCTGTTTCCGAATCTGTTGAAGCTGGGAATGTAGCTAGATTAAATAACTTATTCAGTGAGCGAGCGGACATTCTAAAACAGGTATCCGGTAATTTGCTAGATAGAGCAAAACTACAAGAGGATATCAACCAGCTAGAAGGTTTTGCGGCTACCAATCAAGCTAACACAATAGCTTTAACTGAAAAACAAGCAAAAGCTACAAAAGACCTCGGGAAATCCTACGCGGATCTTCTGAACGATATTAAAGGTGCGTCGCTAAGTGAGTATGACAGAAAAGTATTCGAAATCGGTGTTAAGTATGAAGGCATCTTTAAGCAGATACAGAAAATAGGGGATGCATCGAGAAAAGCTGACGCTTTCGGATTGGCCACACAGAATCGACAATTTGAGTTACTTAACGCTCAAGCTGAAAGGTTTCTAGGGACTACGAAGAATTTACAATTATCCGGTCTTAGTGGACTGTCTAATTCCGCAATAACTATCCCCGCGCAAATTAAATTCGATGCTGATGTTAGTGTTCTAAACGAAAAGCTAAATAGCGTTCGTTCAACTATGGCAGGAATAGTCCTAGATGTTCAATCGTTAGTGGGCAACGGTATATCCGACATGATGTCAGCACTTGGTAATACTATAGCAGAGGGAGGAAACTGGATGGAGGGAATCGGCAAAGGGCTACTCAAAGGCTTAGCTGGATTATCAAAATCTATTGGTGAACAAATGATTGCGTTTGGTGTAGCCGGTCTAGCATTAAAGAAATTGATGCTTAATCCAATGTTGGCCATAGCTGCAGGAGCCGCTTTAGTTGCCTTAGGATCAATCGCGTCCGCTTCTGTTGGCAGGCAGACGTCAAATTTTAATGGCACAAATACAGGTAGTTATGGGAGTAATATAACGTCTTCACCTAGTAGCGTGCCTCGTGGGGCATACTACAACAACGATCGCCAAGAAGTAACTCTTAGAATTAAAAACGGTGACTTGGTTGGTTCTTTCGACTATTCACAACAGAAGAAATCAAAGCTTTCGTAATGTCGTATAACACTAAATATATTCTAAGTTACTGTAATCGCAATATGGTACCATTGCGTGTCGAATTACAGCTATGGGATTACGTAGGTGAACAGTTTATAGTAGTCAATGATAATCAGTACTTACAGGATTTAGAAGGGAAATATGTAGTATCGAATATTGACGGCGAATACGATTATCAAAGAGATAAAAATTCAATTGAAGCTGGCGCAAATCCATTCACTTTATCTTATCAGAACGATTTAGGCAAGAAAGGCGGGTGTATTCGCGCGACATCAGCAGAAATGGGCTTCTTCGAGGATTTGCAATTTAATATTGATGACCTCTCAACATCGGATGAAACAGAGATACGATGTGTTTTTTATTACAACAATGAAATTGAATGGATAGGGTTTGTTTATCCAGACTTTTTTAACGTAGCAATTGAGGAAAATCCGCTTATAAATTTAACGGCATCGGATAGAATTGGCGCGTTAAAGCACGTTGATTATGAGATCACACAAGATATTGAAGACAAGGTTTCATACCTAGATATCATTCGGTTATGCTTAAAAGAAACGGGTTTAGAGTTAAATATAAATGTTATATGCGGTATCTATAGCGACGAAATTCCATCTGAAACATCAGATGCTGACTTCGAAGGCTACGAAAAAGTCAATCCATTAGAGCATGCTTTTGTGAGTGAATGGCGGTTATATAAAGACATTGAGAAAAAGGAACTTCATGACTGCTATACTATACTTAAATCGATACTAGCTCAATTTAATTGCCTGCTTACTCAGTACAAGGGGGAGTGGTGGATCGTTAATAAGTACGAATTAGAATTAGGATACGGGATATTATTTGAATACGATACGAACGGAACTCTATTAGGTATTAGTCGAGAGACGATGCCTGAGGTTTACTTCAGTAGCGTAAATGTTGGTGCAGAAAAAATATCACATCCGGCAGGAGCAAAGAACACCATATTGCTAGACAATGGGCAAGATATGATATACCCATTAAACTATTCATTGGATAGCGATAATGAACTATTATCTAGTGTAGAATATTGGACAGCAAAAGCAGGAACTACCTCTGAAACAACGCTTGATATACCAGCGTCATACAATGGTAACGGCTCTATCTCTTCAACTTATCCTAATGATATTCGTGAAGTTAAGATCAAAGAAAGTAATATCACCGTCCTTTCAAACGACACAACGAATTTTGCTCCGGTACCTGATAAGGTGATCGGTAACTCATTCATTCTAGAATCAACGAAATTTAAAGTAGTTACGTTAGATAAAAAGAAGTCGAGCTTTACGGTTAACGTTAAAGGCACTGGCAAGCCCAATACAGCAATAATGATCGGTCTTTTTATGGAGATTGAAGAAGGAAATATCCCAGGGGTAAAGCACTATTTCTCTCTTCAAAACCGTATCGATATCGAGAATAATTATACAGGCGATAATCGGTTTGTTTTAGTGTCGGATATCAATTCTAGTGGGCAAATTACAGTATATCCATTTGGTTTTGAAGATAAATTTAATTCGTTAAATATTGCTGTTGAACAAGAATGGAACTTAGATATCAATATAGCCGCTGGATCTCAGCAATCGTACGATATCGAGACAGCAAAGTTTTTTGTTAGAATCTACCCAAATTCAGCGTTCAAGAAAAATACTTACAATCCTGATTTAACAGAGATTCACAACGTTTTAAAGAATTTTACTATAACGTTTAAAAACGATAATCAAAATCCGATCGGTACAGTTTTTCAGACAAAACTTACCGAAGGCAAATTTACTACCCCAACAGAGCAACAAACAGCATTTTATGGGGATTACCAAACGTTTGGCCAAAACGGGTACTTCTATGCATATCGTGAAGATTCGTTAAGTATACATTACAATGCTTCGGGCGAAAGATTAAAAAATTGGTATACAAATTCTGATTCGTCGAGACAACCTTTATTGCTTCATTCACTAAGACAATTCACTTTTCAATACGGTAAGGCACACGATATATTGAGTAATATAGGCTTTGACATGGAGCGTATAAATCCATTTGCTCACTACGCAGTAAGATGCAGGAGCGAAAAGAAAATACTAGTCAATCCAGAGGATGACTACTTACAAGAGAAGAACAGCAAATACATTACAGCAACCATCGGCAAATATCTAAACAGCAAAAGATTCGTATTTGTCGAGGGGAAAATAGACTACCTAAGAAGCCACTTTGAAGGTGTGCTTGCTCAAATAAGAACTAATGAAGTGCAGCGGCAGGAGTATATCTACTCCTATTTTGAACAGGGGGATATTAGTTAAATGAGTATAGAGA
The DNA here is from genome assembly GCF_009557615.1 of Sphingobacteruim zhuxiongii. Lineage (NCBI taxonomy): Bacteria > Pseudomonadati > Bacteroidota > Sphingobacteriia > Sphingobacteriales > Sphingobacteriaceae > Sphingobacterium > Sphingobacterium zhuxiongii. The sequence goes on from NZ_CP045652.1 coordinate 736,131, forward strand.
ATGGCTACAGTTAAATTTCCAAGCGAAATGAGCCCAGCTACAAGCATAGGGGGCAATGACAAATTAATGATCTCGAAAGAGTCAACAGGTGAAGCTTATCAAGCTACCTTCAATCAAGCAAAAGATTATCTAGCTATTACAGGCATTGAACTAGAGCCGTTAGTAGGGGGTACAACTTCGGGTACAGCATTAGTAGTACCTAACGGACCAGCAGGAGAACAGCGTACTGCGGAAGTTGCTAGCGGTTTATGGTATAACTTTGGATCCGGAGCAGTACAGTCCGATATTACAAAGCGTTGGAAAGCTTATTGGAGCGGCTCTTCTTGGTCTTTAAAAGACATGGGGGCTTTGCCAGTAACACCGATTGCTAATGTAGTAGTAAAAGACGGGACAGAAGCCACATCACAGAAAGCTGTTTACGACACTTTTTCTTCTGTAGCATCGCTACCTAATGCCAATCAATTGCCATTTACTTTAGTTGCCGGACAATATCATCCTACTACTGGAGAGAATGCAGGGGGGTTAAATTGGATTGGTACAACTAAGATGGCAAGTAATCCGAGTAAGTTTTACAAAATATTTGGGTTTGGCATCTCGGCAAGTCAGGCAATATTATATAGGGTACACTTTTGGAATGGATCTACATATTTAGGAAACAAACCTTCTACAGGATTTCCTACTGATTTCACATTTCAACCATTAGCCACAGCAAATCAAATGGCTATACAAGTTGACGGCGGAACGAATGTAGGTGCGAATCCATCTACTTCACCATTCAACAATACCTTTAAGATTTACGAATCTGACTCGAATGAGTTTGTTCTTGATACTAGTGTTAAGGCTGAAACAATTAAGGGTAAAATAGAAACCACACAGATTAAAACTATTGAACAGTCGATAATGACATTAGGGGCTTCGGGAAATGGTGCGCCATCGCTAGCGCAGACAGGCACTTCTTATGTCGACGGATCAACAGGATTGCAATACACAAAATACGCTGGCAAATGGGGTAACGGCGTATCTCAAGGATGGAATAGAAAGGCAAATTATCCTGCTGAATTCACTTTCAGACCATTTAACCTATTCTTATTGAGTAACGGATTAGTAATTCCTGAGGTGACAGATATTACTAACAATGTTATCGATCAAATCATCGCTATTGCTCCGTGTTATATTGACCCAATAAATGGTTCAAATGGTAATGATGGAACGACCAGAGAGAAAGCGTTGAACACTGTAGCGAGAGCTATCGAGTTAGGGAAAAGAAGAATAGTATTGATGTCGGGATGGTACAACAGAGATAAAGGAGTCGGAAACCTTACGATTACAGGAACTACACCTTTTATCATACATGCCGATGAAGGAGCTTCCCCATTAATCAGCTCCGCAGACGATGCTACAGTGTTGACATGGTCGGCAGATGAAAATGTATTCCAAGCTCCAAGAGCAGGATTGTCGAACGTATATGATTTAAGACGCTTTGTATCGAAGCAGGAAGGATATTTCGAATACTTATCCGTACCAACATTGGCAGAGTGTAAATCAACAGTTGGAAGCTATTATACAGATGGCACTAACGCTTACATCAATACTATTGACGGAAATGCACCTACGGCAGATGTAAAGTTAGGATTGAGCGTGCCAGTATTTCAGATAGCTGTAAATGCAGAAGTTCCATTTATCTACTTAGATGGTATTGACTCTTATGTTCAACGTTCGACAGCCGCTATCTATATAGCCAACAATACGACGACACAGTTCAGTACTAAAGTATACGTGAAGAATTGTAGCACATATGGCAATAAGTTAGGGAACGGCATTGCAATCGATAATTTCAAATACTGCTACACACAAAATTGTGGAGGTGCGAATATGCAACGCGACGCACTCAATTATCACACAACGAAAGTCGGATATGAAGTCATGAAAGTCGTTGAGGTAAACGGTTGGTCTTTTGACACTGGAAAAACTTCTCCATTGGAAACCTCAGCTAATGGCACTACTGCCCATGACGGAATTCAAATCATCCGTATAGGAGGGAAGTTTAGAAAGTCTAGAGGAAGTACAGTTGCGGACGTTGGCGCTGGGACGATGTCATTAAACTTTGATGTTGATGCAGGAGGAGCTTATTTAGAAAACTCTGCCGCATTCCAAAATGCTGACGGAAAGGCATGGTTGTTCAATTGTTATCTACATGATTCTTTCTATAGCATCAGAACCTCCGGTTCGGAAGCTGTTCGGAACACATACTATGATAGCAGATGTTTATTAGAAGGTGATACATCAGGTATCGTAACGCCAATTTAACGTTAATGGACGCCCCTATCTCGGTAGGGGTTTAATAAAAGGGGAAGAGAATGAGAACAGGAGAAAAGGGAATAGCGCTTATTAAAAGCTTCGAGGGATTCTACTCAAAGCCGTACAAAGATCCAATAGGCATTCCGACGATTGGATACGGATTTACATATTACTTACCGGATAGACGCAAGGTCACCATGCAAGATAGACCATTAACTGAACATCAGGCTACCTGTATGCTGCAGGAGATTTTGAAAGGATATGAGAGCGATGTGCTACGGTTGGTTAAAAAATCACTGACGCAAAATCAGTTCGACGCGCTAGTAAGCTTCACTTTCAATTTGGGCGGGGCGAATCTCAGCAAATCGACGCTGTTACGTAAGGTGAATGCAAACCCAAACGATCCAACTATCGCAAGTGAGTTTGTAAAGTGGAATAAAGCAGGCGGCAAGGTTTTAAACGGACTGACACGCAGAAGAAAGGCAGAAGCAGAGTTGTATTTCAGTAAGTAAGAGAATGGCAGAGCAAAGAGAAAATCAGCAACCAACATTCATGCAAATAGTAAAGCATCCAATTACGTATGCTTTGCTAGTTGTTGTGTCAGTGTTTTGGTATGTATTGTATTACACAACTGATGGGAAAGACGAGCAGATGGAGCGTGAAGCCAAACTTTACGAGCGGATTATCGAAGAGGTGCGCAAGCAGTCTAAACAAGAGATTACCGACCAAATCGAGCCGATCGCAAAAAAGGTAGATACCATCAGTGCAAATGCTGATTCAACATTCAATTACGTAAAGGAGAGAATGAAATGAAAAAAGCAGTTATCCTATTGATGGTGCTATTGTGGGTAATAGTGACATCGTTAAGTCAAAGTAAGCCGATAGAGCGCACAGAGCAACCGCTATTGGTAAAGTCATTAGATAGTTTAAATAGTTCTTTAAATAAGCTTAAAATAGCATTAGATGGGAAGGATTAAGATAGTGGCAATGGCGTGCGTAATGTGCGCCTTTGCATCATGCGGGATATTTAAAAGTAAGACCAAGCAGTCCTCAAAAATGGAGGTATCCGAAGGGGCTAAAGTCGAGGTCAAGCAGATAGAACAATCCGCAAGTAAAGGAGAGGTTAAATCTCAGGAGATTGACAAAGGAACGGTAGTCACCGAGCGCGAGACAACGACGGTTACCACTCGCGATGGATCAAAAGGAAGTGTTACCATTAAAAGAGGTGATCTTAAGCCTGGGGAGAACGTCCTTCCGATGGATAGCGCAGTAGGATTGATTAAAGCTGTCTTGGACACGCTTAATAAAACACTGACCATATCTATCGATCAGCCTGCAGAACGCACGGAAACAATAGTCAAAGAACGTATAACTGAACAACGTGACTATAGTAAGCAAAGTGAAGAGCGAACGCAGGACACGACTAAAAAGCAAGTGGCCATTGCTGCAGAACAGCACAGGCGTGAGGAATCTATGGAAAGTGCGAGCGAAAGCAAGCCCACTGTTAAGGGCATGCTTTGGTTTTGGATTGGCGGAGGGGTGTTCGTTGTGATCGTCGGTATTGCGATTGCGTTATGGGTTAACAACTTTTCAAAAAAAATGAGAAAGTAATGCTTCTGCTTTTTTTTCCAACACTAATTTTTTAAATTAGTAACATTAAAGCCATTCATTTAATTGTGAATCGCTTAACGCATAAAAGTAGTATAGTAAAACATGAATACCGTAGTAAAGTTTAACAATGTCAATGCATTGTTTTCGAAATCATTGAAACAAAAGGTCAACAATTATTTCCAAGAAGAGTCGATTAATAAAACAGGTAATGGACTATTAATCGTAAAGGCAATCATCCTTCTCTCTTCTTTATTCCTAATCTATTCAATTCTTATATTCGTTCAACCACATTGGATAGTCAGTGTTGTGTTATGCCTTCTATTAGGGGTTAATTTAGCCGCTATTGGATTCAATATTATGCATGATGCTGGACATAATTCGTTTTCAGAGAATAAGGCAATAAATACGATCCTTTCCTATTCTTTAAATTTGCTTGGCGGGAATATCTTTTTGTGGAAGTTGAAGCATAATATAGCGCATCATACATACACCAATATCGATGGTGAGGATCACGATATTGAGATAAAATTCATGAGAATTCACCATGACCAACCGCTAAAAGAACATCACAGATATCAACATCTGTATTTTATATTTCTTTATTCGATTTCATATTTGGCGTGGATCTTTTATCAAGATTATGAAAAATATTTTAGACAGAGGTTGAGCATATCATCAGAAAAATTTAACTTTCCAATCAATGAAAGAATAATTTTTTGGATTAGCAAAATTATTCACTTCACGTTGTTCGTCGTGATCCCCATCATCTTTGTTGGCTGGATTCCAACCCTTGTAGGCTTATGTTTAACTAGTATCGTCTGCGGAATTTGTTTGGCCACCGTATTTCAACTAGCGCATGTCGTTGACGAAACTGAGTTTAAAACCCTGGTTGACGAACGTGTTGAGGCACAATGGATGATACATCAATTGCAATCTACGGCCAATTTTGCTACCGATAGCCCGGTGTTAACTTGGTTGCTTGGGGGATTGAATTTTCAAGTTGAGCACCATTTGTTTCCAAAGGTCAGTCACATTCACTATCCGAAAATTAACGAAATTGTTAAAGCGACTTGCCTAGAATATAATGTTAAGTATAATGAATATCCCACATTCTATGCTGCTTTCCAATCGCATATAAAAGTGATAAAAGCAATGTCGAAATAAAAATTATTTTGATCTTAATTAAATTTTATTATCTTTGTGTTATAATCAGGCCCTGCCGACGCTTTCTGAAACCGATCAGTTCACTCATCTTTTTTAGTTTCCGCATTTTCAGTTGCTAATTTGTTTTCATCTAGATGATGTTTGACGAGAAATGTTTTGTGACATGTCATAGCAACCTTCTCTTATCCTCAACTTTTGATTTTATAAATGATTATTTGGACTCAATTGTCCAGAAATATGAGCGTTTGCTCACTAACAAGATATTTTATTTAATACACAACACAATGCAAGAAGGAAAAATTAAATTCTTTAACAACACAAAAGGATTTGGATTTATTACACCAAATGATGGTGGAGATGATTTATTTGTACACAGTACAGGATTAAGAGACGATATTAGAGAAAATGACCACGTTACCTACAATGTTGAAAGAGGCCAAAAAGGTCTTAACGCAACGAACGTACGCATAGCATAACCATACTCCATTTGTTATTAATGAGATCGCGATTATAATGTAAAGTTATAATCGCTTTTTTATTTGCTGATTTTAGTATAAGAAGCTGGATAAAATCACAGTATAATGTGGACGCAAACAAATTTGACAATAGTTTGATAATTATTCTACCCCAAATAATTATTTTAAATCGCTATTAGCAAACTATAGTTTAAGTGTTTAATTTTCTAAAGCCCCTCACCAAGGGGCTTTTTTGTGAATAACAATGTGATCGAGAAGTAAGCGCAGAAAAAAAGCTCCACGATCGCGGAGCTATAAGCATTGTATGTTACGAGCATCAAGGTTTTAAAATGGGTGTATTAACTGATACTACAAACAAAATATTCAAAAGTTTGCAATCTGTTTAGCTTTAATTCATTTTTTTTAAAACTCATTCTTATTCAGTGTGTTCTAACATATACAACACACTAACTTTATAGAACATGGCACTAGACACAGCAAACGAAGACAAAGTAAGCAAGACTATTGAGAGTCAAACCGCAAAGATTCCTTCCGTAGTATTTTTGGGAGCCGCATTGTTGGCAATGGGCGTATCGGCTGCTCTAAAATGTAGTAGATGGAAAGATGATAAAGACGCACTTTTTATTGGCCAATGGGCAGCACCGTTTTTACTTTTGGGTATTTACAATAAAATTGTGAAGACCGAAGGACATGATTAACATCAATTAGCCCCTAACTAAGGGGCTTTTTTATCACCTATCTCCCTTGTACCATGATATCTCGCCTGTTCCAATCTTCCCAATATACTTCCGGATGTGATCGTCAGTAACGACTCCGGTTTCATCTTCTAGATTGTATTCGAATCTCTTGGTAAATTTATCGTAGGAAATCGTCGCTACATAATGTAGGTTAACATAAATATGCCATAAATTACCCTGTTTCTCGCGCACTTCAACCAATTTGCGTTCGCCTTTATAATAGAATATATCGCAGATTGTTTTATCGAATCGGATAATCAGCGCGTTGATAACGGCTTCTTTAATATCCTCGTCAAGATAACCTAACGTACATTTCCAATGACCTTTCTCTTTGGTAAATACATACAGCGAAATTCCATCCTTTCCGGTCAACACATAATCGCGTTGGCCAGACCCACGGTCGCGCACCGATATCTTCGCATACATCACTTTATTTCGACAATGGATCTCCAATGGTTTCATCTTTGCAAGTTTACTAAAAATATTAGTAAATTGTCGAGAGTAAAAACGTTAAAATCAAATAGCTTTCTGAATATCAGGATGGTTGGTGTCTTCGCCGCGCGCTCCAGTGACACGGTATACTTGGTGTGAGCCTAGTTCGCCATTGTAGGGAACCATAAGATCAGTAATTTCGTCTTTTCCGTCAGCGAATAACCATGCATCGCGATCTTTCTCTCCAATAATTAAAGGCATTCTTTTCTTTTCGTTGTGGATTTCTCCCAGTAATGGATTTGCAGGAGTTGTAATAATGGAGAATGTCGGATATGTTTCGCCTGTATCTTGGTCGGTAAAATCCGAATAAACGACACCGAGAGTAAAGATTTTCTTATCAGGATGGTAGATATAGTAATTTTCCGTGTCCTTCACACCCTTTACTTTGTGAGGTTCATAGAATCCATTAACGTATAACAATCCTCGGTTCTTTGTGATGTAGTTCTTATAGCTAGCCTTTTCGAATATGCTTTCGCTTTCTGCATTCAGAGTATTGGCATATTTAGCGGCATCTGCTTCATTCTTCACCCAAAAAGGTATAAGTTTCCATCGAGCCTCACGGATAATTTCAGGGGAGCTATTTAGCGTCACAGGAAGGAATGGACGAGCAAATCCCGATACGTGGAAAATTTCATCTCGCTTATATTGGACACCTAGCGATTTAAATTCTTTTCGTAAAGCCTTTTCATCAGGATGTGAAGTGTGATAGCACATAATTTTATGCCTTTCTCAATTATAACAATAATCCATGGGATTTGTTGGGGTATATTATGCAATAAGCCTAACTAGGTGGTTAGGCTTTTTTGTAAACCGTTTGATAAGTTAAACATCTTTATCTAAATCGTTTAACCAAGATTGAACTTCTTCACGAGTTTTTCCGGTCTTCTTCTGAAGCCTTCCATATAATTCGTCTTCTTTACCTTCGGCGTAGAGTAAATCGTCGTCTGTTAAATCAGCAAATTCTTGCTTTACTTTACCTTTTAGAACGTTCCATCTACCTTTTAAATCTAAAGTATCCATAGTTAATTTTTTAGTGTATTCTTATAACAGCTTAAAACGTAAAATGTTCAATTTTTATTCTCTTCACATTAAAATCGTTAAAACATTTTTGAATTATTGCTGTTCTAAAGAGATATAAACATATATATAATCATTATGGCAACTACAACGAAAACCAAAACACCAGAAACAAAAATAAAGGCAAAAGCTGATGCCGCTAAAGATTTACAAGATTTATTCGAAGATGGAATGAAAGATATCTATTGGGCAGAGAAAGAGCTTGTAAAAGCGTTGCCTAAGATGGAAAAAAATGCATCTTCTAAAGAATTAAAATCAGCTATTGCATCCCATCTAAACGAAACGAAAGAACACGTCGCTAGATTAGAAAAAGCCTTCGAATCAATTGGGGTTAAAGCAGAAGCTGTTAAATGTGATGCAATGGCTGGTTTATTAGAAGAAGGCGAAGGAATTATGGAAGAAACCGAAGTTGGTTCTGTACGAGACGCTGGAATTATAGCGGCGTCGCAAAAGGTCGAACATTATGAAATTGCTACTTATGGTACTTTGGCAGCTTTCGCAAAGGTATTAGGTCATAAGGAAGCTTTGAAATTACTTTTGTCTACCTTAGATGAAGAAAAGACTTGCGACGAAAAGTTAACATCTATTGCTGATACAAACTTAAATTCCAAGGCTGAATAAATATTATGCATCGTTGCGGAAAAGGTTAGTAATTTACTAGCCTTTTTTTTATTCTTCCTCTCTAATTCTGCAAGATTGAGGAAATGCCTAAACATATGTTTCAACATATATGTTATGACTTATACCTGTCATACTCGGGATTTTGACCGTTTTTGGTCAAGGTTAGCTAACCTAGATTGTATCTTATCCGCTAAGCTTCTGAAATGCTTATCAGTAGCGTACAAGTCTTTATACTGATTAATCTGATAGATTACAGTGCTATGATCGCGACCGCCGAATATTTGACCGATCTCAAGCAATGACATTGAAGTATTGCGTCTTAGAAAATAGGAGATAAGGCACCTAGCTACTGACAGCTTTCGAAGTCTCGATTTGCTTGCTATTTCTTCCTGTGTGACGTTTAACAGTTCGCATACAGTGTAGACTATAGGGTCTTGATATCTGTTGGTGAAAGCCATTCTAAATGGACGTTCTAGTCCTGCGTATATAAGTGGGGTCATCCCTCAAATATTTTAATCTGCTTATTCGGTTTATTTAATCGCTCTTCTGCCTTAATGCCTTCGAGTTTCTTCCTTGCTATGGAGAGTACTTCCAGCATCTGCTCATTTGATAACCCATTCTCCTGGAGATAGGCTATTATCATATCTGCTTGTTCTTGGATGGTCATGTTATGCTACCATTTTTAAAAGTACCTCACCTTGGCATTCAGCCCAAGCACGTACTACATGAGGAACTACACTGTTGCCAATAAATTTCTTTTGATCTGATTGATTTCCGTACAATTTGTAATCCGCTGGAAACCCCTGAATTAGTTTCAACTCTGAAACTTTCAGCATTCTCATACGGATATCTGATATCCCATACATCGCCATAAATTCCTTGATCTTGACCATGGTTTCAGAATCATCTTGATAGATTTCAATTCTAACTGACTGATCGATTGAATACTGGATAAAGTATAGTGGAGCTTTGTCTTGACGTGCAATGATTGTTGGGCAAGGTTGCTCAATATGCATTGTATGACCACCATGTGAAGGATTGTATATAAACCCTTTTGCAGTCATCAATGCATGCTTATCCGATGTTAAAATTGTGCCTGCTGGCTGATCGATTGACTGATGATTATGTTCGCCTGAATACTGCTTATCTAGCCAATGAGCCTGAACCAAAGAAAATCGATCCTTTGTAGGGATGGTATCCAATGGATCGTTGATTGATTCACAACCTTTTTCGTTACCGTAGTATTTAGTCAAGAAACAAGGATTGATCAAGTAGTGATGTTTTCGACTTGCCAAAATTGTTGGTACGGGTTCATCAACCGACTTAGATACACCTTTATAGGAAGATGTTAATACAAATGGTTCAACATTTACCAATGCTTGATTAGCAGCGGTAGTAATTGTCGCTAACGGACTATTGACTGATGCTATCTTATTCATTGGTCTACCTGAAAAGTACTTAGTAATGAATGAGGTCTGAGCCAAAGCTAGTCTTCCCTGGCAGGCTATTGTTGGTAATGGACTATCTATTGATTGAGCAGCAACCTTTCCGTGCTGGTTCATAGAGTTGTATTTTACTACAAAAGAAGCTTTACCTCCAGCCACTTCTTTGATTAATCCTGCATAAATACGTTTGAGGGAGTTCTCAACCAATGGTTTTTTGCGTCCGAAAATACTTTCGCCTTCATCCTCAAAATCCAATAGATCCTTAACTGCATTCCATTTCTTCAAATCGCTTCCAAATAGATTGGTTTTATTTGATCCTGTTTTGGAATGTGTAGGCTCTGGCCAAACAATAGGCAATCCATTCTTGGTAAAGCAACCAAACAATCTATTTCGGGAAGTGTAAGCTCCAAAATCAGCTGAATTTAGTTCTCGCCAATCATCACGGTAACCGAATGATTTAATATGCTCTCTCCATCGCATCCAATCAATTCCCGATTTCATGCTCAATGGCTTTCCATGTTCATTAAGCGGACCCCATGACATAAACTCTACCACGTTTTCAATCTGAATGTAATCAGGATTTAGAGCAATAACATATCTGTCCAAGTGGTCTGCTAATGTCCTCGAATCAGCATCCCGAGATTGACCACCTTTAGCCTTACTGAAATTCGTGCATTCCAAAGAAGCCCAAAGAACTACTTTTGCGTTGGGGTAAAGCTTTCTGTATGTTTTGACAATTTCTACTAAAGGATCGAGGTGAAGCGTTCTGATATCCTCCTCGAAGTGGTATACTTCGGGATGGTTTTCCCAGTGACTACGGATTGCTTTGTGATCATGGTTGACACAAGCTGCAACAATGGCGATTTGATTTCCATCTTTATCCTTTGCTTTTGCAAATCCAGTTGTTGTACCTCCAGCTCCGCAAAATAGATCGACTACTATATAGCGTATTGCTTCTGGATTCTTTACTATCTGAGGGACGAATGGTTTATGTTGTAATATGAATGCGTTGATCATCCCTCCACCTCCTTTCCCTCTATAGGTAGAGCGAGGCGTATCTCGGTCACGTATCTGAATGAGTTGTACTGGTCTAAAACTTTTTCTATGCGTTCAGATACATCTTGAAAATCAATTTCTTTAATAGCATCGTATATCGTATCTGTATCATCTCCCGTATTGTCCTCGTGATTTACCCAAATATGCTCAGCAATGAGTTCTTTTAGTTCTTCATTTGTTAAGCCACATGGTCTAAAAGTGTGTTTCCCTGCTAGGTATAACTCACTATCTTTAATATCATCATCCGTAAGTTCTGATAGTTCATGTAAGCTTTGAAATCCGTTGCTTGGATGTCCGTAAGCAAAATGTGTATAGCCTTGCTCTAAGGCCTCCTTTATCGTTAATCTTTCCATTCTTTCTCTCCTTCTTTATGCTGCCGGCTGAGGGGCTAGACAGCAAGGTTTTTAAGTGATAATTCTTGTTTAATTCTCCATTCAGACCTGATCTCTTCAGGGTTTCTTAAGTCGTCTATATCGACGAAAAGCACGGTGTTTTTACTGTCAAACATTGGAACGGACTTCTTAGGCTTGTGGACTCGGTTTGGAAGGATTTTCTCGTTCTTTTGGAGCTTAACATGACCTTTTTGCATTACGCTTTGATCGATTACAACAACGTCCTTTTTCTTTTTAGTTGGCTTAGGCTTGAGCTTTGGCTTCTTTGCTTCTTTGTTGTGTTCCTTCGGCCTTCTAATAGGCTTCGGCTTGAAAAAGCGAGGTCTTAGCGGATGGTCTTTTGTTACTTCTGAAATTTGACGCTTTCCTATTTTATATTTTGCGGATACTTCACTTAATGACATGGTTAATCGGTCGTTAGCTATCTGCTCGTAGGTTTCTTGTTTTGTCAAGACTCCATCCGACGCTCGTTTTAACTCACGCCTAACGACTCTCTTTACCGTCTCCAAATGAACGGACAGGGTAGTGGCAATAACCTTTTTGCTAACTCCGTCAAAATGCATCTCCATTAACTTTTTTATGATTTCTTTCTTAATTGGTGCAGCCATGATTTTAGGGTTTAAGAAGTCCTTATTGCGTATTCCTCAATAGTTTCGAAATCGTGATATAGTGGTTTAGAACAGCAAGGGCAGTATTCCTCGAAAGTAGGAGGTGTGAGAAAGTCCCCTTTGCAGACTTCTCTTACTTCGGTTCTGTCGTAGTTTATGACCCATCGGCAATTGCTGCAGACTTCTACTCGTTCCTTTGGGTAGTCACGCTTTATACATTCGATTTCCTCCGTATCGAAGTGATCGGATAGTCTATATTCGGTACTCATAAGGACTTCTGTTTTTGGGTTAATTAATCTTGTTTCTACTAAAAGAAAAACCCTCGCGAATAGCGAAGGCTGAATCTTCTGTTATCTTATTGTGGCAGTTCCTGCATAGCGGTAGCCAATATTCAATCTTGTTAAGGTTTATTCCTCTGGACTTCATGTGATGTACATCGGTAGTCAAGTGAGTGCATCCATTTAATTTTGCTTTGCAGTAGGGGTTATCCTCTTTGAATTTCTTAGCAAGTTGGTAGTAAATCCTATCTTCTTTTATTCCCTTTTTGGATCGTTTTGGAATAGGCTTCTTTACTTTATTTTTCCGCTTTTGGACAACAGTTTTGTTAAAACAAAAAAGGCACATATGCTTACTGAATATGTACCTTTCTTCTTTGCAGGATTCGCAAACCTTTTTCTTTCGCTTAATCATGCCGAATCAATTTTAAACCTAAAATATTCTTCTCCTTTTTTGACCTTGATCTTTTTTACATTCCCCTCGGAAATAAGCTTGTCATTAATACCGTACTTCTTACAGATAATGTCCTGTGTAGGTTTAATAGGGTTATCCCAATCCGATAGGGAACTGGATAATCCGAATTCAAAATCTATTCTGTAAGGTGGTGGGGGTAGTGTTATTTTACTTGGGAGGAGTAGGAGAGTGTGCTTTTCGTATGCTTTGTATTTTGGAGTCTTGAACTTCCTGCCTTGGAAAGCTTCATTGACCGATAGGGGTTTAATACATATTTTTATCATTAAACAGGTTTTAATATCTCTTTATCTTCCCAGTTTGATATGAAGGCTCTGTGATGAATTGTTTGCCATTTAATGCCACTAATTTCAGCCCATTCACCGATAGTTTTGGTTACTCCATCGATTGTAAGGTATCTATTGTTTCTTTGATTTCTAGTCTGTGTTTTTTTTGAAGCCCATCTGCAATTTTCCTTAAAATATCCTTTTTCATTATTTATTCTGTCTAAAGAAGAATCTTTATTAGGCTTACTTCCCATGTCATTATAGAAGTTGGAAAAAGAGTTTTTCCAAGAATCACAGATGGTTATTCCTCTACCACCATAATAATCATAAGCTTTATGGTTCGGGTTTAAACATCTTTTCTTCATAGATTGCCAAGTGTTATACTCTGATGTTCCATACATCTTATGCTTAGTATTCCGAATAGTAGTGTTTTCTTTAGCTAACTCACGAGAATAGCATCCGCAACTTTTAACATATCCATTAATAACTTCTGACATAACTAATATTTTTTCAACACCACAATTGCATAGACACGAAATCATTCTTTTTTTATTTCCTCCTTTAGTGAAAATTGCATCAACTTCTTTAATAATGGTTAGGTTGTTGTATTTACCTCCTATGAGATTTTCTAAGTTTATTTTTACAGCCATTTCGATCTATTTTAATAAACAAATATACTAAAAATTTTAGTAAAACCTTGCCATGCTTCGTTAACTGATAAAGGCTTAATATCAATCCTAATCATGCCCCTTTAAACCATTTATGAGAAAGCGAATATCATCATACTGAACATCAGTAAGCGGAGAAACTTGATCTTTCAAAAACGCTAAGTTATTGACACAAAATTTTTTCTTTGACACGGATGTTACTTCTCCTACGATAGCGCAGTCTGTTCGGATGCCGATTACTTTATCGCCGAGTTTTAGATCTTCTTCGGGTTTGATACGGTATTCATAGTTTTCACCATCCCATATAGGATTAGTAGCTTTAGTCCAATCACCAATCCAATTTTTAGGTATCGACTCAATCACCGCTCCATTACTATGAGCTTCTTTAAGTTCAGCGAATTTGTCCTTCACTTCCTCTCTTGATATGTAAAGCTCAAACAAATCATTTAGCGATCCTTCTTTTGAGTGGTTAGGCGTTGGATCTTCTACTAATGTTAATTGTCCTTGTTGGTGGACTAAGTGATCGTGGCCATGTGCATGAAAGTCGTAGTACATTTCCTTATCGTAAGGGATGTTATTTTTTCTTGCTCTAGTGATTACCTCATCTAACATCTCATGTCCGTAGACTACTACGTGGATGTTATCTATTGTTGTTTTATCTGACATAATTAAATTGTTTATCTACTAGTGTTAGCAAATTTTCTTTCTAGAAATTTATTAAGGTCGAAAACTGTATTTCCTATTTTTATAAATCTCCCAGAGATGTTAGTGATCCCATATCGTGAAAAAAGATTGTCGAATTGTCGAATGCATTTTTGCGTAAATATTTCCGATGGAGTAATAACTCTTTCTACTTTTTCAATTTTTGGAACCTTTTTTTCTCCTATAGCTTTTTTAATAGCTGCGATAACATCCGGATGATATCCTTCGCCTATTGGGTTTTCCTTGATTTCCTCCCTATGTTTGGCTAATCGTAGCTGTTCAAACTCGTTCATTCTATCCTGCGAGTATTCTTCCATCTTAGACAGTATTAATTGCCCGTCTACGCTATCGTAAAACTTACCATAGTGTCCTAGCTTCATTTTGTCAAAAAAGAGCTTTAAATCGCCTAAATTGAAGTGAGGAAAATATTTAAGAATGTAACTCGATGTTTGGGATATCTGTTCCTTGTTCATTATTTTTCCAACGTTCAGAAATTCAACCAAATCTGAAACTAGTTCCTTAACAACCATTTGAGCAATTTCAGGGTCTTGTTTTCTAATTTTAGCTATAGATGGTAGGTTACTCTGGATTACTTGTGATATACTGCGAAAGTCTATCGGCAAGAGCTTGTCTATTATCGGATCTGAACTCTCGAACTTCCTCAACTCTTTCCTGTCTTGATTGATTTGTTGTATTTGATTGTTTTCCTGCTGCATACTTTTGTTTGTTTAAAATCCATTGATATTCAAAGCCGCGCCAACTGTATTCAGCGCACGCCTGAACTGCTCGCGCAACCGGATAATTATTCCTGTCACACTCGTTTAATAATTTGTTTAAGGATGTTTGAGTAAACGAGGCTTTAGCAGCAGTACGAACTTTTAACCAATCGTCTACATGCTGTTCGTTTGCGTCTCTGTCAAGCAAGGCTTGTTTGAAGTCTGATTTCCCGAAAGCTTTTTCTTTTTGCGCGGAACTTTTTTCTTTTTCTTCTTTTGGTGGTGTAGAAGACCTAAAACATAAATTATCAACTGTTTTTTTTTCAGCGTCAGCGCCTAAAAAATTATTAATATCAGTATCATTAACAGTTACAGTATCATTTACATTAACAGTATCATTAACAGTATCAGCGATGTTTGCGATAGGTGCCGATCGGCTACTATCGGTAGGCGATTCCTTGCGAGTAGAGGCGATTTTTACAGCTTCTTCTAAACTAATTTCCTTCTTTATATACTTTTCGTATAGATCAAGATGCCATCTTTTCAAGTTTCCTATGATTCCATTAACAGCTTTATCTTGTTTTGCAGACTCGTATTTTTTTAAATCTCTCTTAAGTTGGAGCTTTATAGGTTCAAAGGCAATCTGTATAATTCTGTCATCTTGGGGTAGCGTTGGGTTCTCGTCATTGACATAAGACAATATGTGTTTTATCAAAATCCCTGCTTCCTCATTTGATAGTAGATTAAATTGAGTCTTCCAATCGGCATAAGCGAGAAATGATTTTTTATCTTCTGCCATTTCCTACCTCCTTAATAAGCCTTAGCTCTTATTTCTCGGCTATAGCCGATGATATTAGTCACTACTTTGTTAGTATCTACTTTTGAGAGTATTCCTTGAATACCCATGTCCTTGCAAGCGTTTAAGGCTTCTGTAGCTTTTTGTTCATCGCTGAATCGAAGCGTTACTAAGGAATACTTAGGGGCTACTAAACGAAAGGGCTTAGTAAAATCTTCTTCACTAAGCCAGTTTTTATAAATGTTTTTCATTATTCTGGAAATATAACCCAAGATTTAACCTGCTCATTGGGATCAGGTATATAAACCCCGAGGAACTCTATGGCCCATCGTTGAATATCTTCTTTGAACAGGAAAAATTGGGTGTTATTAAGTTCGTTGACTGATTTGGGGGATACTATATATTCTCCCTTTTCGTTGCTCCACGTTTCTTGTGTTGGGCAAAATCGTTCTCGTAAATACATATGCACTACTTCCTTTGGATATACTTCTGATTGAGGTACACCAATGTCAATTAAACACTGTTGGACGATAGGAACTATAGTGCACATGTAGTACTTTAATAGCTTAGGCGACAGCATCGTTAATTAGATGATATTCTATTTCTCCTCCGTCAAAGTCAGGACGCTCGATAAGTAATTGAAGGTCGTTTTCTTCTGCCCACTTTTCAATGTCTTGAAGTGAGTTTTTGTCAAGATATGAAGCGTCGAAATGAAGCGTCTTAACCTCGCCAATATTGAGCGCTGCTAATTTTAGAGCTGCAATGTAAATAGCTGAACTGCTTAACTGCTCTTTAGATAGCGAATGGCCCAAGTAAGTTACGCCATCATCAGAGAAGCCGAAACCGTCAGGTAGCTTTGCTTTCTTAATAAGATTCAGCTTTTCTTTTTCAATCGATTTCACTAGCTCATCGGCGGCTTTTGCTTCCTTAACATACTTATCGTATTCTTTTTTGATTAGCTTGGCTTTGTTGTTTTTTTCTATTTTCGAGTTTGTTTCGATGATGTCAAGAATTTTACGGTCGATGTTATCAGCTTCATCCTTCGTCTTAGGTTTGTTTTCTTCAATACCTAACCATTTCAAACCTCGGTCGATATCTTCGTTTAATTCTTTTATCTTCTGCTTTACTTCCTCGAGAAGACCTTGAAGTCTGATCAATTCCTGTTCTTGCGCATCAATTTGCCTTTGCTTCTCCTGCATGCCGTTTTCGACATACGTGTACTTTTCGTTGTGCGAGTCGATGCCAGCAAGCTCCTTCTGTAGTTCTAAGTAGTCCGAAGGCTCTGTGGGTAATGTCTCATCAATATCGATTAGTTTTAGTTTTTCGATTTCGACCTGCTTGTTGGCAAAAGTCCTGTTTTCGTAGGCTTGCTTATACCTAGTGTCGATATCTGCAAAGTCAATCCCAACAATCTTTTGCAACATTTCTCTTTGAATTTTTGGGCCTTCTTTAAGGAACTTATCAATATCAAATCCTTTAGGGAAATAACGATCCGCCAGCTCACGGGTTAATGAAGTTTTGATGTTGTCTTTTGTGATGAAAATTAGTTTTTCTCCTGCTTTGGTTTTGTTATCAAATTGCCAAATCAGTTTCTCGCCTGTAGTCAATTCCCATTCAGCGAATCCTTCTGACTCTCCATCTTTTAATATGACATCTGGCTTAACTTGTTTTAAGCGGTCAGGGAGCGATTTAAGAAAGGAGGATTTACCTTTGTTGTTACCTCCTGTGATAATTGCTGTGCAGCCGTTAAAATCGGCTGTAAGGTTAGATATAGCTTTTAGATTAGATACCGTAATCTTTTTTACTTTGCTCATAATTATTTTTTTAATGAAAGTTTATAACCTAATTTTCCAGTTCTTAAAGGCGGCTGGATAACTTCGCCTGTGTCTTCGTCTATAAACTCTTTCCTTAGAGTTTTAAGAAATTCTTCCCTGTTCTTCTTTTGGATAAGTAGGGGTTCTATTTTTTCAGTAATTGTATTCCATTCTGAATCATTACAGATCGAATAGTCGTATTTAACCCCAGTTTCTTCTTCTTTTATTTCTACATCAAACGCAAGGTGTGATTCTCCTTTTTGCAGCTTAATTTTGCCAGAAACCAATTGACGAACCGATTCATTATATTGCTTGGATAGTTCGTCTAATTTCTTTCCGATCACAAGTGCTTTGACAGGATCTTCGTTGCCTTCATTAATGCTGTGGCAAACTTCACTTACAAGAAGATGGATGGTTGATTTATTTAGAGAAAGGAGAGGTGATTGTTCAGGGAGAATTATTAATTTTTTATCTTTCTCCATTTCTAAAAGGGTAGTCCGTCGTTATCTTCAGGCGGTGCGTTTTCAAATCCCTGTGTTTGGTCATAATCTGCACGTTCTAAGTTTCGCATGTGATTGTATTCCAAGGACTGCGATACCTTTTCCTTGATGAAGTTAGGCAGACTATTAAATGTATCTTCGCTCCAATTGTCATATTCTAAAGTGACAGGAGTATTAATTGGTTCAGGTATTGTTGTTCCTTTAACCACATTTGAAATTGACGCTATTTCTTCATATACTTTGCCGTTGGTACTTTTTTTATGAGTGATTGTTAGTAAACAAGGGACACCTACTAAGACCGAAATATCAAATTGTTTTACTTCTTCTTCGGTAAAGTCCTTGCTTCTCCAGGATTTCAAGTCTTTTCGTAGATGTGCATTTTCATGCAGAGATAAAGTGTATTCTTTTGAGATAACAAGTGGCTGAGGGCCATTTTCCTCTTTAAATACTTTTAATTCTGTTGGAAGTTCCCATCCTATACGTACTTTGTTTAGAGTTTTTTCATCGCCTTGGATCGTTTCTTTCACTGTTCCAATATGAATCATTTGATAGCACCGAGCAATGTATGTGCCTTCTGCTATAAGTTCTCTCGGGGTTGTGGGTTCTGATGTCGCGTAAATAGCCATTTTAATATTATTTTGGTGAGTTAATTAATTCATGTAAGTAGACAAATAAGAGAGGAAGACAAGCGACTATCATTATCATCAAAAAGACGCCTATTCCAAGTATGAACTGCCTGAAAACAAATCTTAAATTATCCTTATCATTTACTCCTAAATAACAAAGTCGCCCTACTAGAGCGACCATTACTGAAATCCATCTTTCTAAAAGTGGATGTAGTGTTTCTTTCTGTTGGTGCATAGGTTTATGAATTGGAAGCAAGCTTTTTTAAGTTTGTCCTCGACTGCTCGCTTAATTTGATAATTGTTTTATGTGAATAGTAAACCTTAGCCCCTCGGCCATTTTGACTTACAGGCTTCAGTAGTTTTGCTGAAATCCAATCTTTAACCCGGCTTTGACCGTAAAGCTCGATAGCTTCTTTGTAGGTTAGTTGTGGTTTAGCTAATGTTTTGTTCACCAGGAAAAGGGCTACCTTCTCTACTAGTGGGTAATCTTCTTCTAGTATCATGACTGTATATTTTTCAGTTAGCTGTTTCATCGTTTCCGAATCATCAGTACACGCACACACGTGTATACAGCTTATTTGTGCCCGTAGTACTATTTCAAACTTGAGGGTCTGCTTCGATCCAAGTATAATGCTGATACTTTCAAACAGCTGGTCGGCGCTTTAAACCTGCGCACGGTTTATAAAGAACTATTGTGTTGATCCCGATCAAGGTTTCGAGCCTTACTGCCTATAGTTTATCGGGAAATTTTAAACATGGCTCACGCCTGAACAAGTCGTTTTAAAACTTGTAACTAATTGATTTTGAGATGTTATTTAGATTTTAGTTCTTGAATAATGAATGGATAAACTCACGTCCTTTTTCTGTCCAGCGCATTTCTATATTAGTTGCACTTTCGCCTTTAGAATTTATATACTTAAACGTCGATGTGCCTGAATATCCTTTATCTCTATACTTAGATGATATAAGCCATTTATCGCCCTGCTTATATTGCACGCCCTTTTCTTTAAGAATTTTATTCAGTTTTATAGATGACATCCCTAATTCCATAGCTATTTGATTGATAGTAATAAGAGATGTTGAAAAAAGAACATCATCATAATACAACTCCTTAGGTCTTACTCGATTGAAATATTTCTCAGCGACTTTTAACTGATGATCTTTTTTCTGATTTTCAAGTCGCAACTGCTTCAATTTCGTAGCCATTTCAATGATCATGTCGGGATTTGACAACATGTCTTCAATTGTCTGAGGTGTAGCAGTAATTCCTACCGAAAGAAGTTCTTTGATACGGTCATTACACCAAATCGAAAATGCGGGGGATAGCCATCGGCTAAATTCTAATGCTACATCTTCATGCATCCATGTGCCAGGATTTGAACCACCTTTGCTAACTATCACTAATTCAGTCAAAGTGTGATTTCTCACTTTGGATAATTCATTAAGAAAATTCTGCGCCTGTTCAAATCTTAGCCAATCCGTTGGTCTTTTGTCAAATGATTTAGCCATTTGAGTTGCATTAACATAAGCAACCCCTTCTGAATTCCTGAAAGTAACCTCGTTACCGTTATAGGAAAATAATTTGGTTAGTTGGTTCATTACGCAGTCCTCCCGATATATGCTCCATCACTTTCTTCCCATACAACAAAAGCACGTCCTTTAAATAAGCCTTCTAGCTCTTCCTTGATATTCTTAGCGTACCCCTTGGATCGACCAACTTTAGTGTATTGATCAACTTCTAATCTCCTCGCCCTTTCTTTTACTGGTGTCGTTTTTTCGACAGCATGTCGAGGAATTCCTGTCATGATAATGTCTTTTGTAATCATTTCTCTACAAATTGTTTAATTACTGGTGTCTAAAAATTTAGTAAAGTGTCGAAAAGTGTTATATTTGCATTGTCAAAGTAAACATAACGTCTAATACACTGATTCAAATGTCGAATTATTTTTCGACACTTGCAATAAAAATTAGACACTTTACTCTATTTTTTATGCAAACATCTGATAGTCAAGGAGAAAAATTTCGACAGATTGTCGAAAAATCAGGATTAAGTATTGCTGAAGTTGCTAGGAAACTAGACACAACTCGTGATACTGTATATGCATGGTTTAAAAAGGATTCATTGATGCTAAAGAACAGAATTAAGATATCTAAGGCGTTCAATGTGGATATGCATAAGATTTGGCCAGATGTAAATGATCCTATGTTAGAAGCTTATGAATTTACAGGGGATCATCTTGTTGATAAAGCAATAGAAAAAAACTTTACCAAACCAAAACAAGAAATTACACCAATACCTTATGAAGATTATATGATGGTTGAATACGTCGACCTATCAGCGAGCGCCGGAATGCTTGGGGGATCCAATGTGGATGTATTACCGGACTCGAAAAAGCGTTTAGTTCCGAGGGAATTTGAACGAGGGAATTATTTAGTTGTTCGTGTTAATGGGGACAGCATGACGGACGGCACCGACATTTCAATTCCTGATGGCGTTGGCGTTGAGATACTGGTCAAAGAGCATGTCCTAGAAAACGGAGATAAACTGCCGATTAGAGGTAATCTGTTCGTGGTAGTATCAAGGGATGGCAACGTCTTTAAACAGATCGTAGAACACAACACCGAATTAGGGTATATTAAATGTCATTCTTACAATCCTAAATATGAAGATTACATAATTCCTATGGATGATGTATTCCAAATATTTATTTACCGCAAAATAGTAGGATATAGACCAAATATTCCAGAAATTAGATAAATTCTAACCTAATTATCAAATGAAAAATATATTGATAGCCCTAATATTATTAATGCCTCTATTAACGATAGGGCAAGACTTACCGATTGTGAATGACAAAATAGTCTACGAACGAATAATCGAGTCACCAAACCTCTCTAAACCGGAACTATACGCTGCTTGTAAAAGGTTTATTGCAAATACTTTTAAGAGTGCGAAAAGTGTAATACAAACCGAAGATGAGAATACAGGATTAATTATTTGCAAGGGGAATACCATTCTTGATTATCCAAAGACAAGAAATTCGCTAATCGTGACAGGCATGCCGGTAGGTGGTCGGAAGTCATTTACAATGCAATTCGAAAACAAAGAGGGCAGATGTAGAGTAAAGATTTATGATATATTCGAAGACAATTCGTTGAGTGCTTATCAGCGAAATTATTCTTTAGAAGAAATTATGTTTGATTTAGCAAAGAGAGCTAATTCATCGAAAGGTAAGACAAAAGAAAAAAGGACTGCCGTATTTGACGAATCAGTATCAATCGTTAATAACAGTTTTCTAGGTTTGATAAAAGAGTTTGAAGAAAGTATAGCAACCTACAAATCAAACGATAATTGGTAGCGATTAAGCTATTAATCAGTGTCAAATATTAAATCAAAGGGTTATATTTGCGTATTGGAATTCGAAAAGCTTGTTTTATAAAAGTTTTATAAGAATTCTAAAAATAACTAAAAGTATTGATAATTAGATAGTTATAGATGTTTTCAAATCTACAGGATAAATTAGACAGAGCCTTTAAAGTACTTAAAGGGCAAGGGAATATTACGGAAATTAACGTAGCAGAAACAATGAAAGAGATTCGCAAGGCATTACTCGATGCCGATGTGAATTATAAAACTGCGAAAACATTTACCGATGATGTTAAAACCAAGGCTTTAGGACAAAATGTATTAACGAGTATTTCTCCTGGTCAATTATTGACCAAGATTATGAACGATGAGCTGACCGAACTAATGGGCGGTACAGTGACAGAGTTGGAGATTACAAAGAATCCTACGGTTATCTTGATTGCTGGTTTGAACGGTGCGGGTAAAACTACCTTTACTGGAAAGTTAGCGAACTTCTTGAAAACGCAGAAAGGTAAAAAACCATTATTGGTTGCAGGCGACGTTTATCGTCCTGCGGCGATTGATCAATTAGAGGTTTTAGGCCAACAAGTGGGCGTACCTGTATTTGTTAATCGTGAGTCTACTGATCCGATTGCAATTGCTGTTGCGGGTGTTGAAGAAGCAAAACGCAATGGACATAATGTAGTTATCATCGATACGGCAGGTCGTTTAGCGATTGACGAGGCGTTGATGAATGAGATTACTGCAGTTAAGGCGGCAACACAACCACATGAGATTTTGTTCGTTGTGGATTCTATGACAGGTCAAGATGCGGTTAATACGGCAAAAGCTTTCAATGACCGTTTAGACTTTACAGGGGTTGTCTTGACTAAGTTAGATGGTGATACACGTGGTGGTGCTGCACTATCAATCAAATCGGTTGTCAATAAACCAATCAAGTTTATTGGTACTGGCGAGAAGATGGAAGCGCTTGATGTATTCCACCCGGATCGTATGGCATCTCGTATTCTTGGTATGGGTGACGTTGTATCCTTAGTAGAGCGTGCACAACAACAGTTTGACGAGAAACAGGCTGCGGAATTACAAAAGAAAATCCGTAAGAATAAGTTCGATTTTAATGACTTCAAATCTCAAATTCAACAGATCAAGAAAATGGGTAATATGAAGGATTTAATGGGGATGATTCCTGGGGTTGGAAAAGCAATTAAAGATGTTGAAATTGATGATGATGCTTTCAAACCTATCGAAGCGATCATTGACTCGATGACACCTTTTGAGCGTGAAAATCCAGATGCCATCGATCAACGTCGAAGAGTGCGTATTGCTAAAGGATCAGGTACTGATATCAATGAGGTAAATAAATTAATGAAGCAATTTGGCGACATGCGTAAGGTGATGAAACAAATGTCAAACCCTGCAATGGCCGCTAAAATGATGAGAAATATGCCTAAAATGCCAGGTAAGCCATTTTAGTAAGGAATAAGCGAAGATTTAGGTCTTCATTTTAAGAAAAGGGCATCCAATTGGATGCCCTTTTTTATGCATATACCGTTTTGATTCTACTAAATACTAGAATTAATTGTTAATTTTGTAACATGGAGGACCCCGGGCAGTTATCAGAATATGGTAAAATCCTACTAATAGCAATAGTAGGAATGCTATTGGTGTGTGCTACCATCTTCCTTGCGAAAGTACTTTCGCCAAAGAATCCCAATCCAATAAAACTAAGTACGTACGAATGTGGGGAAGATAGTGTTGGAACCGCATGGATTCAGTTTAATCCGAGATTCTATGTAATAGCATTAATTTTTCTATTATTTGATGTGGAATTAACCTTTATATTTCCTTGGGCTACTGTCTTCGGTAATGCAGACTTTATTGCTACAGATGCACGTTGGGGATGGTTTACGTTAATTGAGATGGCGATCTTTATCGGTATTTTGATTGTAGGATTAATCTATGTTTGGAAAAGTGGGGATATTAGTTGGATTAAGCCCGAGCATAAAACGCCAAGTGTTGCGGTTAATATTCCAAGCAATGCATATGAACGATTAAATCAACAGCAATACGCTGTTCGAGATTATAAGGAGCCGTTAGTTGAAGAGGTAAATACGGAACATAGTCCGATTGCTACTGCACCTAAAATAGGATTCAAACCTAAATTCAAGAAACCAAGTTCAGAATCATGAGTCTAGACCAAAGTCTGCAACAGAATAATGGCGTCATTATCGCTAAGATGGATGACCTGTTGAATTGGGCCAGATTATCTTCGATGTGGCCAATTAGTTTTGGTATTGCATGTTGCGCAATTGAGATGATGGGGGCAATGGCCGCTACTTATGATTTGGATAGATTAGGTGTGTTCCCGAGGCCTTCTCCTAGACAGTCTGACGTGATGATTATCGCAGGGACAGTGACATTCAAAATGGCAGATCGAATCCGCAAGCTCTATGAACAAATGCCTGACCCGAAATATGTGATATCGATGGGTTCTTGTTCGAATTGTGGGGGGCCGTATTGGCAGCATGGCTATCATGTTGTTAAAGGTGTCGATAAAATTATTCCTGTCGACGTTTATGTGCAGGGCTGTCCTCCACGACCAGAAGCCTTGATAAGTGCTTTTTTGGAATTACAAAAGAAAATAGATGAACAGTCTTTACTGAAGGGAGATATTTTCCCCATCGCAGTAGAGCAATAGAATAATATATGGCAAAAGATTTTTATGGGGATTTACGCTTAGGGATCCTAGGTGGCGGACAGTTAGGCCGTATGTTGATCCAGGAAGCAATAAATTTTAATGTAAACATCCATGTACTAGATCCAGATCCAAATGCGCCATGTAAGCGTCTTTGTAACCAGTTTGAAGTAGGTTCATTAGGCGATTATGATACGGTTTATAACTTTGGTAAGGATTTGGATATGATTACCATTGAGATCGAAAAGGTTAATGTAGATGCATTAGAGGCTTTGGAATCCGAGGGAGTAATCGTCTATCCGCAGGCGAGAGTAATTCGTTTGATCCAAGATAAAGGGCTTCAAAAGCAGTTTTTTAAACAGAATGATATTCCAACCTCCGCTTTCCAATTTATTTCGAACAAGGATGGTTTAGCGCAATCAAATATCAGCTTGCCATTTATACAAAAGTTGAGAAAAGATGGATACGACGGAAAAGGCGTAAAGAAAATAAATACTGCAGTTGATTTTGATACAGCATTTGAAGAACCGAGTATTGTAGAAGAGTTGGTTGATTTCGAAAAGGAGATTGCTGTAATTGTTGCTCGAAATGATCGCGGTGACATGTCAACATTCCCAATGGTGGAAATGGAGTTTAATCCGCAGGCGAATTTGGTTGAATTCTTAATTTCTCCTTCAACCTATGCTGAAGCTATTCAAGCTAAGGCAGAGCAAATCGCTAAAAAGATTGCTAATGATTTACAAATCGTTGGTATCCTAGCTGTAGAAATGTTTTTGACAAAAGATGGAGATATTCTAGTTAACGAACTAGCACCTAGACCTCATAATTCAGGTCATCAAACGATAGAAGGGAACTATGTTTCTCAGTTTGGACAACATTTACGTGCTATCTTTAATCTACCATTAGCAAATACTGCCTCTAGAGGGAATGCAATTATGATCAATCTACTTGGTGAAGAAGGGTATGAGGGTCTTGCGGAATATGAAGGTTTAGAGGAAGCGCTTGCTATAGATGGTGTCTATATCCATTTATATGGAAAGAAATATACGAAGCCTTTCCGTAAGATGGGACATGTAACGATTGTACATGAAGATCGTAATACAGCAATTGAAAATGCTCGTAAAGTTCAGAATTTAATTAAAGTTATCGCTTAAACATATTATAGAATGAGTAATCCAAAGATCGGCATTATCATGGGTAGTAAGTCAGACTTACCTGTAATGCAAGATGCTATCGAAGTATTAAAATATTTAGGAGTTGATGCAGAAGTTACGATCGTATCGGCACATCGTACCCCGAAGCGGATGTTTGATTATGCAGAGCAAGCAGCTTCTCGAGGGTTGAAAGTGATTATAGCAGGTGCTGGTGGTGCAGCTCACTTACCAGGAATGGTAGCGTCTATTACACATCTTCCTGTCATTGGTGTACCGGTAAAATCTTCTAATTCGATTGATGGTTGGGATTCTGTATTATCAATTCTGCAGATGCCAAATGGAATACCAGTAGCGACGGTTGCTTTAAATGCAGCGAAAAATGCAGGTATTCTTGCAGCACAAATACTCGGGACACAGGATGAAACTATTGCGCAGGCTTTGATTAAGTTCAAGGAAGAGTTGAGAGATAAGGTAGAAGAAACAGCAAGAGAAGTTGAGCAATTAAAATTTTAAATAAATAAGGCGGGATTTCCCGCCTTATTTATTTAAAATTCTTTTGCATATAATCATAGCTCTTTTTGATACTACCGTACTTATCTTCTGTGTAAATATCATCTTGCTCAACAAAAGCATATTTCAACCCACTTTCATTTGCAAATGTTGTCAGGTTAGGATAATTAATGCTGCCAGAGCCAACTTCCGTATAGCGGATTGTCTTCATTACTTCCTCAAAATTCAATGTGTCACGTTTTCCCGTCTTCGCATCAAATTTATTTTGTTCAATAGGATTAGAGAATTGGCGATCCATATCTTTCACATGCCATAATGGGAATCTTCCCGGATACTTTGTAAAGTATGTCTGCGGATTTTCGCCAGCTTTATTTATCCAAAATAGATCAAGTTCGAAGCATACTAAGTCGGGCTCTGTAAAGGCTAGTATAATATCTAATCCTTTTGTACCATTTCCAAATTCCTTAAACTCCCAAAAATGATTATGGTAGCCGATTTTAATACCTGCTTTTTTAGCCATTTCCCCAGCCTTATTTAACTGCTCGGCGATATATTGATAAACTGCAACATCGAGCTTGTTCAAATTATCCATTGGAGGAACTGGTGCAATAACGTATTCTTGACCTAGATTGTGTGCTATCTCAATATACTTCTCAATATTTTCTTTATCAGTATGGTCTTTGCTCAGATATTTACTCATATCATAATGGCCACTATGACTTATGAGGTTATTGTCATTGAGAACTTTCTTCAGTTCATCCACAGGGAGGCCCCAGAATGAATTGTTATTTAAATCTACCCCGAAGGTTTCTACGTGTGTGTATCCGATCTTAGCAACGCTCTTTAGTACCTCTTTTGGGTCTTTTGCTAATAAGTCACGAAGAGTAAAAAGTTGAAGGCCTATATTTTTCAGTGGTGAACCAGAAGCAGCGCCAGTTCCTTTGCAGGAAAAAAGTTGAGGAGCCAATAGACCACCCATCACGCCTAAGCTCGCTTGCTTCAGGAAGTTACGTCTTGATTGTGTCATACTTACAATAAGTTTGTTAATTGAAGATAAGTATTATTTTAATAAAAAAGAGGGATTCTTTTTTGGAACCCCTCTTAATATGCGTTAAATGTCTCGTCCTGAAATAGCGATACATAAAAAGAATCGTTATGAAAGAAATATCCAATTATGTAAAACGTACGCAGCGTGATTACACTTTAAGCTTCAAACTGAATGTTGTCAGAGAAGTTGAATCCGGAGAATTGACAAGCACACAAGCACAAAGAAAGTATGGTATCCAAGGAGATAGCACAATTCGTAACTGGTTGAAAAAATATGGTAACTTTGATTGGGAGAATCAAATACCATCCAGTATGGCAAAGTCACCAGAACAACGCATTTTAGAATTAGAAGCCAAAATCAAATTGTTGGAGAAGCAGAAAGCGCAGCTTGAGCGACAGAATTACATTGCTGATTCCAAAGCGATTATCTTTGATATGATGATCGATATTGCCGAACAAGAATATAAAATAGACGTAAGAAAAAACTTCAAACCCGCACAATCGATTGTTTCCGACAAGAAAAACAAAAAAGCCTAAGTTTTACTTGTGGGTTGTTCGGGTTAAGTAGGCAAGTGTATTATCGAAGAATCAGACGAACTAAAAGAAGTCAAAATATAGCGAGTAAAGTTGTGAGCTTAGTCCAGGAACTACGCGCTGTTCAGCCAAGAATTGGTACACGGAAACTCTATCATTTATTGGTCCAAGAGCTACAGGTATTAAAAGTTGGCAGAGACAAGTTTTTTGATATTTTACGAGCCAATCACTTATTAATTATTCCAAAACGGAGTTATCGTACCACGACCATGTCACATCATCGATTTAAAAAATATCCTAATATTATTAAAGAAATGAATATTTATCGTCCCAATCAAGTTTGGGTGAGTGACCTCACTTACATCGGAAAGCGAGAAAAACCTTGTTATCTAAGTTTGATTACAGATGTATATTCTAAGAAGATAGTAGGCTTTGAAATCTCAAGCACAATGTGTACAAGTCATGTTGTAAAAGCATTGAAAATGGCTCAAAAACAAAGAAAAATAAAGGAATCATTAATCCATCATTCCGACAGAGGTATCCAATATTGTTCAGACGAGTATCAATATTATCTAAACAAATACAAGATTAAGTGCAGTATGACAGAAAACTCTGATCCTTATGAAAACGCCATTGCTGAACGTATAAACGGTATTCTGAAACAAGAGTTCATGATTGATACCTATCATTTAGATCTAACTTTGATGAAGCAAATTGTAGAGGAAGCAATCAATATCTACAACAATGACAGACCACATTGGTCTAATCATATGCTAACTCCCAATCAAATGCATCTCAAATCAAATATGAATTACAAAACTTATAAAACAAAAAGCAGTAGAAACCTCTCGGCTACTACTGCATAAAATTATGTATTTTTAATCACTGAAAAACTGTATCTATTTTTCAGGACTAGTCAAAAGGCCGATTTATAGACTATACAGTCATTATATCTTTCTCTTTTAATTCTGCTAATTGATCAACTTTTACAATGTTAGCGTCAGTTAGTTTTTGTATTTCACCTTCACCAACTTTGATCTCATCTTCTGAAGCGCCATCATTTTTCAATTTCTTGATTGCTTCATTCGATTCTTTACGAATGTTACGGATAGCAACACGTCCCTTTTCAGCTTCTTCCTTCACTTTCTTAACTAAATCACGACGACGTTCTTCAGTCAATGGAGGTACAACTAAACGGATGATATTACCATCATTTTGAGGGTTCAAACCAATGTTTGAGTCCATAATTGCTTTTTCAATTGCTGATAGCAAAGATTTTTCCCAAGGTTGAATCACGATTGTTCTTGCGTCAGTAGTATTGACATTACTAACTTGAGAAAGAGCAGTAGCGGTTCCATAGTAATCTACAAAGATTCCATCAAGCATACCAGGACTAGCTTTTCCAGCACGTATTTTCGTAAGTTCAGACTCGGTATGTGCGACTGCTTTGTTCATTCCTTCTTTGCAATCGTCCAACTGAAGTGAAATTAATTCGTTCATATCTTGATATATAAATTATCGTAAAAAATATTAGCTTACAATTGTACCAACATGTTCACCGTTCGCTAACTTCATTAGGTTCCCAGGCTTATTCATGTCGAATACTATGATAGGTAAGTTGTTTTCTTGACATAAGGTAAACGCTGTCATATCCATTACATTTAATCCTTTCTCATATACTTCCGTAAATGAAATGTGATCAAATTTCTTCGCTGTAGGATCTTTCTCCGGATCAGCGGTATAGATACCATCAACGCGCGTTCCTTTCAATACTGCATCGGCGTTAATCTCAATCGCACGTAATGAAGCTGCTGTATCTGTGGTGAAGTAAGGGTTTCCTGTACCCGCTCCGAAGATTACAATACGTCCCTTTTCTAAGTGACGAACCGCTCTACGACGAATAAATGGTTCGCAAATTTGCTCCATTTTAATCGCTGTTAATAGACGAGTTTTCATGCCTTCTTTTTCCAAAGCATCTTGCAGTGCCATGCTGTTGATTACGGTTGCTAACATACCCATGTAATCAGCTTGAACACGATCCATTCCAGCTTTTTCAGCGCTCAAGCCACGGTAAATATTACCACCACCGATAACGATCGCGATTTCCATGCCTAAACTATGAAGTTCTCGAATGTCTTTTGCGTATTGCTGAACGCGATTAATGTCGATTCCGTAGCTTTGTTCGCCCATCAAAGCTTCGCCACTGAGTTTTAGTAGGATGCGCTTGTATTTCATATTTGATTTTTGGAGTATTTCCAAAAGCCAAAGATAGGATTTTTTAACATCCGTTAAACAGTTTTGTTCTGATTTTTTAAGGATTCTACGACTTTTGAATAAAATTCTTCATAATGAGGAACAATTTTACTTAGTTCAAAATCATGTGCTCGTACGAGTGCATTTGCTTTAAACTCAGCCAGTGTATCATCATCTTTAAGAATGTGGATGGCATTTTTAGCCATATCATCAATATCGCCAATGTCACTCAAATAACCACTAAAGCCTTGTTTATTTAATTCGGGTAAGCCTCCTGTATTTGATGAAATAACAGGCACCTTGCAAGCCATAGCCTCCAAAGCCGCTAATCCAAAACTCTCCGAACCGGAAGGCATTAAGAATAAATCGGAGATAGATAAAATCTCTTCGATTGCATCTTGTTTACCTAAGAAACGGATTACATCGCAAATACCTAAATCACGAGCAAGCTCTTCCGCATTACGACGTTCAGGACCATCCCCAACCATTAATAATTTACTTGGAATAACTTTATTGACTTGATCAAAAATACGAACAACATCTTCAACGCGTTTTACCTTACGGAAGTTGGAAGTATGAACTAAAATGCGTTCATTATTAGGTGCGATTGCCTTCTTAAAGTGTTCGTGGTTCTTATTGCTGAAACGCTTAAGATCAATGAAGTTAGGGATAACTTGAATATCTTTAGCCACTTCAAAATATTGCAATGTTTGCTCTTTTAGATTATCTGAAACGGTGGTTACCCCATCAGATTGGTTGATAGAGAACGTAACGACAGGACTAAAACTCTTATCTTTTCCTACTAGTGTAATATCGGTACCATGGAGTGTTGTCACCACTGGTATATCAATACCATATGTTTTTAATATCTGCTTTGCTAAAAAGGCCACGGATGCGTGTGGGATAGCATAGTGTACATGCAAAAGGTCAAGTTTTTCAAAACGAACAACATCAACCATTTTGCTTGCTAGTGCTGTTTCATATGGAGGGAAGTCAAACAATGGATATTGCGCCATGGAGACTTCATGATAAAACAAGTTCTCAGAGAAGAAATCCAAACGGGCAGGTTGGCTATACGTAATAAAATGTACTTGATGACCATTATTGGCTAATGCTTTTCCCAGTTCTGTGGCAACTACACCACTTCCCCCAAAGGTTGGATAACAAACGATTCCTATCTTCATATGTTGTGATTTCTTGCATAAAGATAGTGATGCTTTTATAAATGGCGATTAATATTCTTTCGAGAACAAGAAATATTCTATTTTTATTACAAATGGATGAACAAATATTAAAGTTAGTGGACGAATTACAATTCAAGACCTCAAGAGCCGGTGGTAAAGGGGGGCAAAACGTGAATAAAGTATCTTCAAAAGTAATGCTCATTTGGCAAGTTGATCGTTCATCGCATTTTACGATAGAACAGAAGGAACTTTTAAAACAGCGTTTAGCAAATCGGATTAATAACGATGGAGAATTGCTATTGGATGCCTTTAACGATCGTAGTCAGTTAAGGAATAAGGAAATCGTAATTGAACGATTTTTGACCCTAATTGGTGAAGCTTTAAAGATTGAAAAACCACGCATCCCGACGAAAATCCCCAAGTCAAAAATTTTAGCGCGATTAGACCGTAAAAAAATACAGTCCAGTAAGAAAGCCAACAGACGTTGGAAACTTGAATAAATACCTAATTTTTCCTAATTCCAATCACTTCATTGGGTTGGTTACAACAAATATTTTTGGATTGTACATTACAATTGTAGGTGGTTTTGTGTTTTGTGTTTTGAAAATATGTGGTTGATTGATAGTTTGTTATGTTGTTTTATAATAAAATAAACTAAACAATTAGTTGTATAACTAAAAATTTAGTTATACATTCGGTTTATAATCGATTATAGGCAATATTGTCTTTTTATTAAAACAAGTATGGACGAATTAAAAGAACTTACAAAGGCTGAGGAACAGATCATGCAAGCATTGTGGGATAGGGAAGGTGGATTTGTTAAAGAAATCATTGACTTGCTTCCAGAGCCGAAACCTGCTTATAACACTGTCTCAACTATTATTCGAATCCTCGAAACCAAGGGTTTTGTAGATCACGAGTCTTTCGGCAAGAGCCATCGCTATTTTCCGAAGATCCAAAAAGAAGAATACAAAAAATTAATCACAGGAAAACTCCTGCAAGGGTACTTTGAGAATTCTGCAAGCAGTATGTTATCTTTCTTCCTTGAAGAGAAGAAGTTAAACGTACAGGATATGGATGAAATCTTAAAAATTATCCATAAGCATAAATCCTAATTATTCACAGGCCTATGTTGTATTTAATTATTTCCAATGTTGCGTTGCTTTTGTTTTTTAGCATTTACTGGTTTGGAACCCGTAAACTAACATTCTTTCACTGGAATCGCTGTTACCTCATATGCAGTTTGGTTGTAGCATATTGTATCCCGCTGGGACTATATTTAAAATTGCCTACGAGTGAGTTAATGCACTTTAAACTTCCAGAAATAATCGTTGGTTTAAGTCCGGTATCGGCAACCAGCAATGCTCAATCGGCGGAGGTGACCGGTAATTTTTCATTGCCAAGTTGGTCGACGATTTATTGGATCGGTGTATGTTTATTTGCCATTTGGCTTATTATACGCCTAATCCGGTTATTGCAATTGATTCAGCAAGGTAATGGAAAACAAAGCTTCTCCTTTTTTGGGAAGATTGTTATAAACAACGAGCTGCGTGATGATGAATACAATCAGGTGTATTTACACGAAGAAGAGCATCGTAAACAAGGTCATTCTTTTGATATTATGCTAATTGAGCTTTTTAGGGTGTTTAATTGGTTCAATCCTGTATATCAACTGCTGATCAAGGAGCTGAAGTTCTTACACGAATGCATCGTGGATGAAAAGCATGCAGAAAATAAAGTGTCCTATGCTGAACTTCTTTTAGCACAGGCAATGGATACTCAACGTACGGTCCTGCAACATGAGTTTTCTAATCATTCCTTATTAAAAAATAGAATAATGATGTTATTTAAAGAAAAAACTGACTATAAATTTAAAGCAACCTATTTATTAGCTCTACCTGCTAGCCTATTACTTTTGATGCTGGTCGTTAATTGTAGGCAAGCAGAAAAGGAGACGAAGACCGTCGAAACAGAAGTTGCTAAACCGAAAACTGAAGAAATCGTGTTGGAAGATGTTCCAGATAATGAACCATTTCAAGGAGAGCTGGTTGAAAAGGCTGAAATCTTAGCAGAATATCCTGGTGGATTTAATAACTTTCGCTCGTTTGTACAAGAGAATTACACCTATCCGCAGGCAGCTATAGACGCCGGAGTTAAGGGTAAAGTTGAAGCATCATTTATTATTGGTTCCGATGGGAAAATTTCTAATATCAAAATAATCGAAGATTTGAAACATGGCACTGGGGAAGCTCTCATTGCTGCAATTAAAAAGGCTGAGGATTGGAAACCTGCAATCCGCAACGGACAAAAAGTAGCCACAAAATATACAATTCCGCTTCGACTGGATCTAACGCAGATGTAGTCTAATCTTTCTTTTCTTAAGTTAAATTAAACGATGACAAAAATCAAAGTAAGGGAGTTGTTATATGTATTGTTGGGGCTGCTTTTTATGTGGAACTGTCAGTCCTGCAGAACAAATGAATTTCAAAAAGGGGGCTATTTTTTCCAAGATGTTGATAGATACTTTAATCTGAAAGATATTAATGTCTGGGTGTATAGCGACTTTAAGCCTTACTTTGATAACGTCGGAGGAGTCAAGTTAGACGAATATTATGAGAAAAATATAGCAGTTTTAAAGGAAATCAAGTTGGATAGGAAAAAAAGAAAAGTGCTATTCACTGTTGTTGCTCAATCTAAACCACAATATCATTTAATTGCGATTAAACATGAGATACAGAACGTTGATATAAGTATCTACGATCGCAAAAGTCATAACGGGGCTTACTATTTCCAACGAGACTTTACAATGGGCGAATACGATATTCGACACGCATATATACCTTTTGACAAAAGCAAAGCTTTAAGCTTGGTATATTATATTCGGAAGGAAGCACATCAGTCATGCCCATTTTGTAAATTTAATTATTTGGTTAACATAAACGCGGGAGAGCTTCAAGTCAATCCTCGTCAGAAGGATGTATGGCAGGTTTTTGATTGCTATAGCGAAACAAGCACAGTTCAAATTAACCCACCTACTCAAAACTTAGGAAAGTCTAAGTTGATTGTATTAAAAGTTTTTGCAGTTTATGGTGAGAATGAAGGAATCTCCTATGTTCGGCTTTTTAATAATGGCAAGATGAAACCTTTCGAAATCAAACTATGTCCCAATAAATATCGATTGGAATATTCAAATGAGAAGCATCAGCTATTGGCTAGCGATTCACTAACGATCAAATAGATTTCTGAAAGATGGAGCGTTTATTGAAATCAAAATATCGCTATTTTGATATAAAATCCATCCCTTTAATTACATGGTTTACCAAATAAGTAAAGGTGATTAATAATTTAAGAGCCTCAAAGTTTTGTGAATTGAGAATAATAGTCTATAACTTGCACGTTATCGGATAGTTTTTATTATTATCTTTTTTACGTATCAAGATTTTGTTGTTTCTTTGAGGTAAAACCATTCTGATTATGAAACTTAAAATAATGACTTTTGCAATTGTCCTCTTAGGAATGATAATATGTCAAACGGCAAAATCTCAAGAGATTGTGGATTCCATTCTTACAGTCGATGCAGCAGATGATTCCATTGTGTTTGAGACGTTATCTTATCCAGAGCAAGGAACTGTTGCCTTTAGAGGGGATTTAGCAAAATATTATAATCTTCCAAGGGCTGCAATTGATAGAAAATTAAGCGGCCAATTGGCGGCTTCGTTTGTCATCGATATTGATGGCAAATTGAAAGACGTCGTTATAATAAAAGATTTAGGCTATGGCACGGGGAAAGAACTTAAAAAAGCGCTACAATTTTTATCTAAAAGACATCAATGGACGAAGGCAATAGTTAACGGTAAGCTTGTCAATGTACGCCACACAATAACCTTTTCTATTTCTAGTGGCCCATTTTAAATGTTGTGAAGTTGATCAATGGATTTTACATTGTTTTATAGTTGGTTGTTGCTAAATACAGCTTCCAATTTATTTGGTTCAGGAATCGACAAGGTTCAATTGGCTGTTCAAAAGGGTGAGATGCACTGGTCGGCTGAACAAAATAGCCAATCAGAGAAGAGAATCATTGAGTCTGCACCATCAGAGAAAGAAGTATCGGCACAACCTAAGGCCGGCTTTAAAAACTTCTATGACTACCTTGAAAGGCATTATCAAGTTCCTCGTGCTGCTCGAAAAGACGGTGTCAAAGGAGAACTACTGGTGTTTTTTCATGTAAATGCCGATGGAAGTTTGAGTAATTTCCAGGTTATGAAAGATTTAGGTAAAGGGACTGGAGAGGAATTAATTCGAGTAATCAAATCGGGTCCTAAATGGATAGCGGGCAAAGATAGTGAAGGAAATTTTGTTACGACATCTTTTTCGATACCTTTAAAAATTGGCGTAGATTTTACGAGTTCCTTCTAATAAGAACTAGACGCTTAAGTCCTTTAAGCGCCTAGTTCTTATTTCTATCTGCCTTTTAGAATTCTAACTTCTTGTTGCAGTTTTTCAATTCGGTCAATTAGCTGTTGCACAACCTCGATACCTTGAACATTGATTTCAAGCTCATAATGCCATGTTGAAAAACGCTCAATCTGCGAAATTTGTTCTTCTTCGATGAATTCTGTTTCTTGCTCAACAATAATTTCGATTAGACCATTTTGATGTAATTCCTGAATGAATCTGCGTTCGATTTTATTTGATTGACAGATATCAACTACCCTAAATAATGTCTTTTCCATAGCTTATTTCATTGAATCAGCAAATTGTTGAATTATTTTCTTCTGTTCTTCTGTCAAATTTGTAGGAAGTTTCACGTGAACCTCAGCATACAAATCGCCAAATTCTCCATCTTTCTTATAGACAGGATATCCTTTTCCTTTTAAACGTATTTTTGCGCCGTTTTGTGTTCCTTCTTTAATTTTTACATTGATTTTTCCAGTCAACGTGTTTACGATGGTCTCTCCACCCAATAGCGCAGTAGGAAGATCTATCGAAATATTCGTGTATAAATCGTTTCCGCGACGTTGGAAATTCGGATCAGCTTTTATACTGAACGTAATATATAAGTCACCCTTCGGCCCACCATTCACACCATCACTTCCTTGACCTTTTAAACGAATCTTTTGTCCATCTTCGACTCCAGCAGGAATAGTGATACGAATGTTTTTGCCGTTAACAGAAAAGGTTTGTTGATGAGTTTGCGTGGCCTGTAATAGTGTTAATTCTAGGCTTGTGTTATAGTCCTGTCCTCGGAAGCCAGCACTTCGGCGATTGGAGCTTCTTCCAGAAAATCGACTGCCAAAGAGTTCTTCGAAAAAGTCTGAATACTCACCGGTGTCGTAGTTGCCGTCATAATTGAAGTCATAACCCTGGAATGGATTCTGTCCTGCTCTTCCAGTATTAGACCGGTTATATTGTTGTTGAGCTTTCTCATACTCATCACCATGCTTCCAATTCTCACCATATTGATCGTATTTCTTCCGCTTTTCCGGATCTGTTAATACTTCATTGGCCTCGTTGATTTCTTGGAACTTCTTCTTCGCCTCTTCGTCGTTCGGATTCAAATCAGGATGAAACTTGCGAGCAAGCTTACGATACGCCTTTTTGATGTCCTCCTGGCTGGCTGTTTTATCTAATCCTAGAACTTTATAGTAGTCTAAAAACGCCATATATCTTATTGATTTATAATAAAAACAAGTACTTTGCCTATTTGTTTCTCTAGGCTCTAACTCAAATTTACAACCTTCTTGGATATTAAAAAAGTCTAATAGTTCAAACAATATAACAAGATGGCTGTTGATTGATAAAACGAGCGTGTGATGGATACGAATAGACTTTCAAAAGCGATGGAGACATCGTTGATAAAACAAATGACTAAGGAGAACCAAGCTTCACAGACCTACTTGGCCTTAGGAATATGGGCAGATACCAAGGGATATGGTGGTATAGGGAATTTTCTTTTTCGGCATGCGCAAGAGGAAAGAAATCATATGATTAAGATTATGATGTATATACTTGAGCGGGGAGGGGAGCCTAAAGTTGAGGCTGTTGAAGCGCCGAAAAAATTGCCAAAGAATATTACCGAGTGTTTTAACATGGTATTTGAACATGAAGTCGACAATACGAATGCCATTTATAATTTAGTTAATCAATCAATGGAAGAAAAAGATTGGGCGACTTGGAATTTTGCGCAGTGGTTTGTGAAGGAGCAGATCGAAGAGGAGAAATTGGCTATGCAATTGATTGATAAATTGAAAATAGCTGGAGGAGACCGTGCAACCGATGAGTCCTTATTCGAATTGGATAAGTATTTGGAAAATGCCTCGGATGAGGTGACGCTAGCGCGAGAATCTACCGCCGATAAACCCGAATAAAGACGTTCTCTATTAATCTTAATAAATAGGGTTGAGCGCTTGCGTCCAACCCTATTCTTTTTATATACCCTTGATTAAATTTATCAAGGATTTGAAAAGCCTGATTATGATTTGAGGGTTCATAGCGCAATCTATTTTTTAGGATATCGGGCGTCATAGTAGGCCGTTTCTCCCGTAAGGTTAAACACACTGATGTTTTTAGAGTCCCGCGGACGAATTACATGACTAAGACCCTGAAGGTTAATATTCACCGAATCAGCGATTAAATTAGGGGATAAATCCATCCGAGCATTAGTCAATGTTGCATTAAGGTCCTGAATTTTCAGGTTTTCTAATTTGACTATAGACTCTTCTTTTGCTTCTATTTTTAGTTTAGAAAGCAGCATTTGCTGTCTATCCGTTCCCGTTCTGATATTTAAAGTTCCATTTTTCCCAACGTTGATTTGTGGCATCGTAACTTGGCTTTCTCCTTGTGCAATGACATCACAATAAAAGGACGTGTTATTTAGTGTAATCGACTTTATCGAAGGCGAGGCAAGACTCAAGTGAAGGTTAAAATAGGAATCATTTGTTTCGTTTATTATGATCGTGTTTCCTTCAATCTTTGAACTAAGCGTTGCTAAATAGGGTGTTTTAGCTTTCCAAATTTGATTTTCATCGCCTTGACGAATCTCAATGAATCCACGTTGACCTTTTCCTGAGCCATTGATGATAATGTGCTCAATGTGTTGTAAGTTAGTGGGCTGTACCGTGTCGGGTTTGCCAAGTTTCATCATCATTTTTGATATTGTGCCGATTGGTTCTTTTGATTCGTAGCTCGAGGTCAATATATTCCCAGATAATGGATGTAATATAAACAGCCCAATGAATATAATTAGTGCTGCACTTAATATGTATATCGTTGACTTTTTCATAAAGATAGTTTTTGATAAAGATCAGTTAGTTCTTCGATGGATATTTTTAAAAGTTTCGCAGTTTGATAAAATTTTGGTACTTCATGTTCGATAAAAGTTTCTTTTTTTAATTCTATAATTCTTTGTTGGGCATTCTCTGTAACAAAGAATCCTACACCGCGTTTGTTCACAATAATTTCATCGAGTTGAAGTTTCTCGTAAGAGCGCATTACTGTATTTGGATTAACTTCTAATGTCGCTGCCAATTCTCTGACAGAGATAATCTTGTCTCCTGCAAGCCACTCGTTACTGAGTATTTTTTCCATAACAACATCGATAATTTGGATGTAGATGGGCTTATCATTTGAAAATTGCATCTATACCTCCTTATCTTTTAATAAATAGTAAAAACCTATAAAACATAATATAGCAGCACAAGTTATGAGCACGAAGGGATAAGTTTGAATGTATTCTTCGTTGTTGATGTATCCATTATAATTTGCCCAAACATGACGGCTATAGAATCGTCCAACTATGATCGAAGTCGCGATTATTGCAGTGAATTTTAATATGCTATTTTTACGAAAGTAAAGCTGTACAATATAACACACCGGCAAAAGAAGTATGAATAATGAACCAAACTTGATTAATTCTGTGCTAACATTCCCATTATATAGAATGCTTGTGTTTGGAATACTTTCGTATAGGTAACCCAATTTGTTATATGCTTCTTGACAAACCGATAAAAATTGTGTTTGTAAATACACCTGTAAAATATAGTTGAACAGAATCAGGATTAGGAGATTTGAAAGAAAGATAATTAGCCCAACTAACATATAGGATAAATAGCGTGCTCCTGGTCCAATTGGTAAGGTGAATTCGTATGGCTTATAGAATAGCTTTTGGAAAAATAGGAGATGTATCAGCGGAAGAATGAATACCAATACGAATGATTCCCGGAAGAATTGCCTTTGCGAAAGCTGTATAGCCAAGTCGTAATTAACAGCGCTAGATTCTGTCAACGCATCAATTAGTGTGATTGTTTGTTCGTTTGTAAGGTAGAAGAGACCTACAAATGCAACCAAAGCAAAAACAGGAATAGAAATAAGTAGATATTTCTGTCCTAGAAAGATGGTCTTTACATATAAAAGGGATGTTCTCATAAGTCGATACTTTGTTTAGATTGTGTGAAAGCATTGAATAAGAATTCGATGTCAATTTTTGAGTCCGCTGATTCGTTTTGTACTAGATATACAGAGCCGTCGAACTCTTCCTGACTGTAGATAATTTGATCACTCGGCGAAGGATTTCTACTGATATGATATTGACTAGCAATTTCTGTTAAACTTGAATCAAGTATAAGTCTTCCTTCCTTGAGGATAAGTAATTGGTCAAATAGATTATCTACATCTCTAATTTGATGGGTGGCGATCACGAATATTTTGTCTTCGCTCATGTTTTTCGCCAGTAGCTTTCTAAAAATTGCTTTGGATGGAATATCGAGACCATTAGTCGGTTCGTCCATAAGTAGTACCGACGTATTGCAAGCTAAAGCAAAGGCGATTTGAACCTTACGGTGTTGTCCTAATGAAAGTGCTTTAAGACCATTTTCTAAAGGTATGTTAAATGCCTTGAGGCTACTCAAATATTCGTTATGATTGTATCTAGAGTAGAAAGCACCGTAGATCTCGCCAAAGGCCTCAATCTTCATGTCGGGTAATTTACTCTGATCAGCTAGGTAGTACACCTCATTAAAATATTCTGCAGAGCGTGTGGTGCTTTTTAGTGTTCCAAAGCAGATATTTCCATTCTTTGGTAACAGCATACCGACTATGAGTTTTAAAAGAGTGGTTTTACCCTCTCCATTCAAGCCTAATAAACCGTAGATGTGTCCCGGTTTTAATGTAGTGCTGATTTCATCTAGCACCTGCCTTTTTTTGCTGTAGGCATATGAAAGTGATTTAATGATTAACATAATTTATAGTTTAGTGTATTAAGATACTAGTACACTGCAAATATAATTATTGATTTCAATATTCCAAGAATAAAATAAAAAAGGGACGAAAATTCTTTCGTCCCTTTGTATACTATTAAAAAATATCCTTTTACTTCGCTGCAGGTGTTTTGTCTACCACTAATTTATTGTCGCGGTTTGCAATTTCCCATGCTGTATGAAATACCAATTTCTCGCGTTTAGTCATCATGTTGAAATCGATACGATCTACGGTATCATTTGGTGTATGGTAGTCTGGATGTAGACCTGAGAAAAAGAAAATAACAGGAATACCATGTTTCGCTAAATTATACTGATCGGAACGGTAATAAATACGCATAGGATCTTTAGGATCGTCATACATATAATCTAATTCCATTTGCGTATATGTTTTATTTGCTTGCTCATTGATTGCTTTCAACTCGCTACTTAACATATCGGACCCAATAGCGTGAATATAATTATGATTCCCTTTTAAGTGCTTGTCATCAATACGTCCAATCATGTCCATATTTAAACAAGTTACCGTATTCGCTAGTGGAAAAACTGGGTGTTGTGAATAGTAATCAGAACCTAATAATCCTTTTTCTTCCGCCGCAAAGCCCATAAAGAGAATAGTTCTTCTAGGTCCGTGTCCATCATTTTTAGCCGCAGCAAACGCTTTAGCCAGCTCTAGTACGCCTACAGTACCAGATCCGTTATCATCAGCACCAGGGAAAAAAGTTCCGTCAGGTAGGATACCATCGTGGTCATAGTGACTAGAGATAATTACAATCTCGTCTTTTTTGTCCGTTCCTTCGATGTAACCTAGTACGTTTGGATCGTTGAATTCTTCGGCTTTAATTCCCATCGACGCTTTCACAGCTGTCTTTACGACAAATGAATTAGGCTTCTGGGTATTGTTAATCTTACTAACCGCTTTCTCTACAGTAGTTTTTTTCGCCGAAAGTATATTGTTAGCGGCTTCCAATGTAATATTTACTACCGGAGGATTCGTGTTGGTATTTGTTTGTTTTTCACTTTTATCGTTACGTAAGGTAAAACGACCTCCTGTCAGTCTTGCTCCAAAACGAGCAATCATATCTGATGTTTGTCTTCCCGTTGCAATGATTAATTTAGGCTTCAATTTCATTAATTCTTGAGCCTTCTTAAAACGACTAGTTGACCAGTCCGATTGTGTTTTATCTCCAGTGATTAATGAGTTTCCATTCTTGTCCGTAGGTTCTCCATCGCTAAGAAACATGACAATCTTTCCAGCGATATCAAGACCTTTTAGGTCATTGTATTTTTCAGATTGAATGCCGTACCCTACAAAGACGATCTCGTTTGCATCGTAATTCGTTAAATCATTTGTGCCTTGAACGAACAAATCTTTACCATTGATCAGCTCAAGGTTATTAATCTTAAAATTATCCACAACATACGAGGATTTCTCTAATGCTACCGGTTGGAAATATGATCCATTAACCGCTGGTTTTAATCCAAGATCTTTAAAAGTCTTGGCGATATATTCTGCAGCTTTTTGACCACCTTCTTGTCCGGTACCACGACCAGCATACTCTTTCGAGGTCAATGTAGTTAGATGTTCTCTTGCGGATTCTACTGTTAGTAATTCTGCGTATTTATTTTGAGTCGGG
Organism: Sphingobacteruim zhuxiongii; assembly: GCF_009557615.1. Classification (NCBI taxonomy): domain Bacteria; kingdom Pseudomonadati; phylum Bacteroidota; class Sphingobacteriia; order Sphingobacteriales; family Sphingobacteriaceae; genus Sphingobacterium; species Sphingobacterium zhuxiongii. Next base: position 778,578 of record NZ_CP045652.1, read on the forward strand.
TTCTGCGCCATGCTACAACTGAACATTGCTGGCAGCAAGAACGACAATACTAAATATTTTCTCATATAAACCAGTTTAATGATTTTTCCTTATGAACAAGCAATCTTGTTCACTCGGTTTTCATGACGACCACCTTCAAAGTCAGTTGTCAAGAATGTTTTTACGATACGTTTAGCTAAGTCTAGATCGATAAAGCGTGCTGGGATACAAACTACATTTGCATTGTTGTGTTGGCGTGCTAAGGCAGAGATTTCCTCTAACCAACAAATTGCTGCACGAATACCTTGGTGTTTATTTGCTGTAATAGCAACCCCATTTGCAGATCCACAGATTAAGATACCCATGTCATTAGACTTATCCTCTACACTGCTAGCCACAGGGTGAGCAAAATCAGGGTAATCAACTGAATCAGTAGAATAGGTTCCGAAGTCCTGTACGGTATAACCTAATTCTTTTAAAAACTCAATGATCTCTGCTTTGTATTCAAATCCAGCATGATCTCCACCAATTGCAATTTTTTTTGACATGATATGTTATTAACTGTTATAGAATTCTTTTTCTGCTTGTTGTTTGGCTCTCTTAACATTCGCTGAAACCATAATACTTAGTTCATATAAAATGAACATTGGTGCACTTACCGTTAATAGGGTTATTATATCGGCAGTTGGAGTAATGATTGCAGCAATAACTAAGATAACAACAATAGCATAACGACGGCTCGCACGCATAAATTCCGGCGTCATAATGCCAATTTTTGATAAAATAAAGATTAAGATAGGTAGGAGGAAGATAATTCCACAGCCTAATGTTAAAGTCGCTACGGTTGATAAATAAGAATCAATCGTAATTTCATTCGTTATTTCGGTACTTAGCGAGAAGTTGGCTAAAAAGTTTACAGAGAGTGGCACAACAATGTAATATCCAAATAACGCTCCTAATATGAATAGCATCGTTGCATAGAAAACAAAGCCTCTTGCAGATTTGCGTTCAACATCGGTAAGTGCCGGTTTTATAAATAACCACACTTCAAATAAAAGATATGGGAAACCCATGGCTACCGCCATTAGGAGACATGAGTTGATTTGGATCATAAATTGTCCAGCCAACTCTGTACTAATAATATTGAAAGCCATACTGTCGACACAGAAGCCTTCAAGATTCATCATCTCACCGACTTTACACATCATGCGATATGTCCAGAAATCAAGCTTCTTTGGACCCATAATAATTTCGTTGAAAACGAAATCGTAGAAGGTAAAGGAAAGGATAGCAAAAATGGTGATCGCAATCACCGCACGAATAATATGCCAACGGAGGACCTCTAGGTGATCAAAAAAGGACATCTCAGCTTCTATATTCTTGCCTTTATTCTTAATGGCTTCAATTAGTTTTAGATTCTTGGACATGTAAGTTTATGTACGTGTAAATTGTTCGTAAGTAAACAAAAATACCATTCTTCGGGAGAAGAATGGCATGTTTTGCTTATGTAAAATAAATATTATACAACTTCCTCATCAGGATACTGCGTCAGGTCGAATGTTTCCATAAATTTAGTGGTGAAATTACCAGCTCTAAAGTTTGGATCACGCATTAGACGTAGGTGAAGTGGAATAGTTGTTTTTACACCTTCGATTACAAATTCACTTAATGCTCGTTCCATTGTGTTTAGCGCTTCTTCACGTGTCTGCGCCACACAAATTAACTTAGCAATCATTGAATCATAATTCGGAGGGATTGTATATCCTGAGTACACATGTGTATCGACACGAACGCCATGACCTCCCGGTGAATGGAAGTTCGTAATTTTTCCTGGCGACGGGCGGAAATTATTGAATGGGTCTTCCGCATTGATACGACACTCAATAGCATGCATGGTTGGTTCATAACTCTTACCTGAGATAGGAATTCCTGCCGCTACTTTAATTTGTTCTTTGATTAAGTCGAAGTTAATAACCTCTTCTGTTACCGGATGTTCTACTTGGATACGTGTGTTCATCTCCATGAAGTAGAAGTTACGGTGTTTATCAACCAAAAATTCAATGGTTCCAGCGCCTTCATATTTCACTGCAGAGGCACCTTTGATTGCCGCTTCACCCATCTTAGCACGTAATTCCGGCGTAATAAAAGGTGATGGCGCTTCTTCTACCAATTTCTGGTGACGGCGTTGAATAGAACAGTCACGTTCTGAAAGGTGACAAACAGTACCGTATTGATCTCCGATTACTTGGATTTCAATATGGCGTGGGTCTTCAACGTATTTTTCTAAATAAATACCATCATTTCCAAAGGCAGCACCTGCTTCTTGACGAGCTGAATCCCATGCTGGTTCAAACTCTTCATCTTTCCAAACGATACGCATACCACGTCCACCACCACCGGCAGTAGCTTTCAAAATAATAGGGTAGGTCATCTCGTTGGCTAGTTTCAGACCAGTCTTTACATCAGGAACTAAACCGTCCGAACCCGGAACAGTTGGAACCCCAGCTAGTTTCATGGTCTCCTTCGCAGAAGCTTTATCTCCCATTTTCTCTATTTGCTCTGCTGTAGCACCAATAAACTTGATACCATATTCAGCACAAATAGCAGAGAATTTCGCGTTTTCAGATAAGAAACCGTATCCCGGGTGAATGGCATCAGCATTTGTTAGTTCTGCTGCTGCGATAATATTGGGGATATTTAAATAGGAATCTTTACTTGCTGGAGGACCAATACAAACCGCTTCGTCCGCAAAACGAACGTGTAAACTATCGCGGTCAGCAGTGGAATACACAGCCACACTTTGAATACCCATCTCTTTACAAGTACGGATAATTCTTAATGCGATTTCGCCTCTATTGGCAATTAATATTTTTTTAAACATAGTTTTAAATGATGTAATACTTTTCCCTTAGGCTTAAATTCTAGAACTTGCGTTCAGAGTTTAGCGAGGATCTACCAAGAATAACGGTTGATCGTATTCCACAGGTTGTGCATCATTAACTAGGATTTTCACGATTTTACCAGAAACTTCTGATTCAATTTCGTTGAAAAGTTTCATTGCTTCTACAATACACAATACTTTACCTGGAGCTATTTCGTCTCCAACGTTTACAAATGAACCTTTTTCTGGACCCGGTGAACGGTAGAAAGTACCGATAATCGGAGATTTAATCGTAATAAACTTAGATTCTTCATCAACAGGTGCTGCTGCAACAGGAGCTGCTGGAGCAGTAGCAGGTACTGCAACCGGAGCGGCAACTGGTGCTACTGTAGGTACTGTTGCTGTAACGTAAGTTGGTTCTTGATTTGTTTTAATTGTGATTTTGAAATCTTTTTCTTCGATAGAAACTTCATTAACACCCGATTTTGAAACAAATTTGATTAAATCTTGAATTTGTTTAATATCCATACTCATATGCTAGTAGGTTAAGTTATTTTAATGTGAAAAAATTGTAAACTGTAAAGGTAATAAATTCTCGGAGATTAGTATGCCCATTTTAAATATACGGACCCCCAAGTAAAGCCACCTCCAAAGGCAGCCAAGATCAAATTATCGCCCTTTTTCAACTTGCTTTCCCATTCCCATAAACACATAGGAATCGTTGCGCTAGTTGTGTTACCGTATTTTTGTATATTGACCATTACCTTTTCTTCAGGTAATCCAGCTCGTTCTGCAGTCGCATCAATGATACGTTTGTTTGCTTGATGTGGAACTAACCAAGCCACATCTTCGGCCTTTAAATTATTGCGTTCCATAACCTCGGCTGCAACATCAGCCATATTGGTTACTGCGAACTTAAACACTGTACGACCTTCTTGGTACGCATAGTGTAATCCCGCGTCCACTGTTTCGTGACTCGCAGGATGTAATGAACCTCCACCTTTAATATTTAGGTATTGTCCACCTGAACCGTCAGTGCGTAGAATAGAGTCTTGTAGGCCATATCCTTCGGTATTTGGTTCTAGGAGTACACAACCACATCCGTCACCAAATAGGATACAAGTATTTCTATCCTTATAGTTAACGACTGATGACATCTTATCTCCACCAACAACTAATACCTTTTTATGTTTGCCAGATTCAATAAATTGAGCTGCTGTTGTTAGTCCAAATAAGAAACCAGAACATGCTGCTTGCAAATCATATCCCCAAGCATTTTTAGCACCAATCTTATCGGCTAAGATATTTGCAGTAGCAGGGAACAACATATCCGGAGTACTCGTACAGAAAATGATTAATTCAATCTCTTCTGCAGAGATTCCTCTTTTTTCTAGTAAACCTTTAACTGCTGGTACTGCTAAGTCGGAAGTCGCTTTATTTGGATCTTTTAAAATTCTTCTTTCGCTGATACCTGTGCGGCTAACAATCCACTCGTCATTCGTATCAACCATTGTTTCCAACTCTTTGTTGGTTAGAATATAGTCTGGAACATAGCCATTTACAGCGGTAATTGCCGCTTGAATTTTCGACATATCAATTAATTAAAAGCTGATCTGATCTTCTCAATAAACTGAGAAGCTATCATATCTCTTGACAATAAAACCATATTTTTAATAGCCTCAGGAGTTGATATACCATGGCCAATGATAACCGGTGCATTCACCCCTAAAATCGGGCTGCCGCCATAGCGTTCATAATTAAAGCGGTCGAAGAATGGGTCTTTAAAACCTTTCTTCAATGTAACCACATAAAATGATTCAGCTAGCTTCAGCGCCACATTTCCAGTGTATCCATCACAAACGATAACATCTGCATGGTCGCTAAATAAGTCACGTCCTTCAGCGTTTCCAATAAAATTGATTTTGTTGTTTGCTTTTAATAATGGGTAGGTGGCAACGGTTAGGTTATTTCCTTTTTCTTCCTCTTCACCGATGTTTAATAGACCAACTTTCGGCGTAGGGATGCCATAGACATGCTCCGCGTATAAACTGCCAAGAAGGGCAAATTGGTTTAACATTTCAGGTTTACAGTCTGCATTAGCACCTACGTCAAGCAGGATTCCAAAGCCTTCCTTTAATTTAGGGACATTGGTTGCGATAGCAGGGCGTAAAACTCCTGGGATAGTCTTCACGCTAAACATAGCGCCAACTAACATTGCTCCAGTGTTTCCCGCCGAAGAAAAAGAATCTATCTCCGCAGATTTTAGTAGTTCAAACCCTTTTGCAATAGATGAATTGGGTTTCTGTGTGATAGCTTTGGTTGGGTGTTCGTGCATACTGATATTCTCAGGAGCATGAACGTAATCAAATTTTGAGGGGTCGGATCCCGCCGCTTCTATAGCTTTTCTGGTGGCATGTTCGTCGCCAAATAACACTATGCGTTGAGATTCGTCTAGCAATTTTTGAGCTTCAATTGCGCCCTTGATGTTCGACTCAGGTGCATAATCTCCCCCCAATACGTCTAATCCAATCTTCATTCGTAATTATTTAGAATATTCAATATTACGCAAAAAACATCCCAAAGTAAAGTGAATAATATAAAATATTACACTTTTTTGGGATGTTTACTCTGAATGATGTCGTTAGACAGTAGCAGTGTTTTCGATAATTAATTTACCGTTGTAATATAAATTACCATCTACTGTGTAAGCACGGTGTGGTGTGTGAACCGCGCCAGTTTCTTTACAAACTGTTAAGCTAGGTAACTCAGCTTTATAGTGTGTTCTTCTTTTGTCTCTTCTAGATTTAGAAGTTTTACGTTTTGGATGTGCCATCTCGTATTTCTCGTTTTAGTTATTCTTAATATTTTTTAATGCTTCCCAACGCGGATCGATATTCTCGTCATCCGCAATTGATGATTCTTCGTCCTGCTCGCTTTGCAACATGTTTAACATCTCCGGATCGCAGCTGATGTTTTCACCTTGTTCACTACATTTAGTGTACGGTGGAACTGCAACATTGATGTACTCGTATAAAAGAGGGGCGATGTCTAATTCGTAATCGTTTTTAGAAAGCATGATAACCTCTTCGGTCTCATCTTGCCAATCTTCTTCCGAAAACTTAATTAGCGCGCGCTCTTTAATTTGAATTGGAGCGTCAAATTGTGATAAACACACATCGCAAGTTAGTTTCATGCTGCCTTTGATGACAAAATTAGCAATCAACATGTTTTCCTGTTTCTGTATTTCTACTACAACTTTCAAGTCGCCTTCCTTTACTAAGGAATGTTCATAACAAGCAAAGAACTTCTCATCTACTTCAAAGTCAAAACTGTGCTTTCCTGTCGAAAGACCTGAAAATGGTATTCTATATTGTTTTAGATACTTCACAATCCTGCATTTGAGCCTGCAAAAATAACCATTAATTAGGTATAAATGAAATTTATTTTAAAAAATGTTATACCTATTCGTAATAGTTTTTGCCTAATTCTATTTTAGGGCGGTCTGTCGACATTCGCCATTTATTTGTATCCCGAAGAGAATATGCGCACCCGCAATACTCTTGCATATAAAAGCGTTCACGTTTGCTAATTTCTAACATACGTGAGGATCCTCCTTTTTTTCGCCAATTAAGCGTCCAATAATCCATATTGGGGTGACGTGAAGCAGCACGAACACCGCAATCGTTTATCTGGCTCATCGTTTTCCAACGTGAAATACCCAATGAGCTTGAGATAACGTCGAAACCATTTGCGGCCGCATACTCAGCTGTTTTTTCAAAGCGCATATCGAAACACATTGTGCAACGAATGCCTCTTTCTGGTTCATTTTCCATGCCTTTAGCCAGCTCAAACCAGTGATCAACATCGTAATCCGCATCAATAAAGGGAATGTTATGCTTCTCTGCAAAGCGGATGTTCTCCTCTTTGCGTAAATCATATTCCTTACGTGGATGAATGTTCGGGTTGTAAAAATAGATTGTAAATTCGATGTCAGATGCTATCAGCGCCTCCATCACTTCTCCTGAACATGGTGCACAACAGGAATGTAGCAATAGTTTCTTCCCTTCATTGGGTAATACCAACTTTTCCCTTTCGAAATCTTTATTCTCCATTGCATTCAATTCAATCATGCAATGTTACATAAATACCTTTATTTAATCAAATTAACATTTCTTCACGCTCGAAGATCGCCCTGAATAGCGATAATTTTTTACATTTGTAATAAAATAAAGAAGCATGAGTTTAAGATGGTTTTTTGGGTTAGCAATGTTAGCAACACTAATAGGGTTTATTTCCTGCAAGCGCGATGATGATGAGCCCATTGTAAATAGAGATTTTTCTAGACTCTATATGTCATTTTCAGAATATGATAATAGTAGCCAGCCGATTAAACCAGTGAATGTCGGGGTATTAGCTCGTGCGGATTCTACCAATTTCGATGATCAGAGAAATTTTCAATCTTTTATTTCTGCTACAAATGGAGCAAGTGCAATAACTTTTAATCCAGCAGCTCAACGTATTTTTGTGGCTTCAAGTAATATTAGGGGAAGGGATTCAACTATTCAGATTTTCACGGTTGCTAAAGAAGGAACGGTCGCTAATTCGGGAGTAATTGAAAATAAGCATATTATTTCCGTTACTGGACTTTTGTATTATCCTAGTTTAGATAATTTATATGCGGTAGAATATAGTAAGAATACAATTATAGTCTATAATAGGCCAAAAGGTAGAAATGGGCGAATGAATGCGTCGCATCGCTTTATTATACCTGATGACAAGAATCTCAAACCATGGGATATTGCCATGTATAAAAATGTCGTTTATGTAACTCGAACAGGTAACAACGGAGGTATCGATGTTTTCGAGAATATTGCGTCGGTTAGACAAGATACGCTCACTGAAGATGTGAAGCCTCAAAAACAGTTACGTTTAACAGGATCTCATAATATAAAAGGTATTTCACTCGATACAGTCAACAATATGCTTGCCCTCACGGATTACTCTGGAAGTGGAGATGCTGCTGTAGGTCGAATCCTTATTTTTGATAATTTTAATGCTTTGCTAGACGCTGGAGGTGAGATGACTCCATCTAGAATTATTACTGGACCCAATACCGGTTTACGACAACCGTCTGACGTTGAGCTTGATTTTAAGGCAGGGAGTAAATATCTATATGTATCCGATCCTCAATCGAAGTCGGTATACCGATTCTTGAAGACTGCGGATGGTGATGAAAAACCTGAGAGTACTTTCCGATTAGGTGAAAATTCTTCGCCAGTTGGTTTATCACTGGATTCCAGGTAATATAAAAACAAAACTTATTGAAGGGATAGTGTTTACTATCCCTTTTTGCATTTATATAAGTCCATTTGTAAGTCGAATTTATTGAGCCAAGAAACGATAACGTTGCTTTAATCCTCCAGTAGACGCAGTAATAATTCTATATCCATGCGTTTTTCAGCATTGTCTATATGCTCGTAAGCGGCAATCAGATTCCTCAGCACACGTTTAATAATAGAAAGGTTATCGCAGGGCAATGTGTATTCGTCTGATAGTGGAAGGTTTAATTGTCTCAAGAAGGCGAAAATATCTTCCTCACGCATGATTTGCCCTCGGTTGAATACATTGATATAAAAAGCAACCTTTTCTGGGTCTTGACTGTCCATAAAGGCTAAGACAAAATGCTTTGGAAGGTTAACTCCGTAAACAGGAATATCCAACTTCTCGGCGACCAATGCATATATACATGCTAAACTTATTGGGTTGCCTTTCTTGCTTTCTAAGACCTTGTGAATAAATGAATTTTGAGGATCATGGTAGTTCGAAGTATTTCCTGAAAGTCCGAATTCGCGAAAGATAATATTGTTCAATAATTTCACTTGCTCGAGCGGACTCATATCATACATGAGGTTATACCATGCATTACGACGAAGTTCTGCCAACTGATAGTAAACCTGATCTTCGTTGAGATTTGGATATTGATAGCGATTGATAATCAATAAGCCCTCGAGAAGGTCTTCTTGGTTATTTAACTTCCAAAGTTGTAAATCATTTTTGACCTGATCGAATTGAATTTTATGAATAATATTCTCTATTCGGCTTTGAGATAAGGGGTCGAAGGAGGATTCCCAGGAACTTTCCAATAATGGAATTACTTCGGGACCACAAGTGATAAGTTTGTGTTCTATCTCCTGAAAAATTCCTTTATCCGGGTCATCCAATAAGGATATAAGTGCCTTTATTTCCTTTTCATTCACATTTAAAATTAGCGAAATAAAGACACAAATACAAGTTTTGCTAATGCTTAACAATTTGCCCGTCGAGCAAATCTATAATTCTTTTACCGTACTCAGCGTTCTTTTCAGAGTGCGTAACCTGAATAATTGTTACGCCTTCATTGTTCAATTGTTTGAAGAGATCCATTACTTCTTCGCCCTGTTTGGAGTTTAGGTTTCCGGTTGGTTCATCGGCCAACAGTAATTGTGGGGAGCCGGCTAAAGCACGTGCGATACCAACAATCTGTTGCTGTCCACCTGATAATTGTGCTGGAAACAGATCTTTCTTTCCCACTATATTAAACCGGTCTAACATATCACTAACAATCGCCTTTCGTTCGGAAGAGGAGATATTCTTGTAGATTAACGGAGTTTCAATGTTTTCATAGACCGTCAGTTCATCGATTAAATGGTATGATTGAAAGACATAGCCTATATGTGATTGAAATAATTGATTTCGTTTCTTAGTTTTCATAGCTAGTACATCTTCGTCCATAAAGAAGTACTTACCTTCATCAGGTTCATCTAGCATGCCAATTACATTGAGTAGGGTAGATTTTCCGGAGCCTGAAGGCCCCATAATAGACACAAAGTCACCCTCTTCAATTTCTAGATTAATATCTTTTAAAACGAAGGATTTGCTGTTTCCTAGGGAATACCATTTGAATATATTTTCTAATTTAATCATGTTCGTACTTTGTTCGTTCTTTGTATGTACTTTTAATGTCTGATGTTGTTGATTGTTGGAGTTTCTTATTCACCTTCTTGAAGGCTTTCTCTTGGTTCTCCTATTCATCTCTCAAACTATCCACAGGATTGGCTTTTGCAGCTTTTACGGCTTGTGTTCCGATTGTCGCAAAAGAAACGAAAAGCGTAATTAGTCCCGCTAATAGGAACACCCACCATTCCATATTGGTATGGAAGGCAAAATTGTTGAGCCATGTATTCATTACCAGAAAGCCTAATGGTACAGCTAAAAGGAAAGCGATACTAATCATCCCGACATAGTCAGCCGTTAGTAATCCGACAATTTTGCTGATTGAAGCTCCCAACACCTTCCGAACACCGATTTCTTTAACTCTTTTTTTAGTGGCATAAGCGGAAAGAGCAAATAGACCTATACAGGCAATGCTGATTGTGATAATCGCAAAGAGCTGCATAATCTTGGTCGTTTGTTGTTCTTGTTGATATAGTTTCGCATAATCATCGTCTAAGAAATGAGACTCGAAAGTACTATTCGGTTTCAGGGATTTCCACACGGACGCAATTTCATCTAATGCTATTTTCGTATTTGCATTGGTATCCAGTTTTACGAAGATATTGCCAAAGTAATTGTACTCTGGAAATAAAATAACAGGTTGAATCTCGTCACGAAGGGATGCGAAATTAAAATTATCAACGACAGTTTTTACCGTTCCTTTTCGACCATTTAAGACTATTCGCTTCCCGATCGCTTGCTCTGCTGTCCAGCCTAAACTCGTTGCAGTATTTTTGTTAATGATGAAAGCATAAGAACGATTCGCTCTTGTATCTATCGCTTTCGTTATATCAGCGTCACTGAGACTTTCTCCTGTCAAAATAGGTATTTCAAAAACGGATAAGAAGTCTTTTTCAATAGGAATAGCGGTCAGGCTAAATGAGAAGTCGCTGGGCTTTCCTTCAGCCTCCGTTATTGTATAGCCTCCTTGAATATTAATAGGAGAGTCATATGAAGCAGAAACAAACTTGACGGATGGTTTCGCTAACAGCATATTCTTAAGGGTTTCTCGCTCTTTTTGATTCCATACATCTCCATCGAGTACGATTATACGATCTCTATTTAATCCAGTATTTGTATTCTGTAAATATTGCATCTGCCTGTATGCAAAAAATGTACATATCACTAAGAATATAGAAATTGTGTATTGGAAGGTAATTAGGATATTAGAAAGGTTGAATTTGGAAATTCTTGTAGAGAGTTTACCTTTAAGTATTTTGATTGGACGATACTGTGCAATTAACCAAGCGGGCCAACCACTCGCTAAAAAGGAAAGGACAATAAAGAATAATGCAATAAAACCATAGAAAAGTGGCTCTCTCCAAATATCTAATTCCATCTGCATCCCTAAGTAAAGGGAAAATATTGGAAACAGGAGATATGCTAGTAATAGGCCGATAGTGAGACTTATAAATACGACTAAACTTCCCTCAAATAGAAATTGTTTAAATATGGAATCTTTGCTTGCGCCTAAGACCTTCTTAACACCTATCTCTTTAGCTCGTGCAGTAGCTTGTGCTAAAGATAGATTCATAAAGTTAATACAGGATATTAATAGTAAAGCAAAAGCCAAACAAGCGAAGACGTAAATATAAATGAGGTTTCCAGTTCCAGCCGATTTCGAATGAAGATGTAAATCGGCGATACGCTCCATTTGTAATTTGAAGTGAAATCCTTGCGCAAATTCCTGCTTAAACATTTCTTCAATGCGCTGGTTGAATTTCTTTTCTAGCTTGCTAAGCTGACTTGGATCTTTCATTAATAGAAAGGTTTGATCATTAGCAGATCCCCAATTCTCTTCTTTGTAGCGTTCCAACGCGGTATTTGATAATAGTGCCGAGAACTGAATTTCAGAAAATGTAGGTGGATTCTCGATCACAGCAGTGATCATTCGGTCGGTATCATCAATTCTTAAGGTTTTTCCAATTGGATCTACATTCGGAAAATATTTGTCCGCAAGTCCCTTGGTTAATACAATAGCGTTGGGATTCAACAAGGGTTGCTCTGGATCGCCAGCAATTATCCTATAGCCCAGAACTTTTAAAAAATCGGCATCTACGAATTTTAGCTTACTCTCTTTAACCCACTCATTTCCATTTTTGACTAATGCCGCGTCGTTATATTGATACATCCTAACAGCTTTTTCCACTTCTGGGAATTCACGTTGAAGGGTAGGAGCAACAGCAGTTGGAGTTACGATCGATTGCTGATACTCTTGCGTATCTCCAGATTTGAAGGCGGCTGATACGAATGCAATACGATTATGGTTGCTTAAAAATCGGTCATACGTTGACTCGTGATAGATATAACCTGCTAACAATAAGAAGCAAGTGATGCCTAGGCTAAAACCTAAGATGTTAATCACAGAAAATCCTCTGTTTTTTCGAATGTTACGCCACGCTATTTTTAGATACATTGGAAGAAAATTAAATAAGAGCCTTAAACGTCAATATATAAAAGCGGTTTATATCCTGGATAAATGCATTAATTACTACAAACACCTAAGGTATTAGTACCGTAAAAAGAGAATTACAAGGTAATTGCCAAAGTTGTAATATTTTGTTATTCAATTGTTTGTGTTTATGATCTATCTTGTTATCATTCGATTTCGGACACATCTCGTGCGATTATGGAGAGAAATTTATTTACATATTCTTATGTGTATTCAATTTCCCAGACGTATGTACTCGAGTCAATTTTCTTTAAGTGATGAGATCGGTTAATTGCTCAACATTATTCGTCCCTCAAGCTATCGACTGGATTTGTCCTTGCGGCTTTAAAGGTTTGCCAGGCGATAGTTATCATGGCAAATCCTAATGCTGTACTACCTGCTAACACAAGCATCCACCACTGAATCTCTATTCGAAATGCGAAGCTTTGGAGCCAATTATTCATGATAAACCATGAAATTGGAGCACCTATGAGGAATGCTATGCTAATAAGCTTGATGAAGTTTTTGGAAAGTAATAAAATGATATTACCGATTGAAGAACCAAGTACTCTACGTATACCTATTTCTTTGATTTTTCCATTGATCAGGAGTATCGTCAATGCGAATAATCCTAAGCATGAAATAATAATAGCCACTGAAGCCCCGGCAATAACAATCTTTGCAAATCGGCGTTCATTTTTATATTGGTTCTGCGTGTTTTCATCCAAATAGCTTGCTGCAAAACTCGCTTTGGGGTTTATCGTCTTCCATGTCTTTTCAACATTCTGTAACGTTTGACTCAGGTTGTCAGTTTCAACTCGTACAAAAAGATATTGAAGCGGGAAACCAGATGGGTTTATCGACATAGTTAACGGACCAACTTTTTGTTTAAGGTCATCAAAGTTGAAATTGTCGACTATCCCAATGACAGTGGGCGAACCGTCCATTTGTAATTGCTTGCCTAAAATTGCCTTTTCCCCGCCAACGAGAGCCGCCATTTCTTTATTGATTAATACAGCGTTAGAATCTGTCCCAAAGGAACGGTCAAAGTCTCGACCAGCGAGGAGCTTAATGTCCAATGTTTTTAAATAATCATAATCTATATTGAGGAAATTGGTAATAACTTCTTTTCCTTCGTGGTCAAAACCGAATCTGCTTGTCGACGTGCTTCCATCTCTACCTTGTCCTAAATTAATATCAGTTCCTGTGATACTTTTTACCCAAGGATAGGCGGATAACTCGACACGCATACGAGCCAAAAGCTGACGACTATCGACACCGCTACCTATTGGAATGCTAATCACTTCGTTTTTATTGAAGCCCAAAGGTCTATTTGCCAAGTAATGGAGCTGGGAGCTTATTACAATGGTTGCAATACAGAGTATTATCGCAATTGCGAATTGCAATACAGTTAAACTGTTCTGCATGTGAGTAGACTTAAGCTTACCCGTCCCTTTTAAACTTTCAATGATATTTGCACTCGATATTCGCATTGCTGGATATCCGCCGGTAATTACGGTTAGAAGAAGAAAAGACGAAAGAAATATAATAATATTTAAGGGCTTAAAAAGCTGTGTGATGCTGAAATTATACCCCAAGGTCGCATTATATTCCGGCAATATTATAGCGGTCAATAGCAAGCCTAATATTAACCCTATTAAGCATATTAGAAAGGACTCTATCCAGAGCTGTTTAAATAATTGAAAGGTTGTTCCTCCGATAGTTTTTCTGGTTCCGATTTCTTTAATTCGAGTCAGCGAATTGGCAAGCGAAAGGTTTACAAAATTAGAACCTGCAATAAACATGATCAGTCCAGCTATTAATAGCAAAATCCAAGGGAAATTAGCTGTGCTATTCGAACCAGTTCTCAAATCGCTTAGATGCAGATCGCGAAGAGGTAGTAAATGTATACTGAGGTATTTTCCATTTTTGTCAAGCATTGCGCCATCGCGTTTTAGTTTTCCTATTTCATCTTTGTAATGCGTATCTAGGAAGGATTGCGCAGCAATGGTAAATTGTTGGACATTAAGTTTTGGACTCTTAACTTTGACAAACACAAAATGATCTTTGTGTCCCCAATCCATACTCCTGGCTTGAAAATTTGGTAGATTCTCAACGCGTGATAGGCTATTGTAGTGGATATTAGAATTTGAGGGGGCATTCTCTATAACTGCGCTAATCACACGGTTTTCCCATTCTCCAGATTGGTTTAATTCGATAGGCCTACCGATAATATTTGTGCTTCCATATAAACTCATTGCGGTATTCTCATCAAGAATAACCCCATCTAACATGTCAAGCCCTTTTTTATTTCCCTGAATCAACTTGAAATCAAATATGTTGAAGAACGATTGATCGACAGATCTGTTGATGCTGCGCACTTCCTTATTGTCATTTCTGAGCAAGACATGGTTTTGGTAAACGCGCGTGACGTTCTCGACGTCTGGCAGTTCTTTTTTCATCAATGGAGCTAAAGGTGCGGCAACGCTTGGGTTATATTCGACACCACCCTGACTGTTGCTTTCCATGTAGACCATTCCGATTCGCTCCGTATCTTTATGGAATCTATCAAACGACAGCTCGAACATGGCTGTCAAGAATAAGATTGTCGATGTTGTAATCGCAATCGCGAAGCCGAAAACTTGTATAAAGCTTAATGACTTAGTTTTTAGTATGGTGCGAAAAGCTATTTTTAACATAATTTCAAGTTTATTATCAACTGTTTATGCTCGTCGTTGATTTCCCTGTTATCAATTTTAATTATTTATCTCTCAAACGCTTTATTGACCTCATCGTAGCTTTTTGAAGTATCGGATCCATTCGTAGCATAAGCGATAAGTCTCCTGACATTAACAGCTAGCATGAATAATCAGCAAGGTATTTGGATTCTATAGGAGAAATCCACTAGCATGCTACACACGCTTGAATTATAAGTACTAGTTGAACTACACTATTCATTTCTTAGGCTTGTCACAGGATTAGCTATTGCCGCTTTTATTGATTGCCAGCTAATGGTCAAGAAGGTAATCATAAGCGCTAATACACCAGTTAGGACAAAAACCCACCAAGATATCCCGGCACTATAGCTGTAATCAGCTAGCCAAATATTCATAGCATACCAAGCGATAGGAGATGCTATAATAAACGAGATGCTGACTAAGATCAAGAACTCGCGCGAAAGTAGCCCTGTTACCTGTAGAACTGAAGCACCCAAAACTTTACGAATACCAATTTCTTTTGTTCTATTTTCGGCGAGATACGCTGCTAATCCAAAGAGACCTAAGCATGAAATTAGTATGGTAAGGATTGCAAACAGCGTCACTAATTTTGCAGTACGTTCTGCTGATGCGAATTTCCAAGCATAGCTTTCATCAACAAAGGTGTAGTTAAATTCATAATCGGGATTAACCTTCTTGAGTACCTCTTCAACCTTTCCCAGACTCGCTTTGGTGTCAAATTGTTCGCTCAACTTCATATGAAGCGTCGTCGCGTAGTAGCCTCTCGGTCCACAAATCATCATTGGTTGGATTTTATCCATAAACGGTGACTCAAATACAAAGTCTTTAACAATACCAACGATCTTATAATTGTCTTCTTTATAGCCGACATGGTTCAGTAGTTTACCAATTGGATCTTTGATACGCATCGCATTAATAGCTGATTCGTTTAATAAGACAGCACTGGTATCCGTAGGGAACTTGTTGACATCTATATCTCGGCCTTCAATGATTTTAAGCCCCATTGTTTTTACCAGATCTGCATCTGTTCCAAACTTGATAAACGTTATCTGTCCATCTTGCTTATTGCTACCATCCCATTCCAAACCCCACTGATCACTCCATCTCTCGGTAATTGGACTAAGGCTTTTTGTCATTGTGCTAACAGCGCCAGTATTTAGAATTTCTTGTTTTATAAGGTCATAGTTACTACGTATTTTTCCTTCGATCGGAATATAGATCAATTGCTCTCGATCATAGCCTGACTCGCGGTCTAACCCATAACGAATTTGATTGTAGATAATGATAGTCGAAATGATTAGGATCATAGCGAAAGTGAATTGCAAAACTACTAGTACTTTTCGCGCGGATACCGTATTTCTTGCAGATTTATATGTTCCCTTTAATACTTTAATTGGATTGAAAGAAGAAAGGAAAAATGCAGGATAACTACCCGCCAAGAGTCCCGTAAACAAGATAAACCCAATACTGAATAGCCAAAAGCTAGGGTCCTGTATTGGAACAATCAATTTACCTCCAACCAATTGATTATAGTGAGGGATCGTCAAATAGACGATAACCATGGCCAATATGAAGGATAGAAAACTGAGGAATAGACTTTCGAAGATAAATTGCATGATTAATCCGGCTTTCGTTACGCCGACTACCTTGCGAATACCAACTTCCTTCGCTCGTTTTTCACTCTTAGCCGTACTAAGATTCATAAAGTTAATACAGGCGATAAGTAATATAAATCCTGCGATAACACTAAAAAGTCGAATTTTATTGATTTCACCGCCGACTAAATAGCCGTTGATATCCTTATTGAATAAATATTTTTTATCAATGCGATGTAAGAAGGGTTCGGCTGTAATAGGAAGTCCCTTGTCTTTAGTATTATTGCGTGCTAAATTCTTAATTTTCTGATCAACTTTAGTTGATGAGGCACCAGGTTTTAGCAAGACGTAACTTGTTGTAGAGAAAGCCCCCCAGCTATCGTTTTCCGGATTAATTTGAGCTTTATAGGATCGCGGTAATAAATATTTAAAACTGAATTTAGTGTTATTAGGTAGGTCTTTCAAAATGCCCGTGACCGTAAATTGAGAAGCCGAGTCTAACGTAAGGGTTTTGCCCATTGCATTCTGATTGCCGAACAGAGACTTTGCGAATGATTCAGTTAAAACAATATCAGATGGGTTTTTTAGTGCAGCTTTTGAATTGCCTTGAAGAAGTGGAAAGCTAAACATCTCTAGAAAAACACTATCGACTACAGCTCCATAGCCTTTTAGTTTTTTATCGCCGTTCGTTATTAGATTTGAACTCCCATTATACATAGTCACGGCTTCTACCTCCGGATAATCCGTTTTCAAAGTTTTAGACAAGACCATTTGAGTATTATTATTTACCCAAGTCTTTTTGCCGTCAGTATCGCGATTATAGATAACATATAATCGCTCTGATTTCTCGTGAAACTTATCCATGCTGTATTCTCGCTGAATCCATAGAATGATCAGCAGTGCCGCAGCCGTACCGATTGTTAATCCAATGATATTAATGAAGGAGAATGCTTTATTCTTCGCGAGGCTACGGAAAAGTATTTTGAAGTAATTGCGAATCATGGGCTTTATAAGTTAGCGTCTCTTTGTAATAAAAGAAACCGGTAAAAATATCTATTCAATATTCTGGATTTTATTCATCTCTTAAACTATCGACAGGGTTTGTTTTTGCAGCTTTGATTGCTTGATAGCTCACTGTTAATAGGGCTGCTAAAATCGCTAGGGATCCCCCAAGAATAAATGGCTTCCAGGAAATGTCGATTCGGTAGGCAAAGTCTTCTAGCCATTTGTTGCATGCCCACCATATGATGGGGCTTGCGATTAGTATGGCAAGCAATACCATCTTTACGAAATCCCTAGAAAGCATGCTGACGATGCCTGTGATGGAAGCGCCTAATACTTTCCGAATTCCAATTTCTTTACTACGCTGAAAGGCAGTAATTGTTGCTAAGCCAAACAGGCCTAAGCAGCTAATAATAATCGCAATTCCTGTGCTGATATTGGTCAGCTTATAAAGATTTTGTTCCTTCTTGTACATTGCAAGAATTGATTCATCATAAAATGAATATTGTAATGTCTCTACAGGGAAGAACTTTGACCAAGTAGATTTTAGTCGTTCCATGACTTGAGGCCATTCTTTTTTATTTGCAGGATCAAGGCGTATGGCATACTCATCCAATCTCTCTGTATCGTGAAGGAGTGCCATTGGTTGAATATTCGAATAAAAATCTTTTGCGTGGAAGTCTTTTATTACGCCTACAATGGGATGTGCATAACCTTTTTGACCAATGATTTCACCTATCGCATCCTGTGCCGATTTGAAACCGTAGGTTCTAGCTGCGGTTTCATTGATAAGAAATCCATTTGTGGTGTCGGAGGCTAGAAGCGGAGAACCTGCTATTAATTTTAAATCATAGAAATCGAGATATTCATCGTCAATAATCTTTAAAAAGATATTAGGTACGATAGGTTCCAACTTTCCTTTCGGCATATAGTCCATTGCCATCGAACTATAGTCTAATGAAAGCGGTGCAGTACCCATCGTTACGGCTTCAACTCCTGGGATTTTTCTTATTTCATTGGCCAGGGTAGTTTTTTTAGAATAATTAGGATTTCGGAACAGTTTATAAGGAAGATTGATTAAGACGACCGCGTCTTTATAGAAGCCCATATCTTTCTCCACGACAAACTTTAACTGTTGTCCGACGATTAATGCTCCCACAATAAAAATTTGAGCGATAATAAATTGAAATACAATAAGTGTTTTACGAAGATTCAGTCTATTTTGTCCCACAGCCACTGATCCTTTGTTTCTAAAAATATCTACAGCATTCACTTTACTAATCATCCACGATGGATAGAAGCCCGCTAGTAGAATCGTAATACCTAAAACAACCGATAGGAAAGTTGCAAATAACAGGGGATTAGCATACGCTTTGATGTTTTCTGTAATCAAATCCCCTAATAACGCGAATGCAAATTGAACTACGAACGTGGATAAAATAGTAGCTATTCCAACAATTAGCGTGGTTTCCAACATCATTTGGAGGATTAGTGACTTTCGTGAGCCGCCTAATGTTTTTCGGATTCCAATTTCTTTATGACGTTGTGGTAGTTGGGCTGTTGTTAAATTGATGTAATTGATACAGGCGAGTAATAATAGGAAAATGCCAACGCCAATTAAACCATAGATTACATTTAAACTCGTTTTCTCAGCGCCACGCTCATTCATTGAAGTTGCGAAATGTGACTCTTTGATCGGCATAGTAACAATCGAGCGATTGTATTCATATGTGGGATTCGTCTCTGCTTTAAAATCTTCCCATTTACTTTTAACAACGGCTTGAATTTTATTTAAAGCTTTCGTTGCAGAACTGGGGTCTTTAGCAACAAAGTATACCTTGTCGTTCCCATTGCTATTTGTCCAATTTGCGAGTCTCTTGTCAGCAGCGGTTTCTTCTAATAATACAAACTCTTGCCCGTTAAATTCGGAGGGGTAGGTTAAATTAGCAACTATACCAGAAACCACTTTTTTAATACTATCATTATACACAATCGTTTTTCCGATCATTTCTAGATAGTCTAGTTTTGGGAAATAATGCTTAGCGCGCTTTTCTGTCAATACTAATTGATAGGGAGCATTAAGAGCGGTCGATTTATCCCCAGCCAACCAGGTGTGAGGAATCAAGTCGAAATAACTAGGGGCAGTGCTAATGACTGCTGTTTCTGTAAACTCGGGTTCTTCTTGTTTTAAATCTTGCCCAGGTATCGCCGGAATGTCAATCTTTGAAACAAACATCCTAAAGGAGGGAACGACGTTTTCGAGTCCATCCATTTCATTCTTCATATAGAAGTAGATAGGTCTGGATAATCCGCCAAATATTTCGTCCTGACCATCTCTTTTGAAATTAGAAAGGACGCGATAGACATTATCTTTATTTGGTAAGCCTTGTTCATAGCTGAGTTCAAAACTTACATAGCGGTAGATAACCCAACAAGAGCTAATACCAATCGTTAAACCAAGAATGTTGAGAAACGTGAAAAGTTTGTTTCTTTTCAAGTGTCGAAGACTGTTTTTAAAAGATAACCACATGTCTATTCATATTTAGTAATTTGTCTAGCGCATCTGGGTAGCGGATAAAATATCTACAGCATGCTTTACGCTAAGGCAAGTATTTATCAATTTGTTATTCGTTCAGCCTATCGTGACACAATCATTTATAGGGCGAACAATTAGAATCGAACTCCTTTTAATTTCTTATTCGTCTCTAAGGCTATTTATCGGATTTGCAATAGCGGCTTTTATCGATTGATAGCTAATGGTTAAAATTGCTATTAAGATCGAAGTGAATGCTGTGATTGCAAATATCTCCCAGCTGATGGAGATACGATAAGCGTAACTGCTTAAGTAAGTATTCATCGCCCAATAAGCTATTGGGAATGCGATGAGACATGCAATTATTACTAGAATGATAAATTCTTTGGACAGCATGCTAGTTACAGAGAAAATTGATGCCCCCAAAACCTTACGAATTCCAATTTCTTTAGTTTTATTCTCGGCCATAAATGCCGATAATCCAAATAAGCCTAGGCAGGAGATAAAGATGGTTAAACTAGCAAACAAGGATGCCAATTGACCGGTTTTTTCTGATTCATCAAATTTCTTTGCGTAGTCATCATCAACAAATGCATACTCAAAGGGATAATCTGGATTGTACTTCTTTAAGATAGCTTCTGTTTTATCCAAAGCTTCTCGGGTATGTATTTCCGGTTTAAATTTGATATGTGTTATGGCGAGCATGCCTTTCGCTCCCTCTATAATCAAAGGTGCTATTGGATCATACGGCGATTCTTGAATAAAATCTTTAATCACGCCAATGACCTGGAAAGATTGACTGCCGTCTTTTATAATTTGCCCAATCGGATCTTTAAAACCAATTTCCTTAGCTGCAGTTTCGTTAATAATAGCTCCAGCCGAGTCTGTGGGGTATTTGCTGAGGTCGAAGTCTCTTCCTTTAATGAGTTCTAATCCCATTGTTTCAACAAGTTTATCATCTGCCGCCGAGCGATTGAAAATAACTGTATTATCCTTTAATTTTCCCGCCCATTCAAAGCCATTACTATTGCTCCGACGTTGTGTGATGGGAGACATCGTACGTGTTACACTACTTGCGATTCCCTGTTCAAGTAACTCTTGTTTGATAGACTTAAAGTTTTTTTGGAAGTCACCCTGCTCAATTGTAAACATTAAACGTTCTTTATTAAAACCGACTTCCCGATCTTGAGCATATTGGATTTGCTTACGAATTACAATTGTGCTAACGATAAGTACAATAGCAATGACAAATTGGCTTACAACGAGCACTTTTCGCGTACTAAACTTATTTACTTTGAATACAAATTTCCCCTTAAGAACGCGTATGGGTTTGAACGAAGAAAGAAAGAAAGCAGGATAGCTCCCCGCTATAAGTCCGGTAACAACAATAAACAGTATCATTGCCATCCAAAAGAATAAACTGCTATAGGGGATTGTTAGGGTACGGTCGACGAGCTGAGAATAGCTAGGGAGCGCAAGAAATACAATAATTAAAGCGAGTACCCCAGCAATACTAGAGAGCAGAATGGATTCTGACAGAAACTGTTTGATTAGCGAAGCTTTCCCAGCACCTACAACCTTACGAATTCCAACTTCTTTGGCTCTTTTCTCACTTTGCGCAGTACTTAAATTCATGAAATTAATACATGCTATTAATAAAATGAAAGCTGCGATAAGGATAAAAACGCGAACCGTATCAATACGACCACCAACTAATACGCCATTTTCGTATGTTCTATATAAGTGAAAGTCTGATAAGGCATTAATGACATTGTCGGCGTTAGTTTCTGTGTGTTTTTTCAAGAAACCTGTCATATTTCTCCCAAATTGGTCTGCGTTCGTACCTTCTTTCAAAAGTACAAAGGTTTGCAGGGTATTGTTATTCCATTCAACGTTCGATGGATAGCGGGCGTCGAGGTATTTCATTGATAAAAAATAACTCGTTTTATTGTACATGCTATTCGAGGGAATGTCTGTAAGTACCGCAGAAACGGTAAATTGCTCATCCTTGTTACGCTTGATTATCTTGCCAACAACATCAGTGCTCTTAAATAGTTTAATTGCCAATTCTTCGGTGATAACAATATTATTGAGGTTGGAGAGCGCAGTTTTTATATCCCCTGAAATAACATCATAATTGAAGAGTTTAAAGAACTGTTCGTCTGCATAAAGTCCTTTTTCTTTGTTTAATTTGTTTTCTCCGACCGTTAATAGATCTTCTCCAGCATTCTCGACACGAACCGCATGTTCGACTTCGGGAAACTCGGTTTCTAGTGCTCGCGCCATAACGCGTGGAGTCCAGAACCATACTTGTATTTTTTCACCCCATGCAGCTTTGTTTCCAATTACATAGATGCGATCTAAAAATTGATGCTGACGATCAAAAGTGACTTCACTACGAACCCAAAGCATAATCAAGATTGCAGCGGCCATACCGATAGCTAATCCAGTAATATTGATGACAGTGAATCCTCTATTCTTTTTTAGGTTTCGAAAGGCTATTTTAAACATGATAAATATTCTTAGGAGTAAGACAATAGATCTTAAATATTCAACTAAACAACGGAGGATGTTTCTAAAATTACCTGCCCATCCAGCATCCGAATTACACGGTCAGCAAACTTAGCATCATGTTCCGAGTGAGTTACCATAACGATAGTTGTTCCGGCTTCATTGAGTTCGGTCAGGAGTTGCATAACTTCATTACCATTGCTAGAGTCTAGGTTACCCGTGGGCTCATCGGCAAGAATAAGTTTCGGATTATTAACTACCGCACGTGCAACAGCAACACGCTGTTGTTGACCTCCTGAAAGTTGCTGTGGAAAGTGGTTTCTACGATGCATAATTTGTACTTTCTCAAGCACTTCTTCCACACGCTTCTTGCGTTCTGCAGCAGGTACATTCGTGTAAACTAAGGGAAGTTCCACGTTTTCGAAAACAGTTAATTCATCAATCAAATTGAACGATTGGAATACAAATCCAATGTTGTGCTTCCGCAAATCGGAACGCTTATTTTCCTTAAATTTTGCGACTTCAATATTGTTAAATAGATAGCTACCCTCATCTAAATCATCTAATAGACCGACAATATTTAACAATGTTGATTTTCCGCAGCCAGAAGGGCCCATGACAGCCACAAATTCGCCCTCTTTCACATGTATGTTCACATCGTTAAGCGCTACTGTTTCCACTTCCTCGGTGCGATAGAATTTCTGTAGGTTAGTTATCTTGATCATATGGTCTTAATAATTATCGTTATTAGTTTTAAAAAAGTCTTTGCAGACTGCCACCTTGGTTAGGGAGTAAGGCAGCAGTTGCATTGACCTCTACTGTTTTATTTTTAATTCTTGAATCTTATCGTACGTTTCATAACTTGAAATGACGACTTTATCACCTGGCTTTAGACCGCCTAAGACTTCATAGTATTCGGGGTTTTGTCGACCTAGTTGAATGTCCGTACGATAGGCTGTGTTGCCGGCTTTATCCAATTTGAAAATCCAGTTGCCGCCAGTTAGTTGATTAAAGCCACCTTTTGCTAGCAATACGGCCTTGGTTTTATCACTCAAAGCCAAGCGAATAGGGAGGGTTTGACCGCGACGAATACTCTCCGGCCTTGCGCCTATAAATTCCATATCGACTAGAAAGCGACCATCTTTAACCTGTGTGTAGACTTTCTTTATACGTATTTCATAGGGTTTATCATCAATACTAAATTGTCCTTTCAAATCAGGAAAAATACGGTTGATATAATGCTCATCAATCTCTGCACGGACTTTAAAGCCAGTCAGCACATCAATTTGCCCCAAACGTTCGCCAGCTGTTTTGTTTTGCCCAATCTCTGCATCAAATGACGTTAATTGACCATCTACAGGTGCTCTTAGGATTAAATCACCAACTTTTTGGCGCATTAACTGTAAGGCGCTTTGCGTACGCTTATAGGTTTCGCGGTCTTGACTTAGTTTCTGTGCATTGGAAACTTCATCCTGTTTAACAATTTGATTGGTCAAACCAACTCGCTCTTTTTGATAATTGAATTCATTCAAAGATTTTTGATATTCCTGCGAACCTATAGCTTTTTCCGAAAGCAGTTTTTTATTTAAGTTGTATACACGTTCCGATTCTTTCAGTGCCTGTTCTACATCCGCCATTTGGTTGCGGTTATTTATTGTCGCTTGTTGTGCGCTGGTCTGTGCGATCTGAGCTTGCGTCAATAGGTTTAAAACCTGGGTCTCCTGATTAATTAAACTAAGTTCTAAATCGGTATTTGATAGTCGCATTATGGGATCTCCTTTTCTCAAATGTGCGCCATCCTCTACATATTTCTCTTCTACGCGCCCGCCAACCGAGGCATCTAAATAGATGCTGCTAATTGGAAGAACTGTTCCATTGATTGGTATAAATTCTTGAAAGGTATCTTCTTTAACTTCAAAGATGGAAATACGTTCTGCTTCCACGTTTAGTTTGCTGTTTCCGCTAGTGTAATAATAACTAGCACCGATTAAGCCAACTAATGCAATCACGCCGCCAACCGTTAAGATCCGCTTGGTATTCCATGTCTTCTGTTTAATTGGTCTGTCCATTTATTTTTAATCTTTATACAAGATGCATAGATAAGGTTGTGCCAAAATCGTAATACGTTGTAAATCAACGCATGTCCGCTAAGAATCCTGATTGTACTGTTCGCTAATGGACAGTTGTTGTGCGATGCTGAACAGGTTTGCCACGGTATCTGTGTCATTAACTTTTAAAAATCTGCAATAACTGGTTTTTATTCGCTGTTCGAAGCCTGTTCGACTACAAAAGATGATGATGCAAAGACACCGATCATACGGAGAGAACAATTGATGCGGTTGAAATAACTTGTCTACGTGTAATTTAAATACAGTATCGGATATTTAAAATCTTCTTGTGTTCGATAAACGTTCATTCTAGCAGATTAGGATCAAAATACGTCTATCGGGAATCTAAAATGTTCGCTACCGAACACTTTCCTGTTCGACTCCGAACAGTTGTTTGTTTATTTAGAGTGTAATGAATTGTAAATCAGTGTTTAAAATATTTGGCATAAGCTATGGAATGCTTATGAAAATTAAATTCATGAAATACATAACCATCTATTTATATATCGTAACAATTTGTTGTTGTTTAGTTAGCAATCTTAAGGGGCAGACTCGCACACTGTCCCTTTCGGATTGCATTAAGCTGGCAATAGAGAATAACCCGACTTTATTACGTTCGGAGTTGAATTTGAATCGAGCAGATTTAAGACATAAACAGGCTCAGTATGATCGATTGCCTCAAGTTAATGGTGGCGCATCACATGAATTAAGTCAAGGTAGAAGCATTGACCCGACGACCAATCAGTACGTTGATCGAAACAATAGTTATGGGAATCAGTATTTGAGTGCAAATGTTCCCATTTTTAACGGTTTTTCTATTTTACATAATATTCGTCGCAGCGCCAATGCAAAGGAGGCCGGGAAGTTGGAGTTTGAAGGAGAGCGAAATGAATTGAAATTAGATGTTATCGAGGCCTACTTGAAAGTTTTAACGGCGCAAGATATGTTAACCCAAGTTGAAGGTCAAATAGCAGTAACGAATGAACAATTGCATCGGCACGAAGTACTTAACAGAGAAGGTGCCGTAGCGCCAGGCGACCTGTATGATATTAAAGGGCAATATAGCAGTGATTTGAACACCTTAGAACAAACTAAGCAGTCGCTAAACGACGCTAAACTCGGACTAGCGAGTCTTTTGAATCTAGCGGTTAAGGATTTACCTGAATTGGAACAACTGGAACGATCGGCTGCTGCAACAAGCTATAATGCGGATGATTTGTTCCAATCTTCGTTAACGGTATTGCCTCAATTTCGTGCGCTTGATTGGCGGAGAAAGGAAATGGAAGAAAGTGTGAAGGTAGCGAAGTCTGCATATTTCCCTTCACTCTCTTTAGGTGGCGGATTAGGTTCTAATTATAGTAAGGATGGCGGAGATGCTTTCAATCAAATCAAAAATAATCTGCGAAAGAGTGTCTCTGTCAGTCTTAGCATTCCAATTTTTAATAGGTTCGCGACGCGTACACAAGTCAGACTTGCGCAGTTGGATGTTGACGACGCTGCGCTTAATAAACAAGTTCTAGAGAACCAATTGCGTCAAGAAACCGCGAAGGCAGTATTTGATCTGCGAGCAGCACAAACCAATGTTCAGAATTTAAAAGAGCAGGCCCAATCTTACGAGGAAGCCTTCCGCATTGCCAATGTACATTTTGAAGCAGGAAATAGTAATTCGGTTATCTATCTCATGGCAAAAAATAAATTAGACAATACGCGTAGTCAGTTAGTAATCAAACAGTACGAGTGGTTATTGCAAAAATATATTAATGATTACTATGCAGGGGCATTGGATTTATAAGTAACTTAGACCTAGCATGAAGAAAGCGACTGTACTTGTTGTAGATGATGATCAGGATTTATTAACCGCCACCCGCATCCTGTTAAGACCTAATGTAAAAGAGGTTATCGTAGAACATAACCCCGAAAAACTATTGAACATTCTGGAGAAAAATGCCGTGGATATCCTATTGCTGGATATGAATTTTAAGAGTGCAATTAACACGGGGAATGAAGGTTTGTATTGGTTGGGGAAAGTAAAAGAGAGTTTTCCGCAAGTCCATGTTGTTATGATTACAGCATATGGTGCAGTTGATCTTGCTGTCAAATCGTTAAAACAAGGTGCAGCGGACTTTATTGTCAAACCTTGGCAAAATGAGCAGCTTTTGAGTACGCTGCAGACATTATTAGATGAGCAGAAAAATGTGAACCCAATCCAAAAAGGCAAACCCTTAACCGATGAGCAGGGGATTGTAGGCAAATCTGCTATTATGGACGATTTGTTTTACAAGCTCGACAAAGTGTCGCCAACAGAGGCTAACATTTTAATTCTTGGAGAAAACGGTACAGGGAAAGATCTAATAGCAAATGCGATTCATCAACGTTCTTTGCGCAATAAAAAACCTTTTATTAAAGTAGACGTCGGTTCACTAACCGAAACACTCTTCGAAAGTGAGTTGTTCGGATATAAAAAAGGGGCGTTTACAGATGCGAGAGAAGACAGAAAGGGACGATTTGAAAATGCAGATACAGGTACGCTATTTCTTGATGAAATTGGAAATATTAGTCTTCAGCAACAAGCTAAATTGCTTAGCGTATTGCAGAACCGCGCCGTAGTTCCGTTGGGGTCCAGTGCGGCTATACCCGTCGATATTAGACTTCTTTCGGCAACAAATGTTCCTTTAAAAGCGCTAGCAGATGAATCTAGATTTCGGAAAGATTTAATTTATCGAATAAATACCTTAGAGATACAAGTTCCTGCCTTACGTGATCGATTGGAGGATATCCCTTTATTAGCTAATCACTTCTTGGACTTCTATAACCAGAAATACCATAAAAATATAGCTGGGATAGAAGCTGATGCATTGCAAAAACTGAAACAATATCATTTCCCAGGTAATGTACGGGAACTGCAATATAGTATTGAACGTGCGGTAATAATGTCGGATCAATCGAGCCTTCGTGCGGATGATATATTATTCTCTCCCATCGAGTCTGTCCCGGAACCTTTGAATCAGGGTAATGACTTCTCTTCTCACAACCTTGAAGAGATAGAGAGAAAGGCTATTAAGTCGGCAATTGAACGTTATAACGGGAATATTAGTAAAGCGGCCAAAGAATTAGGTTTAACACGAGCAACATTATACAGACGCCTAGAGAAATACAATTTATAAGCAAATGTCGAGAATAGCAATTGCTGATTTTTTTAAAGTATTAACGATTCTTCTTTTATCCATAGGTATTGCCTATCTCGCATTCCTTGGGTACTATAGCTATGCTTTTGTCTCCTTTTTATTGACACTTTTCTTTGCCTATCGATTCATCGCCAAGCATCGTTTTCTTATTAAACAGCTCCTTGAATTTTCAGAGGCGGTAAAATATCGAGATTTTACCCGCCGCTTTGTGGTTAAAAATGGGAATTCTGCCGAAGGGAAATTATTTCAAGCATTTAATCAGATCAATGAAATTTATAAAAATATAAGTATTGATCAGGCGCTTCAGCATCAGTATCTGAATAAGGTAATTAATATGCTTGATACGGCGATCTTGTTCTTCCATGCGGATACCGGTAAGGTAATCTGGGTTAACGACGCCTTCAAATCATTGTTTCAAGTACCACACCTCGGTAATATATCAGGATTACAGCGTAGAAATGCAGATTTGTACGAGAAGACTATACAGCTGAAGGCGGGTAAGCAACAAATGGAAACAACGAGCTCAAGCTCTGGTAAGATCAAGGTACTTCTTCAATGTTCAGAATTTGAAACTCAGGACGGACAGTTTCGAATTGTAGTTTATCAAGATATCAATGAGGCGATCGACGAGACGGAGACCAAAGCATGGCATAAACTTTTACGGGTTTTGACCCACGAGATTATGAATTCTATCGGTCCGATCAGTTCGCTTGCTGAAACCCTACACAGTCGATTGGAACAATGGGAGGGGGATCAGGATATCGATGATCTGAAGTTAGGAATATTCACAATCAAGCGTCGAAGCGAGGGTTTATTACAATTCGCGAAAAGTTACCGCCTAATCAATAAAGTTGATCAGCCGCAAGTTGCAGAAATCCTCCTTGTTCAGCTCTTTGAGAATATCTATCAGCTGCTTGAACCAACACTGCTGCAGAAAAATATCGATGTCGATATTATTATCAAAAATACCCGGATGGTACTACAAGCAGACATCAATTTGCTTGAGCAAGTGTTGATTAACTTATTGCTCAATGCAATCGAGGCCGTTAAGGACCAAGAGGAGCCTTATATCAGCTTAACCGCCCTAGAAAACGGTGGTCGTACTCAAATCAAGATTCAAGATAATGGTGTTGGAATGTCTTCTGAAATTCAAGAGCAGATTTTCACGCCTTTCTTCACGACTAAAAAAACTGGAACTGGTGTAGGGCTTACGCTTAGTAAACAAATCATGTTAATGCACAAAGGAAATCTACTTGTCGACAGCAAAGAGGGGGAAGGAAGTGTGTTTACATTACAGTTTTAGTGTCAAACATCGCCTAACAAACAATTCCGCTCTCAAGCCAACATCAAAACGCAATTCTACCTTCTTTCTAACAGCACCGTTTATGCTATGATTTCTAATTTATCCAGTTTGGGAATGATGGGCATATACTTTTTTCACAATAAAAGCTTCGTTCAATTGCATTAGATGCTGCGGTATTTTTATAGCTGATTATTGCAAGTTGGAATTTCGAAGGATACATCGGATCACTTCAGTCTAGTTCCCTTTCACATCCCTTTCAAACCCCTTTCAAAACCCAATCAGGGCCGATCGTGAAGGGACCTGATAAGGATTTTAAAAGGATATCAAAGACTTGAATTAAAATTGAAAATAATAGCATTGCCAAGCTTGAAGTTTCTCTTTTCAGAAAAAAGTAGTGAAAACGAATCGCTAAGTGCTAACCTCTCAGAACTAGACTTTGATTAAAAAGCTTCACTAATGCTCAAATAGAAGCCAGATTGTCTCTTTTCACCTGGGCGTTGTTCACCGAAGGCATAATCGAATCGAATACTGCTATTATGTTCGAGGCTGAAGAAGTAACGAATGCCGGCACCATAGCTAGGTAGAAGACGCATATCGTTTTCTTTTGAAAACGTACTTCCTGTGCCGAGAAAACCATTAATACCCACGCGTGGATGAAATCTATAGCGGAGTTCAGCTTGCGCTGTAGCGTAGTTATTGTCTTTATATCGTCCAAGATAATATCCGCGCATGCTCATGTCGCCACCCAAGTCACGAAGTACATAAAAAGGGATTTTATCGCCGTATGTTCCACGGTATAAACCTTGCGCTGCTACTGTTAGCGACTTACTGATCGGATAGAAGCCTCTTAAATCAATTTCAACTTGGGATCCTATGAAATTATCCTTTCCGAAGAAATTAGGTGCATAGCTGTATTTTGCACGTCCGTAGAATCCTTCGGTTGTATAAGTGGTGTTATTTCGGGTATCGTAAAGTGCGGAAGCCCCTAATGCAAGATATTGTCCTCCTGTCTTCCCGTATACTGTTGGTTCCTCGAAAATACCCCCTGCTTCCATATCTTTGAATTTGAGATATTCATAGTTTACATTGAGCCCTGCGTAGAAATTTGGTGCAAAGCGCTTCTCGCCATCTAGTTTTATACGATATAATTTCTGATCGAGATAGTCTTCATCTGCTTTCCAAGTATCATTCCCTATCCCGTAAAAATTAAATGGCCAGTCGCGATACCGTAGCTCTGATAGGATATGATATTCGTTACCTTTAGTCCAGATATCTGAAATAAGTTTGATGTTTTTCTGTTTTTTTGTTGTCAATGTACCGATCAACGTAAGATTTGAGGTGCGACTATTTAAATCGTTTTTGTCTATATAGAAATTGTATGTACTTGCGATACCATATTCGAAGCCTGTTTCTTGTGCGTACCCAACTGCCGGAAGTACCATAAAACTTGCCGAACGGGAAGAATCTTTTTCCGATGAGACGAATTTTTTGATGATTTTTTTGATAAAATTAGTGGAATCGAGCGAGCTTTCTTGTGCCTTCGCACTTAACTGCAATCCCAATGATAGGACCGCGAGGAGTAGAATTTTGGATAATCTAGAATAAAACATGCGCAAATATAGGGCTTCTGAATAATTGAAAATAAAAATTATTTACTTGCATATCAGGTAAATGGTTTTTTGCGCAGAAAAAAAAGGATAAATATATTTTGTAATATGCTTCGAGTAGCTATCTTTGCATCATCAAAACGGGGAAATAACAAACAAAGTTTTGATGAGTTCTTTAACTGAAAAAAAATATAAATAAAACTTGCAGAAGTCAAAATAATATTAGATTTTTGCACTCGCTATCCAAGGGTAGTCGTTCTTTAAGAAAGTTTTATTAAATTTAAATACGCCTCCTTAGCTCAGCTGGTAGAGCAACTGACTTGTAATCAGTAGGTCATTGGTTCGATTCCGATAGGAGGCTCAAACGTAACTTAGGTTACAGGTCTGGAGGGGTTCCAGAGCGGTCAAATGGGACGGACTGTAAATCCGTTGCTTCGGCTTCGAAGGTTCGAATCCTTCTCCCTCCACACTAATTTTGTATACGCTTTAGCTGCTTGCAGTTTTCTCAAAGCGTATACAATTAAAAGCGGAAGTAGCTCAGTTGGTAGAGCGATAGCCTTCCAAGCTATAGGTCGCGAGTTCGAACCTCGTCTTCCGCTCAATTTATAAAACAAAATAAGTCTCTGTCTTCTTTGATATTTTTATGTAAAGACTAGAGGCTTACAGCTGTAAATAAGGTTTTTGTAAGCCGAAGTAGCTCAGGGGTAGAGCACTTCCTTGGTAAGGAAGAGGTCGTGGGTTCAAATCCCATCTTTGGCTCGACACAAAAGTTTTTTTAACTTTGTAACATAATTAAAAGAAATATTTTATAATTACTAATTCGCATAAACATGGCAAAAGAGAAATTTGACCGTAGTAAACCGCACTTAAATATTGGTACTATTGGTCACGTTGACCACGGTAAAACAACTACAACAGCTGCTATCACTAAAGTTTTAGCTGATAAAGGTTTGTCAGAAGCTCGTTCATTTGATTCAATTGACTCTGCTCCTGAAGAAAAAGAGCGTGGTATCACAATCAACACTGCACACGTAGAATACCAAACAGCTAACCGTCACTATGCACACGTTGACTGTCCAGGTCACGCCGATTACGTTAAGAACATGGTAACTGGTGCTGCTCAAATGGATGGTGCTATCATCGTTGTTGCTGCTACAGATGGTCCTATGCCTCAAACTCGCGAGCACATCCTATTGGCTCGTCAGGTAGGTGTTCCTGCGTTAGTAGTATTCTTGAACAAAGTTGACTTAGTTGATGACTCTGAGTTATTAGACTTAGTTGAAATGGAAGTTCGTGAATTATTATCATTCTACGAATTCCCAGGTGATGATATTCCTGTAATCCAAGGTTCTGCATTAGGTGCATTGAACGGTGAAGAGAAATGGGTTGACGCAATCATGGAATTAATGGACGCTGTAGATAACTACATTCCAATTCCTCCACGTTTGACTGAATTACCTTTCTTAATGCCTATCGAAGACGTATTCTCGATCACTGGTCGTGGTACAGTTGCAACTGGTCGTATCGAAAGAGGTGTAATCAACTCTGGTGATCCAGTTGAGATCTTAGGTATGGGTGCTGAGAACTTGAAATCTACAGTAACAGGTGTTGAGATGTTCCGTAAAATTTTAGATTACGGTGAAGCAGGTGATAACGTAGGTTTATTGTTACGTGGTATTGAGAAAACTGATATCCGTCGTGGTATGGTTATCTGTAAACCAGGTTCAGTAACTCCTCACACAGACTTCAAAGCTGAGGTTTACGTATTATCAAAAGCTGAAGGTGGTCGTCACACTCCATTCTTTAACAAATACCGTCCTCAGTTCTATTTCCGTACAACAGACGTAACTGGAGAAATCACTCTAGAAGCGGGTACTGAGATGGTTATGCCAGGTGATAACGTTACAATCAATGTTAAGTTGATCAACGCAATCGCTATGGAAAAAGGTCTACGTTTCGCTATCCGTGAGGGTGGTCGTACAGTAGGTGCTGGTCAGGTAACTGAAATCGTAGCGTAATCTCTTTCGAGATTATCTCTAAACATAGATATAAGCTAACCGATGCAAGTCGGTTAGCTTATTTTTTCAAAACCATCTGATTTTTAGATGTTCCAAGGATAGTGGGTTTTTTGTGTCGCTTTTGTGATATTGGATAATACCCTTCCTAGTACATGAAAAGCCGATTTTTTTGATAATAAAGTGAAATAATATTTGTTGCAATGCGCTTGAAAACCTATATTTGCAACATCAAAATACAAAGCTACACGGGCATAGTTCAAAGGTAGAATAGAGGTCTCCAAAACCTTCGATCTGGGTTCGAATCCTAGTGCCCGTGCAAATAACTTAGAAAAATTATAAATGGCAAAAGTACTTGATTTTATTAAAGACTCTTATACAGAGATTACTGAGAAAGTGACTTGGCCTACTTGGTCTCAATTGCAAAGTCACGCAGTAGTCGTGCTTGTTGCTTCCTTGATTATTGCAATCGTTGTTTTAATTATGGACAAAGCTTCAAGTAACATTATGGAGTTGTTGTACGGTACGGGAGCTTAATTTTCTAATCCAATATTAGTATGGCAGATCAAAGTTTAAAATGGTACGTGGTACGTGCTGTGAGCGGTAAAGAGAAGAAAGTAAAACAATATTTAGAGGCAGAAATTAATCGCTTAGGCATTCAACACTTAGTTACGCAAGTATTAATCCCGATGGAAAAATACTATCAAATGCGTGACGGTAAGAAAGTTGCGAAAGAACGTAACTATTACCCTGGTTATGTTTTGATCGAAGCGGCATTGGATGGTGAGATTGAACACGCGATCAAAAACGTAAATAGTGTAATTGGATTTTTAGGTGATAAAGCTGGTAATGCAATTCCTTTACGTCCAGCAGAAGTTAATCGTATTTTAGGTAAGGTTGACGAGATGGCTGAACAAGGTGAAAGCATTAACGTTCCTTACTATGTTGGTGAAACTGTAAAAGTAAGTGACGGTCCTTTCAATGGCTTTACCGGTGAAATTGAAGAGGTTCATGAAGACAAGAAGAAATTAACTGTAATGGTAAAAGTATTCGGTCGTAAAACTCCTCTTGAATTGAATTACATGCAGGTAGAAAAAGAGTAACTTAATACTTATTAGCGTTATTTTTAATAAGTATTTGATATAAAAATATTAGGCGTTGCAACTGCAGCGCCTTTTTTTTGTTTTGTATTTTTTTCGGAGCTCGCATGTTTATAAACGATTAATTTCTGCGGTTTGTTAGTTCACCTACATCGGCTTTAGGCGTATATTATCCTTCTATCGTTTTATCTTTGGTTTCAGTAGATTCACTGTTCTTGATGTGAAATCTTGTAAATTAGATTAATGGCTGGAAATGACTTTTCAAACAATATTGGTTGTTTATTGTTTTCTCTGTTCAGCCGCTTAACATTCCTACGATGAATATGTCTAAAATTTCTCCTGTATTCTTGTTTATACTTTTTTTCTGTTTTAATTGTTCGGCACAACCTGCTGAAAACGAATCAACATACTTTATTGATTTGACGGAAAGTAATATGCCAATCGATTCGAATACCCATGCGTTAGATGTTGCATTGGCGGATATCGATAGAGACGGTTGGCTAGATATTGTGTTGGCTTTGGAAAAGGAACCGAATCGATATTATCGAAATTTAGGAAATGGAAAATTTCAATGGATTAAGAATGTCTTTAAAAATGCTAGTCATGATTCTGAACATGTGCGCGTAGGGGATTTGGACGGCGATGGATTTATGGATGTATTATTCGTGGCAGAGGATGATCAAAATCATGAATATTATTTAGGGAATGGCGATGGTACTTTTCGAGATGTATCAGACCGACTACTGGCAAAGAGTGAGGGAAACGGTTTAGCTATTGGGGATGTAAATAATGACGGTTTGCTTGATGTGGTTATTGGGAATACGGGGGAGTCGCCAAAGAATTTTCTCTGGTTAAATAGTAATGAAACACCTGGTAAATTTAATAATTCTTCACCGGGAGATTTGCCCAATCATCATGATCTTACGCAATCGGTGTTGTTAGTTGATGTGGATAATGATGGTGATTTGGATATCGTTTTAGGTAACGAGCGGCCGCCAAGTCGTTTGTATTTTAATGATGGAAAAGGCAAGTTTAAGGAAGAGGAAGGGAAGTTGGCTCAAAGTGTAGATTTACACAGCAGGCAAGTTATTGCGGTGGATGCTAATGCGGACGGCTTAATAGATTTGTTTTTCGCGAATTTGACTAGCAACGGGGGGAAGCGAGAGCGGGATCCACGCGGTCGCCTGTTTATCAATAAGGGGCGAGGTCTGTTTGTTGATGAAACGGAGCAACGTATACCAGCATATGATTTTTCGACTTATGCTGCTGCAGCTATCGACTTTGATCGCGATGGGGACATGGATATTATTTTAAGCGCCATTAAGATTCCACCGTTTGAGGCCTTTCAAATGCAGGCACTTCGTAATAATGGGAAAGGGGTTTATGAATTTGCGACGGCGGATGTTATTCCAAAGATTACGGTAGAAAGAGCGTGGGGTATTGGAGTTGGCGATGTGAATGGTGATGGTAAGGAGGATTTGGTTGTAGGTGCTTGGGGAGGACAGGTCCGTCTTTTATTAGCGAAATAAACATCTTGATTATCTGGGGGTTTAATCTTAAATTGAATAATATATTTGTTTAATTGCTTAAAAATTCTTTCTTTTGAAATACTCCTAATAAAAAGTAAAAAATCTTTTAGATTCTCGGAATTAATATATATCTTTGCACCTCGTTTGTATGCAAAACTCCGTTTTGTTCAAACGAGAAAAGTAAATGTTACGTTATTGCTTCCAACTTACTAACAAACATTTAACAAATTAAATAACAAAACAAAATGGCAAAAGAAGTCAGTGCGTTAGTAAAATTACAAGTGAAGGGCGGTGCTGCAAATCCATCTCCTCCAGTAGGACCTGCATTAGGTGCTAAAGGTGTGAACATTATGGATTTCTGTAAGCAATTTAACGCTCGTACGCAAGATAAACCAGGTCAAGTATTGCCTGTTGTTATCACTGTATATGCCGACAAATCTTTTGATTTTATCATCAAAACTCCTCCAGTTGCAGTTCAATTAAAAGACGCTGCTAAGCTGAAAAGCGGATCTGGAGAGCCTAACCGTAAAAAAGTAGCTGCTATTACTTGGGATCAAGTAAAGACTATTGCGGAAGATAAAATGCCAGATTTAAATGCATTTACAGTAGAGTCTGCTATGAAAATGGTAGCAGGTACTGCGCGTAGTATGGGTATCACTGTATCTGGTGATGCTCCTTGGAAAAATTAATTAACGAAATCAGTTTAAGAAAGTGGCTAGATTAACAAAAAATCAAAAAGCGGCACTATCCAAAATTGAAGCTGGTAAAGCGTACTCTTTGAAAGAAGCCGCGGCTTTAGTAAAAGAGATTACTACTGCCAAATTTGATGCTTCAGTGGATATCGACGTTCGTTTGGGCGTAGATCCTCGTAAAGCAAATCAAATGGTTCGTGGTATTTCAACATTACCTCACGGAACTGGTAAGACTGTTCGCGTTTTAGTATTGTGTACTCCTGATAAGGAAGAAGAAGCTAAAGCGGCAGGCGCCGATTTCGTAGGTCTTGATGACTATATCAGCAAAATCGAAGGTGGTTGGACTGACGTTGACATCATCATCACTATGCCTAGTGTTATGGCAAAAGTAGGTAAATTGGGTCGTATTTTAGGTCCAAGAAACTTAATGCCTAACCCTAAAACTGGTACAGTAACTACCGAAGTTGGTAAAGCTGTAACAGAGGTTAAAGGTGGTAAGATCGATTTCAAAGTTGATAAAACCGGTATCATCCATACTTCAGTTGGTAAAGTGTCTTTCGATGCAGACAAGATTTATGATAACGCATTAGAGGTATTACAAACTATCTCGCGTTTGAAACCGTCTGCAGCAAAAGGAACGTACTTCAAGAGTATTCACATCTCTTCAACCATGAGTCCTGGTATTCATGTGGAGACTAAATCAGTAGCGGGAATTTAATCATGAGAAAAGAACTAAAACAAGAAATTGTTCAAGCTTTAGCAGAGCAGATTAAATCCTACGGTAATTTTTATATTGCTGATACCGCTGATTTATCTGTTGAAAAAGTGACTAACATTCGTCGCAAATGTTTCGAGCAAGGCATCGAGATCCAAGTGGTTAAGAACACTTTGATTAAGAAAGCTTTATTAGAAGCAGGTGTTGATTCAGAAGAACTTTTCGGCGTGTTAAAAGGTGCATCTACAATGATGTTCTCGGAAACCGGAAATGCTCCAGCGAAATTAATTAAGCAATTACGTAAAGAAGGTGACAAACCAGTATTGAAAGCAGCGTATATTCAAGAAACTGCATTCGTAGGTGACAACCAACTTGAGGCATTAGTAACTCTTAAATCTAAAGAGGAACTTGTTGCAGACGTTATCGCTCTATTACAATCGCCTGCGAAGAATGTTATCTCTGCTCTTCAATCGGGTGGAAATACAATTTCAGGCTTAGTAAAAGCTTTAGAAGAAAGAGGCTAACGAACCCTCTATTAAAACAACGTTCGTTGCAAATTAATTAACAATATTTTTTAAAGAACATTCAAAAATTCAAAATAAAATGGCAGATTTAAAACAACTTGCTGAACAGTTAGTGAACTTAACAGTAAAAGAAGTTAAAGAATTAGCTGACATCCTTAAAGATGAGTATGGCATCGAGCCTGCTGCTGCTGCTGTAGCTGTTGCTGCTGCACCTGCTGGTGAAGGCGCTGCTGCTGCTGAAGAAAAAACTTCTTTTGACGTAATCTTGAAAGAAGCTGGCGGTCAAAAATTAGCAGTAGTTAAATTAGTAAAAGACTTAGCTGGTCTAGGTTTGAAAGAAGCTAAAGATTTAGTTGACGGAGCACCTAAAGAATTGAAAACTGGTGTTTCTAAAGACGAAGCTGAAGCTTTGAAAAAACAATTAGAAGAAGCTGGAGCTGTTGTTGAGATTAAATAATCTCGCATAAAGCACCAAAAATTTAGACTCTGATAGGTATAATCTATCAGAGTCTATTCCTGTTTATAACAATACTATGGATCGCACGCCTGTTGAGGTGCGATCGGCAGAAAAATTCAACAGACGTTAGCTCAGTTTTTTTAAACTAAATTCTTATTCCCTTGGCAAACAATAATATGCAAAAAGAAAGAATAAATTTTGCGACAAGTAAGAAGGTAATTGATTACCCAGATTTCTTGGATGTGCAATTGGAGTCTTTCAAGGAGTTTTTTCAATTAGAAACTACTTCCGACGACCGCCATCAGGAGGGGCTTTATCAGGTTTTCGCCGAAAACTTCCCTATTTCTGATTCAAGAAACATCTTTGTGCTTGAGTTTTTGGATTATTTCATTGATCCACCGCGTTACGATATCCAAGAGTGTATAGAGCGTGGCTTGACTTATAGCGTACCTTTGAAGGCAAAATTGAAGTTATCTTGTAATGATGAGGAACACGAAGATTTCGAAACCATAGTACAAGATGTGTATTTAGGAACTATTCCATACATGACTCCAAAAGGTACTTTCGTGATCAATGGAGCAGAGCGTGTAATCGTTTCTCAGCTACACCGATCACCTGGTGTTTTCTTCGGTCAAAGTAGACATACAAATGGTACTAAACTTTATTCTGCAAGGGTAATTCCTTTTAAAGGATCTTGGATCGAATTTGCAACAGACGTTAATAACGTGATGTATGCATATATCGACCGTAAGAAAAAATTCCCGGTTACTACGTTATTACGTGCAATCGGTTTTGATTCAGATAAAGATATCTTAGAATTGTTCGATCTTTCTGACGAAGTTAAAGTTAGTAAATCGGGCTTGAAGAAATATGTTGGTCGTCGTTTAGCGGCTAGGGTATTGAATAAATGGACAGAGGATTTTGTAGATGAGGATACTGGTGAAGTAGTATCTATCGATCGTAATGAGATCATCTTTGAACGTGAAACAGTTTTAGAAGAAGACCACATTGACTTAATCATTGAAGCAGGTGTTAAATCTATTATCCTTGCTAAAGAAGATGAGTCTAATAATGCGGACTATTCAATTATATACAACACTTTACAAAAGGATACTTCGAACTCCGAGAAGGAAGCGGTGGAGCATATCTATCGTCAATTACGTAACGCTGAACCACCTGATGAGGAAACTGCTCGTGGTATCATCGATCGTTTATTCTTCTCAGACAAGCGTTATGATTTAGGAGATGTGGGTAGATACCGTATCAACCGTAAATTGAAACTTGGTACAGATTCAAATACTAAGGTTTTAACGCGTGAAGATATTATCGCAATTGTGAAGTATTTGATCAATTTGATCAACTCTAAAGCAGAGGTTGATGATATTGACCACTTGTCAAACCGTCGTGTTCGTACAGTTGGTGAACAATTATACGCACAATTTGGTGTTGGTTTGGCTCGTATGGCACGTACGATTCGTGAACGCATGAACATTCGTGATAATGAGGTGTTCACTCCTACAGATTTGATTAATGCTCGTACATTATCATCTGTTATCAATTCGTTCTTCGGAACAAATCAGCTTTCTCAGTTCATGGACCAAACCAATCCATTAGCGGAGATTACGCACAAGCGTCGTCTTTCAGCTTTAGGTCCTGGTGGTCTTTCTCGTGAGCGTGCTGGTTTCGAGGTTCGTGACGTTCACTACACACACTACGGTCGTTTGTGTACAATCGAGACTCCAGAGGGTCCAAACATCGGTTTGATTTCTTCTCTTTCTGTACATGCGAAGATTAATAATTTAGGTTTCATTGAGACACCTTATCGTCAAGTTAAGGACGGTAAAGTAGTCGTTGATCAACCTGTTGTTTATTTGTCGGCAGAAGACGAAGACGGTAAAACTATCGCGCAAGCAAACGCGCTTTATGATGATAAAGGTAATTTCTTAGATCCTAAGGTTAAAGCAAGATATGAGGGTGACTTCCCGATTATTGAGCCTGAGAAATTAGACTATATGGACGTTGCTCCTAACCAGATTACTTCAATCGCGGCTTCATTAATTCCTTTCTTGGAGCATGATGATGCTAACCGTGCATTGATGGGATCAAACATGCAACGTCAAGCTGTGCCATTATTACGTCCACAAGCACCTGTTGTAGGTACTGGTTTGGAAGCACGTGTTGCCAGCGATTCGCGTACATTAATTAACGCTGAAGGTTCCGGTACTGTAGAATATGTTGATGCTCAAGAAATCCATATTCGTTATGACCGTAACGAGAATGAACGCTTAGTTTCATTCGATGATGATGTTAAAGTGTACAAATTAACGAAGTTCAAAAAGACCAACCAGAATACTTGTATCAACTTAAAGCCTATCGTAAGAAAAGGTCAGAAAGTTCAAAAAGGTGAAGTATTATGTGAGGGTTATGCAACGGAAGACGGAGAATTAGCATTAGGTCGTAACTTGAAAGTAGCGTTCATGCCTTGGCAAGGATATAACTTTGAGGATGCGATTGTAATCTCTGAGCGTGTTGTATCGCAAGATTTATTCACTTCATTGCATATTGAAGAGTTTGAATTAGAGGTTCGTGATACTAAACGTGGTGAAGAAGAATTAACAGCAGATATCCCTAATGTTTCGGAAGAAGCAACAAAAGACCTTGATGAGAACGGTATTATCCGTATCGGTGCTGAGGTTGGCGAAGGTGATATTTTGATTGGTAAGATTACACCTAAAGGTGAATCTGATCCTTCACCAGAAGAGAAGTTATTACGTGCAATCTTCGGTGATAAAGCAGGTGATGTTAAAGATGCATCTTTAAAAACTCCTCCTTCAATCAAGGGTGTTGTTATTGATACGAAATTATTCTCTCGTGCGAAGAAAATGTCCAAAGAAGTTGAGCGTAAAGCTTTAGAGAAATTGGAAACAGTACATGAGAAAAACTTAAGAGTGCTTAAAGAACGTTTGGTTGACAAATTGTTCAATATTGTAAATGGCAAGACTAGTCAAGGTGTTTACAATGTTTACAAAGAACTATTTGTAGCTAAAGGTGCGAAATTCACTCAAAAGATCCTTACTGATATCGATTACACAAACGTTAATCCAACAGGATGGACGACTGATGAAGATAAGAACGAATTGATCAAGTATGCGCTACATAACTACAGCATTAAAGTTAATGAAGAGTTAGGTGCATTCAAACGTGAGAAATTTGCGATTTCAGTGGGTGATGAGCTTCCATCAGGAATTGTTCAAATGGCTAAGGTTTATGTTGCTAAAAAACGTAAATTGAAAGTTGGGGATAAGATGGCTGGTCGTCACGGTAACAAAGGTATCGTAGCACGTATCGTACGTGATGAAGATATGCCTTTCTTAGCAGACGGAACACCGGTAGATATCGTATTGAATCCACTAGGGGTACCATCTCGTATGAACCTTGGACAGATCTATGAGACTGTTTTAGGATGGGCTGGACAGAAATTAGGAATTAAGTTTGCCACTCCAATTTTCGATGGTGCAGAGATGGGCCAAGTGGAAGATTGGGTTGAAAAAGCTGAGTTACCAAAATCTGGTCGTACTTATCTATACAACGGTTTAACTGGTGAGCGTTTTGACCAACCTACTACTGTAGGTGTGATTTACATGTTGAAATTAGGTCACATGGTTGATGATAAAATGCACGCACGTTCTATTGGTCCTTACTCGTTGATTACTCAACAACCATTAGGTGGTAAGGCACAGTTCGGTGGTCAGCGTTTTGGTGAGATGGAGGTTTGGGCATTAGAGGCATTCGGTGCTTCGAATATCCTACAAGAGATCTTAACTGTGAAATCGGATGACGTTGTCGGACGTGCTAAAACTTATGAAGCGATTGTTAAAGGTAATAACTTACCAACTCCATCGGTACCTGAATCATTCAACGTATTGGTGCATGAGTTACGCGGCTTAGGTTTAGATATCACATTGGATTAATCAAGCAATACAGAGTTTAAGAGGACTCGTTCCTCTTAAACTTTTACATACAGCTATAACTTTTTACGAAGTATGTCTTACAAAAAAGATAATAAAATCAAAAGTAACTTTACATCGATTACGATCAGCTTAGCTTCTCCAGAAACTATTCTAGAGCGCTCAAGTGGTGAGGTTACTAAACCAGAAACTATCAACTACCGTACTTATAAACCGGAACGCGATGGTCTATTCTGCGAGCGTATTTTCGGTCCAGTAAAAGACTATGAATGTCACTGTGGTAAATACAAACGTATTCGTTATAAAGGAATCGTTTGTGACCGTTGTGGTGTTGAAGTAACGGAGAAGAAAGTACGTCGTGAGCGTATGGGACACATCAACTTGGTGGTTCCTGTTGCGCATATTTGGTATTTCCGTTCTTTACCTAACAAGATTGGTTACCTTTTAGGTCTTCCTACGAAGAAATTAGATATGATCATCTACTACGAAAGATATGTGGTTATCCAACCAGGTATCAAAGAAGATGATGGTATCTCTTATATGGATTTCTTAACGGAAGAGGAATACTTAGATATTTTAGATACACTACCGAAAGAAAACCAATATCTTGATGATAACGATCCTCAGAAATTCGTTGCTAAAATGGGTGCTGATGCTCTTGAGGATTTATTAAGACGTCTTAACTTAGATCAGTTATCATACGACTTACGTCATCAAGCTGCCAACGAGACTTCTCAACAACGTAAAAATGAGGCGTTAAAGCGCTTACATGTTGTAGAGGCTTTCCGTGGTGCTAATGATCGTATTGAGAATCGTCCAGAATGGATGATTGTTAAGATTGTTCCGATTATTCCACCAGAATTACGTCCTTTAGTTCCTTTGGATGGTGGTCGTTTTGCGACTTCCGATTTGAACGATTTATATCGTCGTGTTATTATTCGTAATAACCGTTTGAAACGTTTGATCGAAATCAAAGCTCCAGAAGTAATCTTACGTAACGAGAAGCGTATGCTTCAAGAAGCTGTGGATTCCTTGTTTGACAACTCACGTAAGGTAAACGCAGTGAAAACTGAAGGTAACCGTGCGTTGAAATCTCTTTCTGATATTTTGAAAGGTAAACAAGGTCGTTTCCGTCAAAACTTATTAGGTAAGCGTGTTGACTATTCTGCTCGTTCGGTAATTGTCGTTGGTCCTCACTTGAAATTACACGAGTGTGGTCTTCCTAAAGACATGGCGGCGGAATTATACAAACCATTCATCATTCGTAAGATGATTGAAAGAGGTATTGTTAAAACGGTTAAATCTGCGAAGAAAATCGTTGACCGCAAGGATCCAGTAGTATGGGATATCCTAGAAAATGTATTGAAAGGACACCCTGTATTATTAAACCGTGCACCTACGCTTCACCGTTTGGGTATTCAAGCTTTCCAACCTACGTTAGTAGAAGGTAAAGCAATCCAATTACACCCATTGGTTTGTACAGCGTTCAACGCCGATTTTGATGGTGACCAGATGGCGGTTCACTTACCTTTAGGTAATGCTGCAATTTTGGAAGCCCAAATCTTAATGTTGGCTGCACACAACATTCTTAACCCTGCAAACGGATCTCCAGTTACGGTACCATCACAAGATATGGTATTGGGTCTTTATTATATTACTAAAGGCCGTAAGTCTGATGATAGCCGTAGAATGCAAGGTGAAGGAAGTACATTCTATTCTGCGGAAGAGGTTATTATTGCTTTAAATGAGAAGAAAGTTGATCTTCACTCATTCATTAAGGTAAAAACTAACATCAGAACCAAAGAAGGAGAGATTGTAGAAGCAATTATTGACACAACTGTAGGTCGTGTAATCTTTAATCAGGTTGTTCCTGAAGAAGTAGGTTACATTAATGAGTTGTTGACTAAGAAATCTTTGCGTAATGTTATTGGGGAAATCGTGAAGAGCACAGGTATGGCTCGTGCTGCGAAATTCTTAGATGATATGAAAGAGTTAGGATTCCAAACAGCCTTCAAAGGTGGTTTGTCGTTCAACTTGCAAGATTTAAATATTCCTGCTGCGAAAGCTGATCTTATTGCTCAAGCTACGAATGAAGTTGAGGAAGTAATGAGTAACTATAACATGGGTTTCATTACGAACAACGAGCGTTACAATCAGATTATCGATATCTGGACGCGTATCAACAACCGTTTGACAGCGCACGTAATGGATATTCTTTCGAACGACAACCAAGGTTTCAACTCTGTTTACATGATGTTGGACTCTGGA
Organism: Sphingobacteruim zhuxiongii; assembly: GCF_009557615.1. Lineage (NCBI taxonomy): Bacteria > Pseudomonadati > Bacteroidota > Sphingobacteriia > Sphingobacteriales > Sphingobacteriaceae > Sphingobacterium > Sphingobacterium zhuxiongii. The sequence continues at coordinate 822,751 of NZ_CP045652.1, forward strand.
GCTCGTGGTTCTAAAGAGCAGATTCGTCAGTTATGTGGTATGCGTGGTTTGATGGCGAAACCTCAGAAGTCTGGTACTTCAGGTGGTGAGATTATCGAAAACCCGATCTTATCTAACTTTAAAGAAGGATTATCCGTATTAGAGTACTTTATTTCTACCCACGGTGCGCGTAAAGGTCTTGCCGATACGGCGTTAAAAACGGCGGATGCGGGTTACTTAACTCGTCGTTTACATGACGTTGCACAGGATATGATTGTTGTAGAACAAGATTGTAACGGTTTACGTGGTATCTACACTACAGCATTAAAAGATAACGATGATATCGTTGAACCATTATACGATCGTATTTTAGGTCGTACACCATTAAACGATGTTATTGATCCTGTTACTGATGAATTAATCGTTGCTGCAAATGAAGATATCACAGAAGAAATTGCTGAGGCTATCGAAACTGCAGGTATTGAAGGCGTTGAAATTCGTTCAGTATTAACTTGTGAATCAAAACGTGGTGTATGTGCTTGTTGTTACGGACGTAACTTAGCATCTGGTAAACGTGTTCAATTAGGTGAAGCTGTCGGTGTAATTGCAGCGCAATCAATTGGTGAGCCAGGTACACAGTTAACACTTCGTACGTTCCACGTCGGTGGTACGGCGTCGAACATTGCTGCTGAATCTTCAGTTATCGCTAAATATGATGGTCGTATCGAATTTGAAAACGTTCGTACCGTTGAAAAAGAAGGCGAAGATGGTCCTTACCAAGTAGTGTTAGGTCGTTCAGGTGAGATTAAAGTTGTGAACGAAGAAAATAAAGTTCTTTACCAACAAATCATCCCTTACGGTTCGAATTTATTCGTAAAAGAAGGCGATACAGTAGAAAAAGGTTCTAAACTAGTTGATTGGGATCCATATAATGCTGTGATTATCTCGGAATTTGCAGGTAAGGTTGAGTTTGATGCGATTATCGAAGGTGTTACTTTCCGTGAAGAATCTGATGAACAAACAGGTCACAAGGAGAAAGTAATTATCGAAACTCGTGATAAGACGAAAAACCCGATGATCAAGGTATTGGATAACAAAGGCGAAATTATTCGTTCTTACAATATTCCAGTAGGAGCTCACGTATCCGTTTCAGATGGACAGAAAGTTAAAGAAGGTGCAGTATTAGTTAAGATTCCTCGTTCAACAGGTAAGACCCGAGATATTACGGGTGGTCTTCCTCGTGTAACAGAGTTATTCGAGGCTCGTAACCCTTCAAACCCTGCTGTTGTTACTGAAATTGACGGTGTAGTTTCATTAGGTGGTGTTAAACGTGGTAACCGTGAGATTTCTATTGAATCTCGTGACGGTCAAGTGAAAAAATACTTGGTTCCACTTTCTAAGCACATCTTAGTACAAGATAACGACTTTATTAAAGCAGGTATGCCTTTATCTGACGGTCAGATTTCTCCTTCAGATATCTTATCAATCAAAGGTCCTGCGGCAGTACAAGAATATATCGTAAATGGTATCCAAGAGGTTTACCGCCTACAAGGGGTAAAAATCAACGATAAGCACTTTGAAACTATCGTTCACCAAATGATGCAGAAAGTGAATATTGAGGATCCAGGAGATACTCGTTTCTTAGAGAAAGAAGCTGTAAATAAATGGGACTTCATGGAAGAAAACGATTCATTATACGACAAAAAAGTTGTTGTTGAAGCGGGAGATTCTAATTCTTTACGTCCAGGTCAGATTGTTACATTACGTAAATTACGTGAAGAAAACTCTGTATTAAGACGCCAAGATATGAAGTTAGTGGAAGTACGCGATGCTATTCCTGCTACCTCAAGTCCATTATTACAAGGTATTACTAGAGCGTCCCTAGGTACTAAATCATTCATCTCTGCAGCTTCCTTCCAGGAAACTACAAAAGTATTGAATGAGGCAGCAATCGCAGGTAAACGCGATAACTTGTTAGGCTTGAAAGAAAACGTAATTGTTGGTCACTTGATTCCTTCAGGTACTGGTTTACGTAAGTACAGCAATATCATTGTAGGTTCTCGTGAAGAATACGATCAATTATTAGCTTCTAAAGAAGAAGACTAGTCATTAAGATCAACGTGCCTTTTAGGCATGGATATAAAATGGTCTGGATTCCTTTGGAGTCCAGACCATTTTTTTGCTTGTTAAAATACAGGATTTATCGATATTATCGAACGATATGTGTTTTATATGAATTTAATGTTAAGTAGATTTGATTTAAAACAGAAGGAGTTTATAGATACTATGAATATGGAGATGATCACGGATCAATTTATTTTTGACTGGAATGATTTGTTCAAAGCATTTTTATCGCTGGGAGCAGGATTTTTATTAGGATTTGAAAGGGAGTGGAAAGATAAATCGGCGGGTTTTAAAACCATATCGATTATTTGTTTAGGGAGTACCTTATTTTCTATCCTTTCCATGAAACTAGGAGCGGGGGAGTCGGAAGATGCCACGCGGATTGCCTCTTATGTTGTCTCAGGGATTGGTTTTCTGGGCGCAGGAGTGATTTTTAAAGATGGTGTTAATGTCAATGGCTTGACGACCGCTAGTATTATTTGGATGTCCGCAGCGGTAGGTATGGCTATCGGTTTTGGGATGTTTATCACCGCAATTATATTCTTAGGAGCGTGTTTTTCGATTATTATTTCTGGACCGATTCTAAATCGGTATGTGTTAAGGAATTTAGTAAAGGTGGTGACCGTAAAATTCGATAGCCATCAATTATCAGGAAAGGAAGATTTTATAGAAGATATTCGTCCGTTGACAAAGCAATTGAAGATAAAGAATCAAACGTTGAATAAGGAAGGTTTAGTACTCGTTCTGGAGGTCTTAATCGATAAGGGTAACATACGAAGTTTCGAAAATAGAATCATGGCTCATCATTCTATTTCCGAAGTCTCCTTGTAAGGTTTTTAGGCTTTAGCCCAGCCTAAAACTTTGCGACAATTTTCGCTAATGTCTTGCAGGTTATAGTGTCCGTCTTGTAGTTTAAACAATTTGGAACCCATACCGACAGAAGTAACTCCTGCGGCGAACCAATTTTTGATATTATTCTCCTCGACATCCACACCACCAGTCGGCATAAACTTCATAGTCGGGAACAAAGGTTTAATTCCATTTAAAAATGATGGACCAAGTGTCTCGCCAGGGAATAGCTTGACAAAGCCACAACCAGCAAACATGGCATTGGCAATTTCCGTAGGAGTCATACATCCTGGAATCCAAAGACAGTTACTTTTCTTGGCTGTTTCCGCAAGTTCAGCAACAAAGATTGGGCTCACTAAGAATTCGGTACCTAAAGCAAGAAAGCTTTCGGCAGCGTCACTGCTGAGGATTGTTCCAATACCCAAAGTCAATTCTGGCATAGCAAGCTTTTTATATTCTACCAATGCCTGGAAATTTACTTGTGCATTCTTTCCTCGATTAACAAATTCAAAAACACGAATACCCCCGTCGTAGCAAGCCTTTACAACTTGTTTACAGACTTCAACATCATCATGATAGAATACCGGTATAACCGGGTAAGCTTTAATTTTCTCTATTATTTGATCGATTTGCATCTTCTTAATATTTTCCATTTCCAAAATCGCCTTCAACGAATAGTTTTTCATAACCAGCCCCTGTTGCGATATTAATTATTTCTTGAGCATCCTTGGTCATGCATAGCGCATGAATGAGTCCCGCCATAAATGCATCACCCGAACCAATACGATCAATAATCTCATTTGTTTCGTAGGTTGTCGATACGGTATTTTCTGTTTTTGAATGGTAGGTGCCAAAGAATAGATTATGCGTTGGGTTATCCATAAAGCGGAACGTATTTGCAATATGTTCCACTTGCGGGAATTTTGCGAATAATGCTGCAGCAGAGCTATTCGCAGCTTCTACTAGATCAGATTTCGCTGTGTGCCGATCTAGAGATTCTGGTACAGGAATTCCTGCCATAGTGTTTGCTGCCCAGATATTACCCATTATAACTTGGCAATACGCCAGTAATTCAGGCATGATCTCCAATGGAGACTTCCCATATTGCCAAAGGCGGTTTCTATAATTTAAGTCCACAGAAATATAAATCCCACGGTTTTTTGCTTCTTGCAGAACCAAGAGCATAACATCTGCCATTTCTTGATTTAAAGCAGGCGTGAGCGCTGTCCAATGTAACCAATCAACATCCTCGAACAGCTTGTCGAAATCCAAATCCGCTGCTTGTAATTGAGAAAAGCTAGAATACTTACGGTCGTATATGACTTCTCCTTTTGTCAATCCATTAGCTGACAAAAGAAAATAAGATCCAATTCGATCGCCAATTTGGAGGCATTTTGATGTATCTACTTGGTGTTGATTTAATACGGATAAAACTTCCTCGCTAAGCTTATTTGTAGGGAAGGCACTTGCATATTGGACTGCTGTACCCATCTGTCCTAAAGAACAAGCAACATTTGCTTCAGATCCGCCGGGGTAAATTCTTAATAAGTTCTCTTGACTTCCAAAGAAACTATCTCCAACACTTTGTTGTCTGATTAGTATTTCTCCAAATGATAAAACGTGTGGCATAGGTTATTAAATAATGCAAGATAGTGGTTTTAAATCGCTTCCCAAGGAATATCTTCGCAAACGATTACGTAATAAATGTCTTAAAAATGCATAATATTTATCGATAAATTGTTTATCATTGAAAGAATTAATCAGACCATAAACTATGAGTATTCTAGATAAATTTTCTCTGAAAGATAAGGTAATTGTTATAACCGGTGGTACCGGTATCTTGGGTAAATCCTTTGTCCGGGCGGTTGCTGAAGCCGGCGCCAAAGTTTGTATCATTGGGCGTAGTCAGGAGAAAATCGACGAACGAGTTGAACAAGCAAAATCTTTAGGAGCAGAGGCCATTGGTGTGATTGCTGATGTAATGAATGAGCAATCTGTACACGAAGCGAAAGAATCAATCCTAAAGGCATTTGGAACAATAGACGGTTTGATTAATGCTGTAGGTGGAAATATACCTGGCGCAACGATCGGAGACGATCAAAACATATTCGATAATAAGATTCAAGATACGATCAAAGCAATTGAACTTAACTTGTATGGTACTATCATTCCAACGATGATTTTGGGACAAGTGATTGCAGAGAAAGGAATAGGAGCCATTATCAATATTTCTTCCCTTGCTGCTAGCCGACCATTAACTCGCGTATTGGGATACACCGTTGCAAAACACGGAATCGATGGATTTACGAAATGGATGTCAACGGAATTAGCACTTCGGTATGGCGATAAAGTACGGGTAAATGCAATTGCACCTGGGGTATTTTTGACTGAACAAAATAGAGCATTATTAACTAATCCTGATGGAACTTATAGCCCAAGAGCGCAGAAGTTCATCAATGGTACACCTTACCAACGTTTAGGAGACCCAAGCGAATTAGAAGGAACATTGGTATATCTACTTAGTGAGGCTTCAGCATTCGTCTCTGGTGAGACTGTATTTGTTGACGGTGGATTTAATTCTTGGTGTGGCGTATAATATAAAGACCTGTATGCAATTTTTAGAACAAACATGGAGATGGTATGGTCCGAATGATTCGGTGTCCTTACAAGACGTTAAACAAGCCGGAGCAACCGGTATTGTTTCAGCGCTACATCATATAGCGCATGGCGAAGTTTGGCCATTAGAAGATATAAAAGAAAGAAAACGAATTATAGAAGAAGCAGGTTTAACTTGGTCTGTTGTCGAAAGTGTACCTGTTCATGAGGCAATCAAAACCGGCGCTCCCAACAGAGATGAGTATCTTGAGCGTTATAAGCAATCCCTGAAAAATCTAGCCTCTTGTGGTATCAAGACCGTATGCTATAACTTTATGCCGGTATTAGATTGGACGCGCACGCAGCTAGACTTAACAATGAAAGACGGTTCTAAGGCATTGTACTTCGATTGGATTGATCTGGCTATCTTCGATATTTATATATTGAAGCGTCAGGATGCTAAAAATGATTATCCAACCAATGTTCAAGAAGACGCGGAAAATAAATTTCAAAGCTTGGATCAAAATGCGTTAAGTGAATTGGAAAGAGTCGTTCTGATGGGAATTCCTGGAGAGAGCGATATTACGTTAGATTCATTGCAAAATAGTATTTCGGTTTATTCTGAAATTGGTTTTGATGGCTTACGAAAAAATTTACTCTACTTCCTAAACAGCATTGCTGAGGTTTGTGAAGAGAACGGTGTCTTAATGACTATCCATCCGGACGATCCTCCTTATCCAATATTGGGTTTACCTCGTATTGTGAGTAATGCCGAAGACTTAAATTATATTATAACAGAGCAATCGAAGGAATTTAACGGTATCTGTTTTTGTACGGGTTCCTTAGGAGCCGGACCAAAGAACGATCTTCCTGCAATATTTGATTTAGTGAAACACCGAGTGAATTTTGTTCACCTTAGAAACGTAAAACGTGACGCGATTGGCAGTTTTTATGAAGCTGATCATTTAGACGGTGATGTAGATATGTTTAAAGTGATGGAAGCGCTAGTTGCAGAGAATCAAAAGAGAAAGCAGCCAATTCCATTCCGTCCAGATCATGGCCATCAAATGTTAGATGATTTAAATAAAGTTACCAATCCCGGGTATTCGGCGATAGGACGTTTGAGAGGCTTAGCAGAGCTCCGTGGTCTAGAGCTTGGTATTATTCGTTCGAATAGCAAATAATTAATCTTTAGCACATAGTAGACGAAAGTCTGAAAGGGTATTGAACAAGCGTCAATACCCTTTTTTTATGTCTTCAAACGTACCTTTACTATTCGTCTTGCTACAGTCTTATGTTGTTCTCTCGCAAAGGGCTAAGGTATGAAGCAGTTTCGAAGAATTGAAGCAGAAGTATATTGTCTACTCCAAAAAAAATGAGCCCCTTTGCAGGAGCTCATGTGATATCTTATTTCTAGAATAGAATAGCTATCTCAAGTCAACGACTTCAAATCCTGGATAATTTCCCTTTTGGAATTGAAACGTTTGAGGAGTAACTGAGTTATTGACAAACAAGGTGTTAATCGTATAGGTATAACGTGATCCAGATTTATCAAAAACGGTGACATCGTGGATGTGATTATTCTTGTTTACCCGCAGTTTAATCTTAAAGTAATTTCGTTTAGTGTCGATTGGCGACAACTCGACTACCTTTAATTTTCCAGCGCTCGATACCGTTTCATCATCCATACTGATGTATTTGAAGCCAGTTTTATAGAACGTGAAAATGTTGTTTGGACCGATAGATTCATTACTATGATCAGCCTCTGAAACTTGAACTTCTTTATCTTCTTTCAAAACAGACCATACAGATTTACCATCAGAAATCAATTCTTGCGCTGGCAATACGATTTTATATTGCTGTGCTGGCTTGTTTAAAAACATCTCGCCCTTGTCTGTATAGCTTTCGCCTTTAGTTTGTACAGCCTTGAACGTGAAGTTTGACTGAATGGTTTTGTAGCTATCATATTTTTTGGATACTTCGTCCAAAAGGGATTTCGCATAGCGATCCTGTGCAACGGCACTACTCACCGAGAACAATGCCAACAATAAATAAACAACTCTAATCATCTTTAATTATCTTTTCTTAATGTTTCCAAAAATTGTTCTAACGAATAATCATCTGGATAGAGCACCTCGCGTGCTTTACTTCCTTCAAATGGACCTACAATCCCTGCAGCTTCCAATTGATCGATAATTCGTCCAGCGCGGTTGTAACCTAATTTTAATTTCCGCTGTATTAAAGATGTTGAACCTTGTTGATGCATAACGATTAATCGCGCAGCTTCTTCGAATAGCTGATCGCGGTCAGAAGGGTCGAAGTCTGGAATACCATCACTATCACCATTCGGATCAATATATTCCGGTAGGTAATGTGCTGAAGGATATCCGCGTTGCGATCCGATAAATTCAGAAACATCATCGACTTCCGGCGTATCCACGAATGCACATTGGATACGGATTAAGTCAGAACCTGTTGCTAGTAGCATATCTCCACGTCCAATCAATTGATCCGCACCGCCACTATCTAAGATGGTGCGTGAATCGATTTTCGACAAAACGCGGAAGGCTAGACGTGCTGGGAAGTTCGCTTTAATCGTACCAGTAATAATGTTCACAGACGGTCTTTGCGTAGCAATGACCAAGTGAATTCCTACCGCACGTGCTAACTGTGCTAATCGAGCAATCGGTGTTTCTACCTCTTTACCTGCCGTCATCATCAAATCGGCAAACTCATCAATAACAAGAACTATAAATGGTAAGAATCGATGACCCTCCTCAGGGTTTAATCGACGATTGATAAATTTTACATTATATTCCTTTAAATTCCTTACTTGTGCATTTTTTAACAAATCATAACGTTGATCCATTTCAATACACAATGAATTTAAAGTGTTAATCACTTTCTTCGTGTCGGTAATAATTGCATCATCCTCGTTTGGAAGCTTCGCTAAGAAATGCCTTTCGATTTTCTTGAATAGCGAAAGCTCAACTTTCTTGGGATCGACTAATACAAATTTTAATTCTGCGGGGTGCTTTTTATATAGCAAGGAAGTCAAAATTGCATTGATACCAACTGATTTACCTTGTCCTGTTGCCCCAGCAACAAGTAAGTGAGGCATTTTTGCTAAATCGGCAATATAAACCTCATTGGAGATTGTTTTACCTAAAGCAATAGGTAAATCCATATCTGTCTTTTGAAACTTCTCTGTAGCGAGGATAGAACGCATAGACACCATTTCTGGGCTGCTATTTGGAACCTCAATACCAATAGTTCCTTTCCCTGGCATCGGCGCGATAATACGAATTCCTAAAGCGGCTAAGCTTAGGGCGATATCATCTTCCAAGTTTTTGATTTTTGAAATACGAACACCTGGTTTCGGGATAATCTCATAAAGCGTTACAGTAGGACCGATAGTCGCTTTGATATGTTCGATTTCAATGCTATAATTTCTTAAGGTTTCTACAATTTTATTTTTGTTCGCCTCTAGTTCTTGTTGATTTATAGTGATTTTTCCAGTGCCATAATCTTTTAATAAATCCAATGTAGGATATTTATAGCCTGATAAATCAAGTTTAGGGTCGTATTCGCCGAATTTTTCTACTAAATCATTTGCTGAGATCGGTTTCTCTTCCACAACCTTGGCAACTGTTAAGTTTGGACTCGCAACAAGTTCTTCATCCGCCTCTTCAAATTCAGGCTCTTCGATACTGAATGCAATTTCATCCGTTTTTTCTGGCGTAGTTACTGGTGCAGATTTAACCGTATTAACCGATAAAGGAAGCGAAACTGTTAAGTCTTCGGGTTCTTCTATTTCCTCTTTTTCCACAGGACGAGGTCGTGTCACCGCCTCTTCTACAGGGTGCGCGTAAGTATGAGTCGCTACCTCGTTTGCTTTCGGTTTGTTAATGGTATTGCTGTGACTGATGAGTTGCTCATCCGTCAATTCTTCATCCTCTTCTTCTTCATCGTCTTCCAGGGCATTGTTTCCTTGGAACGATAGTTTCAAGTCTAGATTATAAACTAAAACAAGGGCGGTTAGTAGAATAAAGATTAGTAGTCCTGCGGTTCCAACAACACCGATTTGAGACTTGAGGATTTGATTTGTCCAGAAGCCAAATTTACCTTCAAGAATATGTGGTGTATCGTAGATAAAGTCTTGAATAAAACCGAAAGTTACCGATAGAAAAAGTATAGACACTGCACAATACAGTAAGGTTTTCCATACCGGAAGGATAGATTTTTTATAAAGGAATTTATACCCAATAACAAAAAGTACAACGATAAATAGGAAAGATGCGGCACCAAACCATTCATAAATAAATTGGTTGGCGAGTAACGCACCAAACTTCCCTAGCTTGTTTTCGACGAGGGGAATCTCCGTGTTATCATCATGTAGTTCATCTGCTGTGTTCAAGAGCGTACTCCAGCCACCATTGGTCGCTGCTATGTAGCTTTGATCCGCTTTCCAAGTGAATAAATATGAAATAAAGGCAACTGCGAAAAGTCCGGCTAATAATAGCAGAAATAACCCTAGGATTTTCAACGCTTTCCGTTGTCCTTCAGAGAAGTTAATTTGGTCGAATGATTTGCGTGTGCTTCGTTTTTGATAGGATAAAGTAGTATTCTTAGCCTTCTTTGTCCCTGTCGATCCACTACCGTTTTTAAATGTATTTAATTTAGCCATGTAAATGACGCTATTTTTCTTCTACAAACTTAAAAAAAAATGAGAGAATTGTTCGCTTTGATTGATTTGATTTATCTATCCTTGTAGCAATAAGCTTTCCAAACTCGTTAGTAAGGGTAAATAATAATTGTTTTTTGTTGATATGAATATTCTGAGAAGCCTCAAACATATATCTGTTGTTTTTTTCAGCGCTCTACTTTTCATGAGTTGCCAAAAAGATGATCTATCTTCTGATCTCCCACATAACCAAACGACGTTTTCTGGTGCTGCTGCCTATAATGCTATTTACGGGAGCCTTGGGCTAGATTTTAAAATAGATGATAAGGTTCTGAATACAAATGAATATTTTGATTTGGGAAGTTTTGTTAGGCATAAAAGTGTGTTTCCTGGTGAGCGTAGTATATCCCTTTATAATCGGGAGAAAAATAGTGAGGTATTTCGTGCAGGGCAGCAATTTTCTGCGAGTAAAGTGTATTCTTTATTCTTCTATGGACGAGATAAGATAGAGATGAAGGTTGTTGAAGATAATTTGATTACACCTCCAGCTGGAAAAGTTAAGGTTCGCTTTGCGAATTTTGGAAACAACGTTAGTAAAGATTTGAAGATCCTTAAAGGGCAATCGACTTCCATAGGAGATAGAACCTTAGCAGTGCACGAGGTAAGCTATTTCCATGAATTTAATTCTAGTGAGCTTCGTTTTCAATTCTCAAACAAGTCTGATATTTCATTTGTTGGGATTTCCTTTGTACCTGAAGATCGAAGTGTCTATACGGTATTTTTAGTGCCTAGAATGGTTAGTAACCAGCGCGAACTGCAAGAGGTTGACTATGAAATCAAGATAATTAAGCACAATTAACCATAAAAAGAAGAAGGGCCAATCGTCGATTGGCCCTTCTTCTTTTTATGGTTGTGTTTATCCAACAGTGACTAAATAATAGTTTTTCTTTCCGCGTTGGATAATCAAGTATTTATTGTCAATCAAGTTGGACTCATTGATCATTTGTTCAATATCCGTAAGCTTTTCTCTGTTTAGAGAAACACCTCCCCCTTGTAGCATTTTACGCGCTTCGCCTTTGGATGGGAAAACTGCGGTATCAACTGCTAATAAGTCCAGAACGTTGATGCCAGCTTCCAACTTTTCTTTCAATAAGTTGAATTGAGGTACTCCATCAAAAACTTCTAATACTCCATCATGTTCTAAATCCGCAAGGAAATCTAATGATCCGTTTCCGAATAAGAACTCGGAAGTCTTCACTGCGGTTTCATAATCCTTCTCAGAGTGCGTTCTGATAGTGATATCTTTTGCTAATGCCTTTTGGACTACACGTAGATGTGGGGCAGTCTCATGTTCGGCGATAATAGCATCGATTTCTTCTTTCGGAAGTAGCGTGAAAATTTTAATCCAGTTTTTAGCGTCATCGTCTGAAGTATTCAACCAGAATTGGAAGAACTTATATGGTGATGTCTTTTTCGCATCTAACCATACAGCACCAGATTCTGTTTTTCCGAATTTCTGACCGTCTGCTTTCTTGATTAGTTGTGTGGTCAATGCAAAGGCTGTTCCTTGATCCTGACGACGGATCATTTCACTTCCAGTTACAATGTTTCCCCATTGATCGGAGCCACCCATTTGAATTTTACAATTGTGATGTTTCCATAGATAATAGAAATCATAACCTTGAATTAATTGATAGGTAAATTCGGTAAAAGATAGACCATTGTCACCCTCCAAACGTTTCTTTACAGAATCTTTGGACATCATGTAATTCACGGTAATCAGCTTACCAACATCACGAATAAAATCTAAGAATTTAAAATCCTTAAACCAGTCGTAGTTGTTGACCATCTTTGCATCGGTTTCACCATCACCGAAGTTTAAAAACTTCGCTAATTGCTTTTTCAAACAATCTACATTGTGGTTTAGTGTAGCCTCATCCAAAAGATTTCTTTCAGCTGATTTAAATGAAGGGTCGCCAATCATACCTGTTGCTCCACCCACTAACGCTACTGGCTTATGGCCAGCATGTTGGAAATGGATTAAGGTCATGATTTGAGTTAAATGGCCTACGTGTAGTGAATCTCCTGTAGGATCGAATCCTATATAGCCAGATACTTGTTCTTTATTTAACAAATCCTCTGTGCCTGGCATGATGTCTTGAAGCATGCCTCTCCAACGTAATTCTTCTACAAAGCTCATAGTTTAACCCTTAAGATTTTTTAATTAAGTTGCAAAGATAAGAGATATTACTGTATCTTACAGATAATTTATAGGATTATAGCCAGGATAGGATGAACTTTCTTTCTCATTTCTATTTCGAACGATATGCTACACAATCGGAACGTGTGCTGGGATCTTTGCTCCCTGATTTGCTGAAGAATGTGGATAAAACTTATGTATTTCATCCGCAGCGTTTCGAAGAAGAACTTTTTGTACAACCACTTAGTCTAGCGATATCCGAGGGATGGTATCGACATGTCGAAGTGGATAAACTATTCCATAGTAGCGAATTCTTTTTGGAGCATTGTCATGTGCTTCGAAAAAAGTTGGAACCTGTATTAAAAGGCCTGCCAATCCGAGCCTCTTTTCTCGCGCATATTGCAATTGAACTTTTACTGGACCATTTATTAATCAAACATGAGTTGGTTAACGTCGCGCGCTTATATGAGCATCTGGAGCACGTGAATCGAAGCGCATTGACAAATTATTTGTCGATAATCGGTGTGACAGATATGGATGGTTTCTTTAAGTTCTACGATCGTTTTATTGAATCCCGTTATATCTTCGAGTATAAAGACCTAAGTCAGATTTCCAAACCGTTATTCAACATCTCAAAGCGGGTTTGGGACTTCCAAACAACACCTGACTATCATCAGAACCTAACCGAAGTTTTAGTAGAATACGAAGCAGAACATCTGCGAAATTTTAAAGATATCTATGTATATATTCAGGATAATATGACATATTTATCATAAATTTTTAGACTTTTGTATTCTTAATCCAATAATTTAACTAAATATGGCAAATAGACTGTTCCGCAAAAAAAGCGTAGATCAGATTCTTTCCGATGCTGAACATGGCGGTTCAGGCTTAGCGAAAATACTAGGCGTCAAGGATTTAATTTCTCTAGGAATTGCTGCGATCGTGGGAGCAGGGATCTTCTCTACGATTGGTTTAGCAAGTTATAATGGCGGCCCAGCTGTATCACTCCTTTTTGTATTCGTAGCATTTGCATGTGTGTTTACGGCATTGTCCTATGCACAGTTTGCGAGTACGGTTCCTGTTTCTGGGAGCGCGTATACCTATGCTTATGTTGCCTTTGGGGAGTTATTTGCTTGGATCATTGGGTGGGCACTCGTCTTAGAATATGCCGTTTCCAATATGGTGGTTGCAATATCTTGGTCTCAATATTTTGTTTCTATGCTCGAGGGCTTTGGAATAAATCTACCCAAATGGATGACGATGGCTCCTGGATACGCTTTAGATGCGCATACGAAGGCATTGTCAGTTGGCGCAGATCAATTAGAGAACATAGAGAAAGTTGCGTTACAAGCCTATGAAACCGCTCCTCGTTTTCTAGATATGCCGATTATCTTTGATATGCCAGCGGGCTTAATTACGGTATTGGTTACCGCCTTAGTTTACATAGGGATAAAAGAATCGCAACGAGCGAGTAATATCATGGTTATTATTAAAGTGGGGATTATTCTCGCTGTAATTTTCGGTGGTATATTCTTTGTTAAGCCTGAAAATTGGACTCCATTTGCTCCAAATGGTCTTGCGGGGGTGATGAGTGGTGTTGCAGCTGTGTTCTTCGCCTTTATTGGGTTTGATTCGATATCTACTACTGCAGAAGAATGTAAGAATCCGCAGCGTGATTTGCCGCGAGCAATGATTTACTGTTTGGTTATCTGTGCTGTACTCTACGTTGCCATAACGATCGTGTTAACTGGTATGGTAAACTATAAGGAACTTAATGTCAAGGATCCATTAGCCTATGTGTTCTCTTACGTCGGTTTTGATCATATGGCGGGTATTATCTCGGTCACTTCGGTTATCGCTATCACATCGGCACTTTTGGTGTTTCAATTAGCGCAACCAAGAATTTGGATGACAATGAGTAGAGATGGTCTACTTTGGAAGAAATTTTCTACGATTCACCCTAAGTATAAGACACCTTCATTTGCGACGATCGTTACGGGCTTTGTTGTTGCTATTCCTGCTTTGTTTTTTAAGATGGATTTCTTCGTCGATTTAACGAGTGTAGGAACATTCTTTGCCTTTATCCTCGTATGTGCTGGGGTGTTATACATGGATCATTCTGGTTTATCGGCACGCTCTAAATTTAAAGTTCCCTATATCAACGGGAAATACATTGTAGGTGTAGGGATGATTATTGCATTGATTCTAACCTATAAATACAGTGATGAGAATTTATCACATTGGTTGGAAATGGGTTCTGCGAATATTCTAATCCATAAGTCATTAGTGATCATCTTTTGGCTTACTTGGGCTGTTTTAAGCGTCATGAGCTTTAAGTATAAGTTCTCGCTATTGCCAGTAATTGGCGTGTTAATCAATCTTTATTTGATGTCTGAGCTTGGGGCAAGTAATTGGATCATATTTGTAATTTGGTTGCTCATAGGATTAGTCATATATTTCTCATACGGCTACAAGAATTCCAAGTTAAATAAAACGAAAGAAGCATAAAAAAAAGGGCTGTATTAACAGCCCTTTTTTTTCTGAAAGTTATTATTGTTTTTTTTAGTAATCCAATACAATGTTAGACCAGTGATTATTCAAGGGTCTATTCTTTTTGTCCGGATAATTTTGTTTCTGTTTCTTGTGTATGATTATTTATGATGAAATGACTTGATTAATAAAAACAAGAGTATAATTTTTTCTACGAGCTCTAAAGGCATCAACTGTTGGTTCTTAACGTCTGATATCAGTTTTATTTCCGGGGAGTCTAACCACCAAAAAAAGGTCGATCTTTTATTTGTAAGACGTGTTTTTAAGGGTACTCAATTGTTTCTGTAATCTGTCAATTCTTTTAAGTCGTCTATTTTCAAGTATTTTCTTATCCTGTGGATGCAATTGATAGGCTTCATTGTCCCTCAGGACATGGTATGCTGCAATCAAGATCTTATGTGCGATGGCTATTGTAGCCTTCTTCTGACCTCTTCGTGCAGCGATTTGATGATGCTTGACCGCAAGTAATGGATTTGCCTTGGATCTAGAGGCCACCCATGCTGCCTCCACGAGCGTCGTCTTGAGATACTTGTTTCCACGTGTTATTTTCGAGGAGTACTTCTTTCCTGCACTCTCATTGTTGCCTGGGCAAACCCCAGCCCATGAAGAAAGGTTCTGATGTGTTGCAAATTGAGCCATGTCCGTACCGATTTCTGAAACGATTCCCAGTGCCACCCTGGAAGATACTCCAGGGATAGATTCCAGTAGTTCCAGCTCCTTGTGCATGATCCTTGCGTACTGTTCCATCTGAGCCTCTGATTGTGCTATTTGTAGATTGATATGATCGATGGATTGCAGTATTAGGTTCAACATGAAGCGGTGATGATCCGTGATCTTGCCAGTAAGTGCCTTAAGTAGCTCTGCGTGTTTCTTGACCAGCGAACCCTTGGCCATGCTTGCCAATAGCAAAGGATCGAGTTGACCTTTGGCCATGGCCCGGACCATTTCCATGGCGCTTACCCCAAATACGTCGCTGACTACGCTCCTCAGTTTGATGTTGGCGGATTCAAGGATGTTCTGTAACCGGTTCTTTTCTGCGGTCCGCATAGCGATAAGCTTACGTCTATGTCGGAAAAGTTCCCTGAGCTCCCGGATATGTTGTGGTGGGATGAAGCTCCCCTTCAGTAAACCGGAAAGAAGCAGTTTAGTGATCCATTCGCTATCCTTCTTGTCGGTCTTCTGTCCCGGAACATTTTTGATATGCCGGGCATTGACCAGTAGGATGTGAAAATAGTCTTCCAGAACCGCGTAAACCGGTCGCCAGTAAACCCCAGTGCTCTCCATGGCAACCTGTGTAATGGAATGGGCCTGGAGCCATTCCACTAAATTGTACAAGTCATCCGTAAAAGTTAAGAAGGTTTTTGTCTCTGTATCAAAATCACTACCTTTAATGGTAGCAACTACTGTGTCTTTGTGGACATCCAGTCCACAACCACGGTCAAGAATAAAGGGTAATCCGCTGACAGCCATAGGTCTTATATTTATTGGTACTAAGATACCGTTTTGGCTAAATGCCTATTGGGACTATGAGCCCGTGACTTTCATGGCTGTTGGTGATACCCGATGTATCATGAACGTTTTATTTATAGTCTCGTTAGCTTAACGTCTTCGGTGTTCGGGATCGTCAGCGGAACGCGTTCGAGCGTAACAAAGCTGCTGTCCAGACCAAAACCTTTCTCTTCGGATAAGCTGAATTTCTTTAAGATCTTGTAGATTTCTAAGATTACTTTCTCGTTCCATTTTAAGAAATGAGTTTTTGAGATTACTTTCTCTAAGACTACGAAATTAAAGTCTCCTGGGATATTGTGTTTTCTTAGGGTATCATAGTGACTTGTAATGTCGATTTCACCATTCTTCACCATCTCTTCTACGACTTTACGGAAAAGCAAACTAATCTTCTGTTCCACGCGGAACCCTAAGTGGAAATCTATACGAATAAATTTGCCTGGAATCAGCTGTGTTACTTTATATTCTCTAGTATGCGGATTATCCATCACATCAACGTGCGCGAGCCAATACACATCTGCACGCTTAGGTTTTTTATTAATGATGGAATAAGTAATCTTTGATTCCACTTCATGGATGTTATTTGCTGATGTTAAGTAGACTAGATGCGAAGAGAATTGAGGAACAGATTTGTCTTCACTCAATTCTGCTAGAATGTCATAGTAGTCTTTCACATTGACAAATTTCACAAAGCGATTTTTGATTTTTCGAGCTCCAAACCAAGCATACATGACGATGTATAGTGATGCAGCGAGTAATAAAGTGAGCCAACCTCCGTGGGTAATTTTACTAATATTACCTATTAGGAATGCAAGTTCGATAAGTAGATATACTCCCGTAAACAGGACAATAAGAGCAATGTTTATTTTCTTGCGTGACATGAAGACTGCCATTAAGATGGTCGTCATGATGAACGTCATGTTAATCGCCAACCCATATGCAGCTTCCATATTACTGGATTCTCGGAAGATTAAGATAATCAACATACATCCTAAATATAATATCAAGTTGACCGATGGTACATAGATTTGCCCTTTATGATCACTAGGATAACGGATAGTTACTTTAGGCCAAATGTTTAGACGTACAGCCTCTGCAATCAAGGTGAAAGATCCAGATATCATCGCCTGGCTTGCAATGATAGCCGCAATCGTCGCAATAGTTACTCCCCAAACGACAAACCAGTCTGGCATGATTGAATAGAAGGGATTCAATTCTCCTAACATCATTCCTTTGTGTTCTAACAACCATGCACCTTGTCCGAAATAATTGAAAATCAACATGAGTTTAACGAATATCCAACTTATACGAATGTTGTTTTTCCCACAGTGCCCCATATCAGAATACAATGCTTCGGCACCTGTTGTACAAAGAAATATTGCTCCTACGATAAACCACGCATGTGGATTGTCAGCAAGTAGTTGATAGGCATAATAAGGATTAATTGACTTCCAAATCTCTGGAGAATGCCCCAAATAGGAGAGTCCCAAAATACCAATAGTACTAAACCAGATAAACATTAATGGGCCGAATACCCGACCGACAATATTAGTTCCAAAACGCTGAATGATGAACAGGAGTGAAATGATGACTACAACAATTGGAATAGTGGGTAATCCTGGGTTTTTGATAGCCAATCCCTCTACAGCAGAAGATATCGTAATAGCGGGGGTTATCATACCGTCGGCAAGTAGCGTACTTGCTCCAATAATCGCCGGGATGATTAGCCATTTCGCACGCTTTCGGACAAGAGAAAATAACGATAAAATACCGCCTTCACCCTTGTTATCTGCGTTTAGCACAATCAATACATATTTGATTGTCGTTTGTAACGTCAGCGTCCAAAAGATACAGGAAAGGCCGCCATAAACCATTATTTCTTGGACTTCGCCTTTATTGAAAATTGCTTTGAAAACGTAGAGAGGAGAGGTTCCGATGTCACCAAATATGATCCCTAAACTTATTAATAAACCGCCCATACTAACCCTATGAAGGGCCTGTTTGTGATCTGTGGACATAGCTTTTCTTTATGTGATCTAATGATTAAAAAACGTTCGAAATTACAACTTTTTATGCGACAACGTAATTTCCTGTTAAAAATTGTTAAAGACTGTAGATTTCATGGCTAAAAAAATCAAAAAAGATGTACTTTTGTATGAGGAAGTATGGAATTAATTATTACATTTGATTAAACCATAACCACACGATCATAATCCAACGGACATAATGAAGTTTGAATTGAGTAAAATAGCACGTCTTAGCATCTTAAATACCCTGGTATTATGGATGTTTATTGGCTTTGCTCAAGCAAATACAACCCAGTCCGATAGCACGAAATCGTTATTAAGTAAACAAAGTCTAATCTCTGCTAAGAATAGAAACGCAAATCGTGTTGCTGTTATTGCAGAAGAGACCGATAAATTAATCAACAACGTAAAGGTTTATTATAATCCTATTGCAGATCAGGTTACTGTTAACTTCAAGCTAAGTAAGAATAGTCATGTGTCTATCAAGGTGATGGATGCATTAGGAAATGAAGTTCTTTCACTGCATAATGGTGATGTAGATGCTGGAACGCAAAACTTAAACTTCGATTCTAGCGGAAAACTTAAAGAAGGAATCTACTTCGTGAGAGTGATGGCTGGATCTGAAACAGTAGTTAAGAGAATATCTGTACGATAAATAACATATCGTATTTTAAATAGATACTTAGGCGACCATTATGGACGCCTTTTTTATGCTCTATGATGGACAATATCTTTGTCGATTAAAGAATTGCCCTTTATATGCAGTGATTTGATTGCTAATAATCTTCCCAATACCTTATTTTTTCGTGATTGTATTTCCTTGAATAATTTCTCAAGCCAAATAAAGACGTAGGGACCTTCCATCTACGATGGCGCTTTTTAGGGTGTTCAATTTAAGCGCTACGAGGAAAAGGCAACCTTGAAGTTCAACAATAAATAACCATCCATTTCATGCGTTGTCTAATCTCTATGGTATTTTATTATCTTGTTGCTTTCAATTTGATTATGAAACTATGGAATTAAAAAAGGGATAGTCATGTTTAAGTGACTATCCCTTTCCTTATAAAATTGAAAAGTGTTTTTATTATCTGTCTTTGATGCTTACGTATGGACGAAGTGTTTCACCAATGTAAACTTGTCTTGGACGACCAATTGGCTCTTTATTATCGCGCATCTCTTTCCATTGAGCAATCCATCCTGGAAGACGACCTAATGCAAATAATACGGTAAACATATCAGAGTTAAATCCTAATGCACGGTAGATGATACCTGAGTAGAAGTCAACGTTTGGATATAGTTTACGATCGATGAAATATTGATCATTTAATGCTGCTTCTTCTAATTTCTTAGCGATTTCCAAAACAGGATCATTAACACCTAATTTTTCTAATACGTCATCACAAGCTTTCTTGATGATTTTCGCACGTGGATCGAAGTTTTTATAAACGCGGTGACCAAAGCCCATTAAACGGAATGGATCGTTCTTATCTTTCGCTTTCGCTAAGTATTTCTCTGCGTCTCCACCGTCATCTTTAATTGCTTCTAACATTTCGATTACTGCTTGATTTGCGCCGCCATGAAGAGGACCCCATAGTGCGTTAATACCTGCTGAAATTGAAGCGTACATATTAGCATTCGAAGACCCAACGATACGTACAGTTGATGTCGAACAGTTTTGTTCGTGATCAGCGTGTAGAATCAATAGTTTGTGCATTGCATCAATTACTAATGGATCGAATGTTTTATCTTGATTCACTTCACCAAAAATCATGTTTAGGAAGTTCTCGATATAACCGAAGTTGTTTTTAGGATAAACAACAGGATGACCTAGAGATTTCTTTTGAATCCAAGAAACAATTGTTGGCATTTTCGCCAATAAGTTGATGATCATCTTGTCCTCGTCTTCATCCGATTGATTAGGGTTTAATGATTCAGGATAGAAAGATGATAAAACACCAACTAAACATGATAATTGACCCATTGGGTGAGACTTTGATGGAAATCCAGTGAAGAAGTTTTTCATGTCTTCATGGATCATCATTTGCGCACGGATATCCGAACGGAATTTCTCTAATACTTCTTTCGATGGAAGATTGCCATAAATTAATAAGTAGGCAACTTCTAAGAAAGTTGACTTTTCTGCTAATTCTTCAATAGCATATCCTCTGTAATGAAGAATACCTTTTTCACCATCTAAGAAGGTAATCGCGCTCTTTGTCGCTCCGGTATTTTTATAACCAGGGTCTAATGTGATATAACCCGACTGATCTCTTAATTTTGAAATATCAATTGCTTTCTCATTTTCCGTTCCAGTGATTACTGGGAACTCATAAGAAGAGCCATTTAAGTTAATAGATGCTGTTTCTGACATAGTCAATTTCTTGAATTTATTGTAGTATTACTAAAAGTCGTATATACAAATGTATGAAATTGATTTATAAAATCTAAAGCATTGTCCCGCCAAAATGACACAATCTCGTCATTTTAGAACCGATTTATTAGCTTATCCCTATAAAAAGTCTTTACAATTTAAATGTTTTCTTTCTTAGAAAATTCAGTGGAGAAATAATAGAGAATTTAAGCTCTGACAACAGGAAAAATTTCAAAAAAAATGTTAAAATATTTTGGAGTCTACGAAAAGTTCGTACTTTAGTGAAAATTCAGTAGATAAATGGAAAAGTTAACAATACAAGAAGAGGAAGCGATGCTATCTATTTGGCAACTAGAGGGTGGCTTCATCCGCGATATATTAGATAATTTGAAATCTGACGAAATGCCCTATACAACTTTGGCTTCTACCATCCGTAATTTGGAGAAAAAAGGGTATGTAAAAGCAGTGAAGTTTGCTAATGCAAAACGCTATGAACCTCTTATCTCATCCGTTGAATACAAAGCTAAATTCATGAATTCTTTTGTAGGGGATTACTTCAAAAATTCGTACAAAGAAATGGTCTCTTTTTTTGTGAAAGAAGACAAGCTCAGTACGAATGAACTGGAAGAAATAATGGATATGATTCGAAACAATAAATCTTAGCTTTATGGAAAGCATCCTAACCTACCTATTACAAGTAAACCTGTTAATCGTCTTGATTTATCTAGGTTATTATTTCTTATTAAAAGGGCTAACTTTTTATAATCTCAATCGCATTTATTTCATTGTCGGAACACTATATGCCTTTATATACCCCTTCTTGGATATCAAATCGTGGTTTAGCAGACAAGTTGAACTTCCAATTGGTGAAGTATTGCAGTATTTTCCAATCGTTTTTCAAGAAAAAGCGAGCTTCTTTTCTTTGAGTGACCTATTAATCATGCTAGCATCAGCAGGCGCGATTGCCTTATTTGCTAAGTTGCTCATTCAATTATTTAGTCTTTTTAGGATACACTTACATTCCGAGCCATCGGCTTGGCGTCAGTATATTTATCGCAATGTAATTTTCCCTATTGCACCATTTTCATTCTTCAACAAGATCTATGTGCATAAAGATCAGCATATGGAGAATGAACTCTACGATATTTTTAAACACGAACATGTTCACGTTGAGGGCCATCATACTTGGGATGTTTTGCTGTTTGAAATAGTATTGGTAAGCTGTTGGTATAATCCTTTCGTGTGGCTAATGCGCAAAGCTGTACGTCAAAATCTAGAATACTTGACCGATCAACAAGTGCTAGATAAAGGTGTCGATCGTCAGACTTATCAGTACTCATTGCTTAACGTCTCCAAGCAGGGTGCTTCGGTAGCGATAAGTAATCAATTTAACTTTAAAACCTTAAAAAAGCGCATTATGATGATGAACAAAAAACGCTCATCCAAATTGGAGTTAAGCAAATATGCTTTTCTATTACCAGTATTTATATTGGCGGGAGCAACATTCACCCTGCAAAAAGCAGAGGCTAAGATCGAAACCGTGGTGATTAAAGCCGCTGAGACGAATGTTTCGGCGATTGGAACTAAACTCTCGGGAAATATAATTCAGCAAGATACAACGAAGATAAAGTACGTTGAGCAGGATGTAAACACGTCGAATGAGGACGTCGTCGTCCAAGGGTTTCCGACCGATAGTTTAAAAGGAAAAGTCACTGGTGTCAGAGTCGTTACAGGCTATAAATCGAATATCCCCGATCAGTTGAGTAACGAAGAGGCTGCCAAACACAACATTATTGTGGTTGACGGAAAGGTGATGCCTAAGGATTTCGATATCTCATTAATTGATAACAGCCGGATTGACGACGTTCGCGTGTTGACGGGAAATGATGCGAAAGCATATGGTGCTAAAGCGAAAGAGACCGTGCTTTCTGTAAAAACTAGAAAAAAGGGCGATGCAGCAACTCGTACTTGGTATGTACAAGATAATAAGGGAATAACATTCACTGGAAATTCTGTTGCAGTACGCGGATATGCTGCGGATAATCAGCATGTTGAATATGAGATTGACGGTAAGATTGTAAGTAAGGCTGTATTTGAGCAACTTAAACCTGAAGATATTCACAGTGTAAATGTACTGAAGGGCGAAGGGAAATCTGACGACGGTAAACAGCATGTTGGATCAGGAACTGTAAAGGTTTATACCAAAGCATATGCTAAAGAGCATAACATAGAAAATCCAAACTCGGTTCCAAATTTATTTGAAGGAACAGCAACCGATGGAAAAGGTAAAACAAGTACTTTTAAAGCAGAGCAGTCAGGTAATAAAAAAACTTCGGAACAACTCATATTAAATAATGGCCAAACCAAAAACATTGCTTATGTTAAAAACGGTGAGCTCGTGAATTCGAATGTGTTAAAAGAGCTAAGTCCAGATAAAATTGCAAGTGTTGAAGTGCTGAAAGGGGAAAATGCTAAATCAAAATATGGGGATAAGTACGATGGAGTAATAATAATTACAACCAAGGACTCACCATTAGCCGATAATATACAGCACAAAGAACACGACGTCATTATATCGGCGAAGAAAGAAGGTACGCTACCAAAAGATGTACTTTATTTTATTGATGAAAAAGAAGTGACTTGGGAGCAAGTAAGTAAGCTTAAGCCTGAAGAAATCAAGTCCATGAACGTTTTTAAAGCGGGTAAGGCTACAGAAAAATTTGGTGAGCGAGGTAAGAATGGAGTAATTAAAATTGAAACAAAAAGTGCCGAAAAATAAAATTGAAACTTTAAAGTTTGTTGTTTAGATAATAGAAAAGCACCGGAAAGGTGCTTTTTCTATTTTAGCATATCAATATGTTATTTTGTATTCAAATTAGTCATGGTCAGTCCAATACCGATATTAATAAAACTGCTGACCATTTTAACAGCATGTTCTATTAAGGCTGGTAATTCTCTTTGCTCTTCCTTATCAAATGGACCTAACACATAATCTACTTGGCGTCCTTTTGAGAAGTTATCGCCAATTCCAAATCGAAGTCTAGGGTAATGTTGTCCGCCAATGGAAGCTTCAATGGAGCGAAGACCATTATGACCTGCGGCAGATCCTTTAGGCTTTATACGAATAGAGCTGAAAGGAATCGCTAAATCATCAACAATAACCAATACATTCTCCACAGGAACTTTAAGCTCCTGCATCCAATAGTTAACCGCTTTTCCGCTTAAGTTCATAAAAGTTGTAGGTTTGATCACATAGATATTGTGTCCGCGTTGCTTGTATTCGGTGTAATAAGCATGCTTCAGTGTCGACCAGGTCGTGCCAGCTTGATTAGCAAGCTCGTCTGCAACCATAAATCCTATGTTATGTCTTGTATCAGCATACTCTTTGCCGATATTCCCCAATCCTACAATTAAATAGTTCATGCCGCAAAAATAGTATTTACATTTTAGATAATATATATCAGAACTGTAGATTACAAGGATATATGGTCAAAATACCTCCAAGAAGCGGGCAATTTAGCGGTATTTAAAATTGTTGATCGGTAAAGATGATTGCCAAATCTGTTGCTTATATCTCACTTAAAAAAATGTTCGCTATCATTTTTTATACAATCTATTTAGGACACTTTTGTCTTAAATAGAAAAGTGAAATCATGAATAAAATAAACACACTCGCAATCAAAGCATTAGCTATCGCGCTCTTTGCAAGCTCATGCGGTAATTCTAACTCAAATGGCAATGATACAGTCGAAAATAGCAATCAGCAAACAGAGACGCCAACTGTTGTTGAAACGCCTACTCCGATAAAGGAGGAGTTACCTATTGCGACAGAAACTAGTAATGAGGTAACGATTGAAAGCAACGATCAGATGAAGTACAACCTCAGTGAGATCAAAGTTAAAGTAAGTGATCCGGTAAAATTAACGTTGAAACATGTTGGCCAAATGAAGAAAGACGTGATGGGACACAATTTCGTTTTGCTGAAGTTAGGGACCGACGTCGCGGCCTTTACTTCCGAAGCGATGAATGCGAAAGACAAGGATTATATCCCTAATCAGAAAGATGTCATTGCGCATACGAAAGTAATTGGAGGAGGGGAACAAGATGTTATCGAGTTCACACTACCGAGTGTAGGAGTCTATGATTTTATCTGCTCATTCCCAGGACATGCAGGGATAATGAAGGGAAAGATCATTGCTGAATAAGCTTCACTAGTCTCCAAGGAAAAAATCCAATAGAATATTAACAAAACTATCTGACACGTTTGATATCTACCTCCAATGCGTAAAGAAAGAAAACTATGGTGGTCATTTATATTAGTAGTCGCGATTTCGTTTAGCGTTCTGCTTTATTATGGCTACGAAATATATCAAGTATCGCCACCCGTCCCAGAACAAGTTGTCGATACCCAAGGAAATGTGTTATTCACCGGCCAAGAGATCAAAGATGGTCAAAATGTATGGCAAAGTATCGGTGGTCAAGAAGTTGGAACAATATGGGGTCACGGCGCGTACGTGGCTCCAGATTGGACAGCAGATTGGTTACATCGAGAAGCGGAACATATGCTGAATAGCTATAGTCAAAGTGAGTTTCAAAAAAACTATTCATCGCTCAATGATGAAGATCAAGCGAAACTACAAATCCGTTTAAAAAAGAGCATTCGAAAGAATACGTTTAATGAACAGACGAAAATACTAACGATAGATACAGATCGAGTAAATGCGATCACTGCGTTGTCAAGCTACTATACAGGTTTGTTTACGGATGATCCGCAATTCGACCAATTGAGGAAGGATTATGCTATTCCAAAGAACGCTATTAAAGATGCCGATCGATTGCAAAAAATGAATGCCTTTTTCTTTTGGGCAACATGGGCAACGGTGACTGAAAGACCGGGCGAGAGTGTATCTTACACCCATAACTGGCCGAATGAAAAATTGGTCGGGAATGAAATGACGATGGATCTTCTCGCATGGTCGGGAGTAAGTATTATTCTGTTAATCTTCTGTGTGGGCGCATTGGTGTTGTGGCAAGTAAAATCTGGCGAAGAGGAGGAGTTGCTCTATCCAGCTCAGGATCCGCTACTACGTCAGGGAATTACCCCATCAATGCGTCTAACGAAGAAATACTTCTGGATCGTTAGTTTACTGATGCTCGTGCAGGTGGGATTAGGGATTGTCACTGCGCATTATGGGGTCGAAGGAGACGGGCTTTACGGTATTCCTTTAGATCAATTTCTTCCCTATGCTGTTACGCGGACTTGGCATACGCAATTAGCAATATTTTGGATTGCTACAGCCTGGTTAGCAACTGGTTTATATATCGCTCCTGCAGTTGGCGGGAAAGACCCGAAGTTTCAATGCTTTGGTGTAAACTTCCTATTCATTGCACTGTTAATTATCGTCGCTGGGTCAATGATCGGACAATGGTTCGGCGTTATGCAGAAATTAGATTTAGTGCAAAACTTCTGGTTTGGACATCAAGGATATGAATATGTTGACTTAGGCCGATTTTGGCAACTCTTTCTGTTTGTTGGTCTGTTTGTTTGGTTAGCATTAATGGTACGACCTCTTATACCGGTGCTGAAGCAGGGTGGCGCTGAAAAAAATCTGATCATCATGTTTCTAATATCCTGTTCGGCAATTGCCTTATTTTATGGGGCAGGGCTGATGTGGGGGAGACAAACTAATTTAGCAATCGCTGAATATTGGAGATGGTGGGTTGTTCATCTTTGGGTAGAAGGCTTTTTTGAAGTATTTGCTACTGTCGTTATGGCTTTCCTGTTTGTAAGGTTGGGTTTGTTGAAACCCAAAGCGGCGACCGCAAGTGTGCTATTTTCAACGATTATTTTTCTCTCAGGTGGAATCCTTGGTACATTTCATCATTTATACTTCTCAGGGACCCCGACAGCGGTAATGGCGCTTGGAGCCACTTTTAGTGCGTTGGAAGTCGTGCCCCTTACGATAATAGGGTTCGAGGCCTACCATAACTATAAATTATCTAAGTCGACAAAATGGCTACAAGATTATAAATGGCCAATCTACTATCTGATTTCTGTCGCATTTTGGAATTTCCTAGGAGCAGGTGTGTTTGGTTTTATAATAAACCCACCAATTGCTCTATACTATGTACAAGGGCTTAACACGACCCCATTACATGGACATACCGCATTATTTGGTGTTTATGGGATGCTTGGTATAGGACTTATGCTATTCGTTCTACGAAGTCTATATCGCGAGGTGCAATGGAACGAAAGGATATTAAAAATTGGCTTCTGGAGCTTAAATATTGGCTTACTTGGAATGGCATTATTAAGCTTACTACCGGTAGGTATTTGGCAAGCAATTGCTAGTATCGAACATGGAATGTGGTACGCACGGTCGGCAGAATTGATGCAACAACCTTTCATGGTGTTTCTGAAGTGGATGAGAACTCCAGGCGATGTGGTTTTCGCGATTGGTGTATTGGCCTGCGCATGGTTTGTATTTGATCTTACATTAAAAAATAAAATAAAAAACTGATATGGAAAATTTGATAAATGAAAAAATAGGAGACATTGTAGCAAAGAATTTTCATGCTGCAGCGGTATTTAGTAAATATGGAATGGACTTTTGTTGTGGAGGTCAGAAATCGATTAAAGAAGCCGCAGAAAAAAAATCTGTCGATCTTGTAAAGTTACAAGAAGAGCTTGTCGCCGTGCTCAATGAACCAAATCAAAGTAATATTGACTATACAGCTTGGCCGGCAGATCTACTAGCATCTTACATCGAAAAAACTCATCACCGCTATGTTCGTGAAAAGGCACCAGTTATACTAGCTTATTTAAATAAATTATGTCAGGTACACGGAGCTCGACATCCTGAATTATTGGAGGTGAATAAGCTTTTTCAAGAAAGTGCAAAAGAGCTCAATCAACATTTACTAAAAGAAGAGCGTATTTTATTTCCCTACATTGTGCAATTAATAAATGCCGAAATAGATCATACGGAACCTTCTGAGACAGCTTTTGGTACCATTGCTAATCCAATACATATGATGGAGCATGAGCACGATACAGAAGGAGAGCGATTTGAGAAGATTGCAAAATTGACCGATAATTATTCAGTTCCCGCAGATGGCTGTAGTACCTACAGCGTGACATATGATATGTTGAAAGAGTTTGAAGAGGATTTACACAAGCATATCCATTTGGAGAATAATATCTTATTTCCTCAATCAATTGCTTTAGAGCAAGCTTTAAATTAAAATTTTGCGGTTTAGCGATGGTTAGAAGACCTGACTATACTGAAGATGAAAGGTCTAAGAACGGGATGCTAGTGCTTAGTGTATAAACAAAAAAAAAAGAGCTAATCAGTTGATTAGCTCTTTTGATATCTCCAATCAGATCGTCATAAAATCGACTATCTAAAATTAAAGATTGATTATTTTTTACCGCCTTTAGCTGCTTTAGCTGCTTCTTGCTCTGCTTGACGTAAAGCACGAGACATAACAACAGAAACGATAGTATCGTCAGAATTGTTTAAAACAACTGCGTTTTCTAATTTAACTTGACCTACGCGGAAAGATTTACCAACTTCTAAGCTCTCTAAAGGAACTTCAACCTCTTGAGGCAAGTTGTTAGGTAAAGCTTTGATACGTAAGTTACGTAATTTCTGAACTAATTTACCCCCCATTTTAACACCTGGAGAAGTACCTGTTAATTTTACAGGGATATTGATTGAAACTTCTTTGTTGTCAAATAACTCTAAGAAGTCTACGTGAGTTACTTGGTCAGTAAGTGGGTGGAATTGAGCATCTTGAACGATAGCTTTTGTTTTCTTGCCGTTGATTTCCAATTCTACGAAGATTACTTCTGGTGTGTATAGAATAGATTTCAAATCAGCTGCGGATACCGAAAAGTGTGTTTGCTCTTTACCTCCGTAAAGTACCGATGGGATTTGTCCCTCGTAACGCAATTCTTTCGAATCTCTTTTCCCTACGTTCTGTCTTGCAGAACCGCTAATAGCAATTGATTTCATGTTTTAATTTATTATAAATTGAGGTGCAAAGATAGTGATTTAGAAAATAGGAACAAATAAATTTGTTCCTATTTTCTAAATACTTTGTCTGCCTAAGTAATTAAACGATAGGCCTTTGTCAAAAAAATAAGAATAGCTTTGATAGGTTGCAGTCAGAGCGCACAATCTCTATCTTGGCCTGTTCTCCTTTTTATTGATTGTAAGGTGTTAGGTAATAGGGGTTTGAGCGATTCGGTGATGGAGAGAATTAAATAAAATAGGCGCCCAATTTGGTCGCCTATTTTATTTAATTTATGACTTAGAACATCTAAAAGCTAGTGTCAAACAATCATGCTAGGATTAGAAGTCTAATAGCAAATGTTTAAACGATTAATCAACATTAAAAAGATCAGAAATCGATCCATGTTCATTGACGTTCTTGATTGCATTTGCAAATAATCTATCAGTAGATAAAACCTTGATTTTGCTGCAAGAAGCTGCTTTTTCAGGGTTTAATTGAATCGTATCTGTAACGATCATCTCTGTAAGTACAGAGTTTTCAATCGTTTCATACGCTTTACCTGACAATACTGCGTGTGTACATACAGCGCGAACAGATCTTGCACCGTTCTCCATAATTAAAGCAGCTGCTTTTGATAGGGTACCAGCAGTATCACAAATATCATCGATTAATACAACGTCTTGACCAGTAACATCACCAATAATCGACATCGATTCGATTTCATTTGCGCGTTTACGACGTTTATCACAAATAATTACTTCAGCATTGAAGAATTTTGCAAATGTACGAGCACGATATGAACCACCCATGTCTGGGGAAGCAATCACTAAGTTTTCTAAATTTAATGATTTGATGTAAGGAACGAAGATGATAGCACCATCTAAGTGGTCAACAGGGATATCGAAGAATCCTTGGATTTGAGCAGCATGTAGATCCATGGTCATGATGCGGTGAGCACCCGCAGCGGTAATCAAATTGGCGATCATTTTCGCGCCGATTGCTACGCGTGGCTTATCCTTACGATCTTGACGAGCATAACCGAAATAAGGAACTACAACAGTAATATAGTGTGCAGAAGCACGCTTTGCTGCATCGATCATCAATAACAATTCCAACAGGTTGTCTGTCGGTTGGTTAGTAGATTGAATAAGGAAAACATCACTACCACGAACAGATTCGTTGTAGAAGGGTTGGATTTCTCCATCTGAAAATTTTGAAAGAGTCTTGTCTCCAAGTGGTTTTCCGTATGCTTTCGAAATTTTGTCTGCTAATTCTAGGGTTCCAGAACCAGCAAATAGTTTTACCGTGTTGAATTGCAAAGGCATGGTGAGGTATATTTGGGGTTTTTATTTAAAGAATTTTGATTTTTCGCTTTTCCTTACTTCAACATTAGCGTGTTTTTAACCTAATGTTGCCGCAAAGTTAGGTAAATGTTTGAGAATTTAAAACAATATATAAACAGCTGTTTTATAAGCTGCTCTTTTAACACGATATCGCAGAAAAAAACAACGGAAATATTGATAAATTCATCCCTTTTCAGTAGGATTTCCTCGGAATAATTTATGATCAAATGTTGGATACTGTTTGCCTATCCTTCAGACTTGCTTCGGACTTGAGCCCTTTGGTCTTGAATCGCTATCATGCGAGCTGTGCTTTTTTTTAATAGTGCTATAGCCGAGCGTTGCTATTGCCTAGATTGATGTTAGGTTTCAATGAATAGATTATTGTCTATGTTTTGGTTTATAGTTAGTTAACAAAAGGATAACAATAAGCAAACGACCGCGATAATTATATTTGCATTGAAAGATTGTATTGGTTTGGTAGATATGCTAAATAATAAGCTAAAGCACACAGAACTTGATGATCAAGCTTTATGGGCTTCCTTTAAAGAGGGAGATCGAATGGCTTTTGAAGCAATTTACAATCGATATATTGGTCAATTGTATCGTGAAATAGCGAAGCGTATTGCTCATCAAGACGCTGTCGAGGATTTGTTACAGGAGATCTTTCTTACACTTTGGGAACGAAGGACAGTTTACCAACCAAAAGGTGACATATATCCCTATCTATTTGGCATGGCAATCAATCGCGTTTTGAATTATTATCGAACGAATAAAAGATTACCGATAATGCTGGAGATTTGGGAAAATATGCCTGAAGATTTAATGGGATTGGAAGAGCTTTCTTCCGCATTTAAACAGGCGCATACCTTAGAATTAGAACTCCTCTTGGATAAGGCGATCGCTAATCTTCCTGCGCGAATGAAGGAAGTGTATCATATGGAGTTGCTACCTTTAAGTGGAGACAGATTTAAAATAAAATAGAATTAAATTTGTTAAGACATGGCAAGAATATTTGATGAGTCATTTAAAAAAATGGCAGTAGAGTTGTCCTATCTAAAGGGCTCGGTTTTGGAAGCAGCAAAAGAGTTGAATCTAGATGCAAGTAGATTAAGTAAATGGCGTGTAGATCCTAGATATAATGGAGGTACACTATTACCAAAGAATGATAAATTAACTCCAGAGGAGCAAGAGATTAGGGAGTTAAAAAAGCGTTTAAATGAAGCAGAACTAGAAAACGTAATCTTAAAAAAGGCGGTAGCCATCTTTTCCAAGGGCGACTGAGAAAATATGAGTTCATAAAATCGCATATGAACCTATTCGCAGTTGAAAAGATGTGCAAGATTATAAATACAAGCAGAAGTTCGTTTTACAAATGGATTTCTAGACCAAAAAGCAACAGAGATAAGAGAACAGAGGAATTATCTATACTGGTAAAACAAGCACATCAGGACAGTGACCAAATATACGGCAGTCCTCGAATTACTTTAGAACTGAATAAGAAAAATCATAAAATATCACGTTCTTATGTCGCCAGATTGATGAGAAAATTGAATCTAAGAAGCAAGATTCGGAAGAAATTTAAGATAACGACAGATTCCAACCACAGTTTTCAACTTGCTGAGAATCTCCTTGGAAGAAATTTCTTTACAGATGGCCTATCGCAAAAATGGGTTGGTGATATTACCTACATCAAGACTGGATCAGGATGGCTGTATCTTACTACTGTTATCGACCTTGCCGATAGAAAAATCATAGGTTGGTCGTTCAGTAATGACATGACGGCAGAGCATACAACTTTAAAAGCACTTAAAATGGCTATTGCACAAAGGAATGTAAAACAGGGTCTGATTTTCCACTCAGATAGAGGTGCTCAATATGCATGCAACGAGTTTAAGTCTTTCTTAGGAAAAAATGAAATTATCCAAAGTATGAGCAGGAAAGGTAATTGTTGGGATAACGCAGTCGCGGAAAGCTTCTTCAAAACACTAAAATGTGAATTAGTTTATCACAGAAAATTTGCAAACAGGGAAGCTGCGAGATTAGAAATCTTTAGATACATCGAAGGATTTTACCATCAAAAAAGAATCCATTCTGGATTAGGTAATAAAACACCAAATGAAATGGAAAAATTTTATAAATCAACTAGTTTATTAGTGGCATAAAAAGTCTCCACTTTTAAGTTGCAATTCCACCGGAATTGTTGCCAAATGGTGATACGCTCAAACAGCTGTTGGCTAGATCCAGACACCTATTGTTCAAGCATCCAAGCCGATGGTCGGAAAGCCAGAAACATCGTGCTGAATTATTATTCCTGCGGTTCTCCAAGCTAAAACAGGCTTATGATCTTGGAATTGCCTTAGGGGACATCTTCAACAAATGCAAGGACAAAAAGGTAGCATTTACCAAACTAGGCCTATGGCACAATCAGGTTGAGAATGCGGGTATTGCTTCCTTTGAGAGCGTGGCAAAATCCATTGCAGCGCATCATCAATACATCCTACACTACTTCGACAATAGAAGTACCAATGCTTCCGCAGAATCCTTCAATGCAAAACTCAAAGCTTTCAGAAGCGTCTTCCGTGGCGTAAGGGACACAACATTCTTCCTGTACAGAGTGATGAAATTGTATGCTTAAAAATCTTTACCCCCCAAACTTTCGGTATGATCCCTGGTTCATATGATTAATATTTTAGCATAAATAAGAATAAAGAAAAAGGACTGAATTTCTTCAGTCCTTTTTCTTTTTGGAGAGTTGCCCAACCTGGATTCGAACCAAGACAAACGGCACCAAAAACCGTCGTACTACCTTTATACTATTGGGCAATCTTTCAGTTTGTCTTCAGGTTTGTTCCCTTTTGACGATGCAAATATACGTCGAGTTTTCGATTCTGCAAATAAAAAATACGCTTTATCATTAAATATACTGATTTTCAGTCAAATATTTTTTCAATGAATCTTGCTCTAGGTCTTCCGTTAAGGCTTCACGCGAAAATTGCCATGTTAAAAACGAAACTATTTGTTTGAATGTACTCAGGAATCCTTATTTTCGAAGCAGATTTTTAGACAACCTTATCATTTAGTATGAACTATACGAAACTCAATAATCTGTTGGGATGGGCCTGTGGTATTTTAGCAACCCTGGTTTATGTGTTAACGGCGGAGAAAACCACGAGTTGGTGGGATACTGGTGAATTTATTGCATCAGCTTATAAGATGCAAATCGTTCACCAACCTGGAGCTCCATTATTCTTAATGATTCAAAACGTGTTCTCTAACCTAGCAATGGGGGATAAGACACAAATTGCTTATTGGATGAATATTGGATCTGCTGTATGTAGCGGTATGACCATTTTGTTTTTATTTTGGACAATCACGGCATTGGCGCGTAAGGCCTATGTGAAATATTCGCGAACAGAAGAAGTGTCACAAGCAGCTTTGATTAATATCATGGGCGCTGGTTTAGTTGGGGCATTAGCTTATACGTTTTCAGATACGTTTTGGTTCTCAGCTGTCGAGTCTGAAGTATATGCCATGTCGTCTTTATGTACGGCTGTCGTTTTTTGGGCGATTCTGAAGTGGGAAGTTCGTGCTGATGAAGCGGGGGCGGATAAATGGTTATTATTAATTGCTTATGTAATGGGTTTATCGATTGGCGTTCACTTATTGAACCTTTTGGTAATTCCAGCAATTGCTCTGGTGATTTATTTCCGTCGTGCTGAAAAAGTAACCTCTAGTGGAGTGGTCAAAGCATTAGCGATTGGCGTAGTGATTCTTGGACTTGTTCTTTGGGGCATCATTCAGTTTCTAATTAAGTTTGCCGCTTATACCGATTTATTCTTTGTGAATACGCTAGGATTAGGATTCGGAACAGGCGTTACCTTCTTTGCTCTCTTAATTGTAGGCGGATTAGTGTTTGGACTTTGGTACTCCATTAAGAAGATTAAACCTCTTTTAAATATTACATTATTAAGTGTTGCTTTTATCATTTTCGGATATAGCTCATTTTCGATGATTCTAATTCGTGCGAAAGCCAATCCTACACTGAATAACTCAGATCCTGACAACGCTTTTGCATTCTTAAGTTATCTAAACCGTGAGCAGTATGGCGATGAGCCGCTGATTAGTGGTCGTTATTTTGATGCAAAGCCAACTGATATCTTTGAAACAGGAAATGTTTACCGCAAGGATGGAAATAAGTATGTCGTAGCGAAGAAGAAATACGATTATACATTTGATCATACGACTTTATTTCCACGTGTTTATTCCGATAAGCATGAGAGTTTTTACCGAGATTGGTTAAATATGGGTGCAGGTGATAAACCAGCAATGGGGAACAACTTGAATTTCTTCTTTACCTATCAAATAGGCCATATGTACAGTCGTTATTTCATGTGGAACTTTGTTGGGCGTCAGAATGATCAACAAGGACATGGATCTTTTACCGAAGGGAACTGGATTTCAGGGATTAAACCGATTGATAATATTCGTTTAGGCGGACAAAATGTGTTGCCGACCAGCGAAAAAGAAAATGCAGGTCGCAATACTTATTTCTTCCTACCATTGATTTTAGGCGTATTAGGCGCATTATGGCAGTTTAAGAAACAGAATAGAGATGCTGCGGTTGTGGCGCTACTATTCTTCTTTACGGGTTTAGCTATTGTACTCTACTTGAATCAGACACCGATGCAACCACGCGAGCGTGATTACGCTTATGTTGGTTCGTTTTACGCGTTTTGTATCTGGGTCGGATTGGGCGTCATATGGATTGCTGAAAAACTAAGTGGCAAAATCAATGCAAAGAATGCGGCAATTGGCGCAACAGCCGTTTCATTCTTAGCAGGACCTGTGTTACTCGCTAGCCAAAACTGGGATGATCATGATCGCTCAGAGAAATCTTTAGCGCGTGATATGGCGAAGAATTACTTAGAATCTTGTGCACCAAACGCTATCCTGTTTAGTTATGGTGATAACGATACTTACCCACTTTGGTATGTGCAAGAGGTGGAAGGATTCCGTCCGGATGTACGTGTCGTAAACCTAAGTTTATTAAGTGCCGATTGGTACATGAAGCAAATGATGCATAAGGTGAATGAAGCAGATGCATTGCCGATTAATATCGATCCTGAGAAAATAAAAGATGGTGTTCGTGATGTGATTTACTATAATGATTTCAACGTTCCTGAACATATCGAGATTAAGACTTTGTTGGATATTATGCTATCAGATAATCAACAAAACATGGTGCAGCTACAAAGCGGTGAATATGCAAACGTTCTGCCGACTAAAAAGATGCAATATACCGTAGATAAGGCTTCTGTAATTGCAAATAAAGTTGTTCCTAAGGAATGGGAAGATGCAATTGTTGATACGATGAAATGGAACTATAGCATGGGTATTGTAAGCCGTGCGGAATTATCCATATTATCGATCTTAGCAAATAACAACTGGAAGCGACCAATTTACTTTACGACGACAACGCCAGATGAAAATATGATTGGCTTGAATAAGTATATGGTTTCTGAAGGCTTTGCGATGCGTCTAATGCCTGTTGCTTTAGCAGCGGATTCAGCAAGCAATAATGAGCCTATCTCTGATGTAGAGGGTACTTACAACAATATTGTTAATAAATTCCAATGGGGTAACATTTCGAAATCTAATTACTTAGATCCAGACTCTTACCGCTATATCTCTATGTACGTTGGTTCGTTATTTGGTGAAACCGCACAGAATTTAATCGCAATGGGTAAGACAACCGAAGCGAAGAAATTAGTGCTAAACGCTTATGATAATATGCCGAAACGTATTTACCAAATGGCAGAAGTATTCAGTTACGCGAGTTTAATTGATGCCATGTATAAGGTTGGTGAGAAAGACAAGGCAAATGAGATTGCGAAACGTAATTTGCAGTTCTTACGCGAGAATATGGCATACTATTCAGCGATAGCC
This sequence comes from Sphingobacteruim zhuxiongii, assembly GCF_009557615.1. NCBI lineage: Bacteria > Pseudomonadati > Bacteroidota > Sphingobacteriia > Sphingobacteriales > Sphingobacteriaceae > Sphingobacterium > Sphingobacterium zhuxiongii. The sequence goes on from NZ_CP045652.1 coordinate 858,947, forward strand.
GAAACTAAACCAAATTTAGAATATAGAAATATGCGATTTGGGCTTGCTTCGATTCAAAACTACCAACGTGTTTTAACGGATGCCAATCAGAAAGAGTTGTTGGATGAGGTGAACAAGATTTTCGAAGTTTACCGACCACTATTCGAAGGGAATTAAATATTTGATAAAAAGCAGCTTAAATTATAAGCTGCTTTTTTTATGCATTAACTTCAGGCATGTTGATTACGATTTTTGGAAAAAATGCCTTAAGTTTGCCTAAATAAATCCATAAATGAAACAATCGATATTATTAGATGGACCCAAGTTTCAGATTACGCTCAAGCGATTGTCTCAACAATTAATTGAAAATCATGGGGATTTCAGTAATGCCGTAATCATTGGTATTCAACCGCGCGGAACCTATTTGGCAAAACGCTTGATTCAGGAGATTAAGGAAATGACTGGAATTGAAGTGCCGCTAGGTATCTTGGACATTACCTTTTACCGCGATGATTTCCGTATGAAAGGTCAGTCGCCGTTATTGGCAAATAGTACACTAATTGATTTTATCGTAGACGACAAAGATATCATCTTCGTCGATGATGTACTTTGGACTGGACGAACTATTCGATCGGCAATGGATGCCATTCAGGCATTCGGGAGGGCCAAGTGTATAGAATTAATGGTGTTAGTTGATCGTCGATTCTCTCGACAAATCCCTATTCAACCAGATTATATCGGGATTCAAGTCGATTCTATCGATTCTCAGAAGGTTATTGTAAGCTGGAAAGAAGTCGATGAGAACGATAGCATTGTGCTGATCACCGAAAAGAAATAATGATTTTTTATTGTTTAACATTTAACAAATGTCAACTTCCGAACAACTTAGTACCCGCCATCTATTAGGTATAAAGGATTTAAATAGTAACGATATTCAATTGATTTTGGATACCGCTGCAAACTTCAAAGATGTCTTAAATCGCCCGATTAAAAAGGTGCCTTCCTTAAGAGACATCACAATCGCGAATGTGTTTTTCGAAAATTCAACACGTACAAGATTATCATTTGAACTAGCCGAGAAGCGTCTTTCCGCTGATATCGTCAATTTTGCTGCCTCTTCTTCCTCTGTGAGTAAAGGGGAGACCTTGATTGATACAGTGAATAATATCCTAGCAATGAAAGTGGATATGATTGTTATGCGACATCCATATGCAGGTGCTGGGGTGTTTCTAAGCAAACATGTGAATGCTCAGATTGTCAATGCTGGTGATGGTGCTCATGAACATCCAACTCAAGCGTTATTGGATTCATTCTCTATTCACGAGCGTTTAGGCGATGTTGCAGGTAAGAAAGTAGCAATCATCGGGGATGTGCTTCACTCCAGAGTTGCTCTGTCAAATATTCTTTGTCTGCAAAAACAAGGTGCAGAAGTCATGGTTTGTGGCCCTACGACGCTTATTCCGAAATATATAGGCTCATTGGGTGTCAAAGTTGAGCATGATTTGATGAAGGCCTTAAACTGGTGTGATGTTGCAAATATGCTCCGTATACAGTTAGAACGTCAGGATATCGCTTACTTCCCGTCTTTGAGGGAATATTCGATGTTGTATGGTTTGAATAAAGAGATCTTAGATTCGCTAAATAAAGAAATTGTAATTATGCACCCAGGTCCTATCAACCGAGGTGTCGAGATTACTTCCGATGTTGCTGATAGCAGTCATTCCATCATACTTGATCAAGTTGAAAATGGGGTTGCTGTTCGTATGGCTGTCTTGTATTTATTGGCCGGTCAACGCGGTAGTTAAAACCGATATTGTCTAATTCCAATACAACGAAGGGCTGTCGATTAAGACGGCCCTTCGCTGTTTAATATATTACATAGAATCTTCATATGTGGGTAACATTCCTTGTTGTATTTTTAGGATATCATTAATGTTAAACATTGTTAAAATACTGTGGTTATTAACAGGTGTTAACAACTTTTGAGGAAAACATTCAAGTTATCTTTTAATTTCGTAGGTTGAAGATATTGTATCACAAAGCCAAGGTTTTTGAGACAATGTTTTGTTATTGGAAAGCATTCATTAAATAGGAGTAATCATCGTATGTATAAAAAAATTTACCAGGTAGGTGTCGCGTTGAGCTTGATGAGTACACCTGTATTCGCACAGCATTCCGCTTGGCAAGAGGTGAACAAAGCTTATAAGGAGGGTTTGGAGCTATATGAGCGTGGCAAATACAGTTCAGCAGCAAAGCAGTTTGATATTGTAGAGGATATCCGAACGAAATCTACACTGCAACTGGACGAAACTGAAGAGTTAAGCTTATTAAAAGAGAATGTTCGATTCTTCCAAGCAGTTTGTGCTTTAGAACTTGGTGAATCAGATGCTGAAAATAGATTCTTAAAATATATTCGTGATTTCCCGGCTTCCGCAAATTCAAAGGCTGCATATTTCCAGATTGGTAAATCATACTATGCTAAGCAAGATTATGCAAAGGCAATTGAATGGTTTGAGAAAATCGATAGTAAGAATTTGGCAGGTGCTGAGAATACTGAATATAGATTTAAACTTGCATATGCTAAGTTTATGACCGGCGATTACGAAGCTTCGAAGCCTGTTTTCACTGAACTAAAAGATAAATCGGGCCAGTATCAAGAGGCTTCAATTTACTATTACGCTTATTTGAGCTATTTAGATCAGGAATATAAAACAGCTTTAAACGAATTTGAACGTTTAGAGGGGTCAAAAACATATGAGAACTCGTATCCGTATTATATTACGGCATTATACTTCTTAGACAAGCGTTATGATGAGGTATTAGCTTATGCACTTCCAAAACTTCAAAGTACAAAGCAAGAGAGCGAGACAGAAATGTTTCGTATCGTAGCGGCGACTTACTTTATCAAAGGAGATTTGGCAAAGTCTAAAGAATATTACGACAAGTTCCAAGCTCAAGATCAAGGAAAGACTCAAAATAATCAGGATAGTTACCAAATCGGTTATATCAACTATAAATTGGGGAACTATGAGAAGGCAATCCAAGAGTTAGAGAAATTGGGCGAGCCAGATGCGTATTTCCAAAGTGCAATGATTACCCTAGGGGATTCATTCTTAAAAACTGGGAATAAACAGAGTGCTAGAAATGCTTTCTTCCGAGCTTCGAAGTTAGACTTTGATCCACAATTGAAAGAAGAGGGTTTATTTAACTACGCTAAATTGTCATATGACTTGGAATTCCACCAAGTTGCGCTAGATGCCGTTCAGGAGTATATTAAAACTTATCCTAAATCGAAGCGTAATGAAGAAGCAAAAACATTATTAGCGGAGGTTTTATTAAGTACTAAAAATTACCGTGCTGCTGTAGACGTTTTAGAAGATTTAGATAGAAGAAGTAAGGAAGCAAATGCTGCCTACCAAAAGGTGACTTTCTACCGTGGTTTAGAGTATTACAATGAGCGTGCTTTTGAAAACGGTATCTCTATGTTTATGCGCTCTGAAGCGAATCGTTACGATGAGGAGATTTATGCTTTATCAACGTATTGGAAAGCAGAAGCAATGTATGAGGTTCGTAAGTATAAAGAAGCAGTTGCAAACTTTAATAAGTTCTTACAATTGCCTGCGGCTCGTAAGACCGATGTATACAATTACGCGAATTACGCTTTAGCTTACGCTGCATTCCGTGCAGACAACTATAGCACTGCTGCCAACTATTTTGAACGCTTTTTATCTGGCGGAGGAAAAGATGGCATTGACTTAAATACTAGAAATGACGCAATGGCGCGTGCTGCTGACTCTTACTTAGCAATTAAGAACTATAGTAAGGCAGCAAATTATTACGATCGTTTAATTGCTTCTGGAGCTCAATCTCAGGATTATGCTTTATTCCAGAAAGGTATTTTATTAGGACTTCAAGGAAATAACCAAGCGAAGGTTGAAACGTTGAATTCTGTAATGGCAAAGTATCCGAAATCGAACTATGCGGATGATGTTGCCTTCGAGGTTCCTTATACTTACTTCTTAATGGGGCAACATGACTTAGCAATCACTGGATTGCAGAAGATGGTCGAGCAATACCCAAGAAGTTCTTATGTTCCTAGAGCTTTAACGACAATCGGATTAGTACAGTACAACAAAGACGATAATGATGCTGCGTTGGCTACTTTCCAACGTGTAGTTAATCAATATCCAACAACCGACGAAGCAAAACAAGCATTATCGTCGATTGAAAATATCTACTTGGATAAGGGAGATGCATCTGGATACATTCGCTATGCGACAAGTACAAATATTGGAGATTTAAGTACCGCAGAGCAAGATGCGCATGCATTCTCTGTTGCACGTACTTTATTTGATCGAGGTAATCACCAAGCAACTGTGGAAGCTGTAAATGCATACTTCGATAAATTCCCTAAACCTATTCAAGAGAAGCACGCACGTTTCTTGCGTGCAGAGTCTAATGCTGCATTAGGTAAAGACAAAGAAGCAATGCACGACTTCAATATCATTATGAATGATTGGACGTCTGCTTATACAGAGCGTACGTTAATTTCTGTAGCGAAGCTACATTTACGTAATAAAGCTTATAACGAAGCTGTTCAGGTATTAAAGAAACTAGAATTAACGTCTGAATATAAAGAGAACTATGGCTGGGCAGTGAATAACTTACTGGTTAGTTACTTTAACATTGGCGACTATGCAGAGACGCTAACCTATGCGAATATCATCAAGAAGTATGAAAAGGCTTCAGAGGAAGATGTCGCGAAGGCGCATTTATATGCAGCAAAAGCTTATTTAGCAACAAGCAAAGGTTCTGAAGGAATGAAAGAATTAAACCTTGCGGCGTTAAAATCAAAAACAGAAACTGGCGCAGAAGCACGTTATCTTGTAGCAGAACAACAAGTGAAGAACAAGAACTACGATGGTGCGATTAAGTCAGCGATGGATATTTCAGATTCGTTCTCATCATACGATCTTTGGGTAGCTAAAGGATTTATCTTAATGGCCAAAGCCTATATCGGTAAGGGCGATAAATTCCAAGCGAAATCTACTTTGGAAAGTATTATTGACAACTACGAAAACACTACAGATGGTGTGTTGGATGAGGCAAAGAATCTATTAGCAACAATTAAATAAGAATAGGAAAAGATGAAGTTGAATACTATAGTAAAACAATCTGCGCTTTTAACCGTGTTATTGGCAATGGGATCACAAGCCTATGCGCAACGTGATACTACGAGTCGACCAGTGACACTAGATTCATTTGATATTGTTCGTGACTACCGACCTATTCTTGCGGATGCTGTAAAAATCCGTCGTAGCCCTGATATGTCAAACAAAAGGGAATACATGCCTAAGCTAAACTATGGCAATGTACCTGATAAAAAATTAGATATTAATACAGGTCTTAAGGAGTTGAAAGTAATGGAAACTCCATTCTCTAAGATCATTGACCATAACAGCAATTACGTGAAGTTAGGCGTTGGTAACTTAGGAACTATTCTAGGTGAAGCCTATTTTGCTGTCGAAGATTATGAAGATATCCGCTTCGGAGGTTTTGTGAAACACCTAAATCAAAAAGGGAATCTTGATGATCAGAAATTCTCAAGACAAGAAGTTGGTGTGTTTGGGCGTCGTATATTTCCAATGTTTACTTTAAATGGTTTGGTTGGATACAATGGGTTTGGTACTCGTTTTTACGGAATCCCTTACGATGTAGATAAGAATAATTTGAATCCTACTCGTGAAGCGCAACGCTTTAATGATATTTATTTTTCTGGTGAACTAACTAGTAATTATGATCCAGCAAATGAGGATGCGGTAAGCTATTCTGTAAAGGCAGATGCCTATACCTATAAAGATAAGTTTGACGGTAAAGAGAATTCGGTTGCTTTATCTGGATATTTAAATAAGCGTCTTCGTACCTTTAATGTTGGAGCAAATGTTGCTTTGGATTTCAATAGTATCGGCGGCGTAAATACACCGGATGGTAATTTGAACAATTCGATTGTCAATGCAAATCCTTACATAAAATTCAAAGGTGATAATTACAATATTACACTAGGAGCGAACATTGTTTCTGAATTTGGTGATAGCACAAGGTTTAACATCTTCCCTGTAGCAGAGATTGATTTCTCACTAGTACCGGGATACTTCTATATTTTTGGAGGGGTTAAAGGTGGTGTAGAGAAAGGTTCATTCCGCAGCTTTACGAAAACAAATCCTTATTTAGGGCTGACGCCAAATATCATGAATACAGTGGAACGCATGAATATTTATGGTGGTATTAAAGGAAATGCTGGTGCAACATTCGGATATAAAGTAAAAGCATTCTATAGACAAGTTGAAGGTCTTCCAATGTTTGTGAATAATATGGACCGCCCATTCCAATTTGACTTAGTTTATGATGGAGACGGCGATAAGGCATTAAAGCATGTAGGTATTGAAGGAGAAATCAATGTTCGTTTATCTGCATTAGTAAACTTGGGTGGACGCTTGAATATTGATAACTACACAACAGTATCACAAGAAGAAGCATGGCACTTGCCTAAGATGCGTCTAGCAGCGAATGCAAGATTCAATATCTCTGAGAAATTATATATAGATGCAGAAGCGCTATTCCACGGAAATGCAATTGCTCGCGAATACACTTATACAGTAGATCCTGTCACCAATATGGCGACACCTTCTGCTAGCTATGAAAAAACGACAATTCCATCATTCTTTGATTTGAGTGCAGGAGCAGAGTATAAAGCAACGAAGCAATTGGGAATTTTTGTAAAGGCAAATAATATGTTCAATACGGAATATTCGCGCTACCTATACTACCCGAAACTAGGATTTAATATTTTAGGTGGTATTAATTTTTCGTTTTAAGTCGACAAACTTTAACTTTGCAGCTTTAACGCAACAATGGATTTAGGTAAATACATTCATCAACTTTTAAAACGCAGGAACGAAGTCTATGTGAAAGGCTTAGGTACGTTCAAACGTATCCACACATCTTCGGTCTATGACGAGAAAAAGGCAATGTATCTGCCTCCTGTTACTTACTTGGAGTTCGACGCCAAATCGAAAGACGGTTTTGATTTTGTAGATTACGTTCAACAATCTCAACAACTATCTCGTAGTGATGCCGAACAACAAGTAGAAGAACATGTAATTCAATTGTTGGAAAACATTAAAGACCATGGAGTTGGTGTTTTACATCGCTTAGGACAGTTTATTAAACATGGGAACTCTTTAGTGTTTAAAGCGGAGGATCTCTCTGGATTCCATTTACAGCCAGTCGAAGGTACCCAGGAAGAAGTTCCAGTACAGCCAATCGCTGCTGAAGTAGATTCAGTAGAAACTATAGATGAAGAGCCAATAGAGGAGGCTGCAATCGCTGAAGTAGAAAATGTAGAGGAGCCTGAAGTTGAAGAGCCAGCAAATTTAATAGAAGAGCCAACCTTGCCTGAAGAAGAACCTTATTTGGAACAAGAAGTAAAATCTTCGAATAAAGCGACCTGGTATATGATCGCTGCAATTGTTGCCTTGGGGATTATCGGAACATTGTTCTATTTAAATCGTACAGCACATACGCAGGAGCCTCAAATTACAGATAGTGTTGCTCAATCACCTGTTTCTACAGTAGATACGGTACTTACAGAGCCACAAGATACATTGGCAAACTCAGTAGACAGCATTGCTATAGACACCGCGAAACAAGTAGTAAACTCGGATGCAAAGCCTTTAATACCAGCAAATCACCATTATCAAGTCGTTATTGGTTCGCATAGAACTTTAGCGCAGGCCTATGAACAAGCAGAGTCGTTTAATAAAGCAGGAGTTACATCCGTTCGAGTAATACCAAGTAAGCTCGCGAAGAACCTTAAAAAGGTTATTTGGGATTCTTATGAGACGAAAGAACAAGCAGATTCTGCTTTACGTTATGTACAAAAACGATACGTTGCTGACGCATGGTCAGGACCTATTAATAAATAAGTAAATCAATCAATCAAAACAGCATACAATCATTTAACTATGTCATTAGTACAGACCCCACTCACCGTTGATACCTTAAATCAAGTTCAACAACAAACGGTAGCTCTAGCTACTCAAGAGGATTTAAACTTAATCCAACTTTTGATGAAAGGTGGATGGATTATGATTCCTATTATTCTATTATTCTTTTTAGGATTAGTAATCTTTTTCGAACGTTATATAACAATCAGTAAGGCTGGAAAGTCTGAAGGTGGTTTATTAGCGCAAGTAAAGAGCAATGTGCTTTCAGGGAAACTTGATGCAGCAATGGCGGTTTGTCGTTCTTCAAACTCAGCTTTAGCGCGTATGTTGCAAAAAGGCTTGACTCGTGTTGGTCGTCCAATTAAGGATATTGAAGGTGCAATTGAAAACCAAGGTAAACTAGAAGTGTCTCGTCTAGAGAAAAACATTAATATCTTAGGTATTATCGCCGGTATTGCGCCCATGTTAGGTTTCGTAGGAACAATCTTTGGTGTAATTCAAATCTTCCGCGACGTTGAGGTTGCTGGAGGTATTGATATTGGCTCTGTTTCTGGAGGTTTATATGTAAAAATGATTGCATCAGCGTCAGGTTTAACGATCGGTATCTTAGCTTATATTGGTTACCATATCTTAAACATGATGGTTGAGCGCTTAATCCTTCGCATCGAGACCGATGCTATCGAGTTTATCGATCTATTGGATGAGCCTAGCCTGTAATCTTTTTTTTGAAAACCCCTTGAGCGAGAAAAAATGAATTTACGCAATAGAAGAAATAAACCTACTGCAGAGGTGCATACAGCAGCACTGAATGATATCATGTTCTTTTTGATGTTATTCTTCCTGTTGGCATCTGCAGTATCTAATCCGCAGGTGGTAAAATTGCTCTTGCCTAAATCAAGTGCAGGAGAGCAATCTGTGGCGAAGAAAACAATGACCATTTCCATTACTAGCGATTTGTTATATCACGTCGATAAACAAGCAGTTCCTTTGGAAACCTTGGAATCATTGATCCAATCCAATATGGCTACTGGTGAAGAATTGACTATTATGCTTTACGCGGATAGCACAGTTCCAATTCAGAATGTGATTTCTGTAATGGATATCGCTAACAAGTTAAAGGTGAAGATGGTTTTGGCAACAGAACCTAAGAAAGACTAAAATAATACGGTCGGATTAAACGTTTTAAATTTAAGAAGGTCGAAATTGGACAGCATTTAGGATATGTATTACAATCAGTATCAAGAAGAAAATAATCTACCAAAGGCACTAGGGATATCATCTTTAGTTATGGCGGGGTTGCTCGCTATCGGATTCTTCATTGTATTTTCAGAAGATCTTCCAGAGTATGGAATGGGAGGTATTATTGTAAACTACGGTACGTCTCCAGAAGGTATGGGCGATGATTATATGAGCGTCGACGAGCCTTCGATGGACGAGAATGCCAACAATGTCCGTCCAGATAAAATTGATCCTACCAGCACACCTATTCCGACTCCAACCCAGCAAACGGCAGACAAAGCAGTAGCAACGCAGGACGTAGAAGATGCGCCGGTCGTGAATAAGGCTGAGAAGCCAGTAAAGGCGGTCGCTGAGCAATCTACTACAGTGAAGAAAGACGCAACTGCGGCAGTCAACCCGAATGCGCTGTATAAGGGTAAGAAGAATAATGCGAAGGGTACAGGAGATGGTACAGGTTCAACACCAGGAAATCAAGGTTCTAATCTTGGCGATCCATTAGCCAGTAACTACGGTGATGGGGGATCAGGTTTTGGGAACATGATGCTTTCTTTAGAGAATCGTCGCTTCACAGTGCCTCCTAAAATTGATGACAACGGACAACAAACCGGTGTTGTTAAAATTGAATTTACTGTAGATAATCGTGGAAATGTTACTCGAGCTAGACAGGCGAAAGGAACAACCATTGCTGACTACAGCTTAATCCAGAAATGTATAAACGCTGTTCAAAAATCGCGTTTAAATGAGCTTCCAAACGCTCCAAATTCTCAAACTGGATTACTTACCTTCAGATTCAGAGTTAGATAATAATTCATCATATGAAAACATTTGCAGAGGTAATCGAGTATTTATATGCTCGATTACCTATGTTTACTCGTGATGGCGCTTCTGCCATCAATCCCGATGTAGATAACACATTGCTATTATGCGAAGCATTGGGTAATCCACAGCAACAGTTTAAATCGGTTCATATCGCAGGTACCAATGGTAAGGGCTCAACGTCTCATATGATGGCCTCGGTATTTCAAGCATCTGGACTTAAAACTGGTCTCTATACATCTCCACATTTAGTCGATTTTAGAGAACGCATTCGTATTGATGGTCAAATGATCCCTCAGAAAAATGTTATTGATTTCATCAATGCTAATCAAACATTGATCGAAACTATAAAGCCTTCCTTTTTTGAAGTGACTGTCGCTTTAGCTTTTGATTTCTTTGCGAAGAACAAAGTGGATATTGCGGTTATTGAAGTAGGATTAGGGGGACGATTAGACAGTACGAATATTATTCAACCTGAACTAAGTATGATTACCAATATAGGTATGGATCATATGAATGTGTTGGGGAATACATTGGAAGAAATCGCTGGTGAGAAAGCCGGAATCATTAAAGAAGGTACGCCTGTTGTGATTTCCGAACGACAAGCTGCTATTCAACATGTTTTCCAAGATAAAGCCGCAGCGTTGAACGCTTCACTATATTTTGCAAATGACTATTATCAGGTAGAAGCGGTAAATCGAAAGACTGATGGACTGTATATTGATATTTTAAATAATGTAAAGCAGGTGTCGACCGTTTGGCATTTAGATCTTGCCGGTGGATATCAACAAAAGAATATTTTAGGAGTATTATATGCCATAGATAAACTTCGTGAATTAGGTTTTAATCTTCCTCATGAGAAAGTTGTCTACGGATTAAGCCATGTACAAGAATCAACAGGTTTACGTGGAAGATGGCAGACACTTAGCGATCATCCATGGATAATCTGCGATACAGGTCATAATGAAGATGGAATTCGTGAAGTATTAGCAAATCTAGCTAGTTTATCGTACGATAAATTGCATTTCATTTTTGGTGCCATGCGTGATAAAGACTTGTCTCATATTCTACCTCAGCTACCTAAAGACGCAGTTTATTATTTTGCTGCTCCTGAGATGCCCCGTGCTATGCTTGCGGATCAACTGCGTGAACTTGCCGCAACTTTTGGATTAAAAGGAAATGATTATAATAGTATTTCAGACGCGTTCCTTTCGGCGAAAGAACAAGTTAAAGACAATGAGTTGATATTTATCGGCGGAAGTACGTTTGTCGTTGCTGATGTGCTAACTAATCATTTTTAGTTAGCTCACCGCGAATACTTTGTTGAACCCAATAAGCAACTTCCTCCTGACTTTCTAATTCACCCTGTAGGTACATTAGCTTAGTTACAGCTGTCTCAAATGTCATATCGTAACCGTTAAGCACACCAATAGCTTCAAGGCCTTGGGATGTCTCGTATCGACCTAATTCCACCGAACCAACTTTACATTGAGAGATATCTAGGATATTCTTGCCATTATCTACCGCCTCTTTGAGTAAATCGAGGAACCACTGATCAGTCATTGTATTTCCCGAGCCAAAGGTTTCCATCACGATTGCTCGAACATCGGAATCTAGTACGGCTTTTATAGTCGATTTATTGATACCTGGGAACAATTTCAATACGGCAACGCGGTCATCAATATTATGATGACTAATAAACTCTTTACCGGTATTATCTTGCAATACTTCCTCATTATATCGAATATGTATGCCTGCCTCAGCTAATACTGGATAGTTTGGCGAGCGGAAAGCTTCAAATTTATCGGAATTATATTTGAAAGATCTATTTCCACGGAAAAGCTTGTTATCGAATAGGATGCATACCTCTTGGATAATTGAACGCCCGTCTCGCTTTGCAGATGCAATTTCGAGTGCAGTCATTAGATTTTCACGAGCATCTGTACGAATTTCTCCTATTGGTAATTGAGAGCCAGAAAGAACGACAGGCTTTTGTAATCCTTCTAATAAGAAACTCAGCATCGACGCTGAGTAAGCCATCGTATCGGAACCATGTAGAATAACGAATCCATCGTACAGCGCATAATTTTCCTTAATGAGCTGCGCCATTTCTAACCAAATGCTAGGTCGCATATTGGAAGAATCAATAATGGGCTGGAACGAATGAACTGTCAGTTTATAATTTAATCGACTTAAATCAGGCAGGTTCTTTGCGATAAGTTCAAAATCGAAGGGTATAAAGGTCCCCGAATCAGGATCTTTTACCATCCCGATTGTTCCCCCTGTGTAGATTATAAAGATATTATTCATGGAAAATTAGATACTAAATAATTCTTTCGAATTTTGTGTTGTTATGCTAGCGATCTCGGCTAATGGACGTTCATAGACGTCTGCAACTTTTTGCGCGACATGTAATAGGTAACTGCTCTCGTTTTCTTTACCGCGGTAGGGTACCGGTGCCAAATATGGAGCATCAGTTTCTAAGATAACATGTTGTAATGGTATGTTTTGTAACACGACATCCAAGCCTGCTTTTTTGAAAGTAACCACGCCGCCAATTCCAAGTTTAAAGCCTAAATTAATAGCACGTTGCGCTTGAGCTTCATTTCCCGTGAAACAATGAAATACGCCGAATAGACGCCCATTCTGATGTTGATCTAATACTTCGAAAACTTCATCAAAGGCTTCTCGGCAATGGATGCTAATCGGAAGGCCCATCTCCTTCGCCCATTCAATTTGTTGTGCAAAAGCATCTTGTTGGATATGCAGAGTTGTTTTATCCCAATATAGGTCTATACCAATCTCACCAATAGCGTATATCTTAGTTTCTGCAATTGCAGCACGAATAGTCGCTAGTTCGTCGCGGTAATTCTCTTTGACACTACAAGGGTGTAAGCCAAGCATGGCAAAGCAATTTGCTGGATATTCTAAGCAAGTATTCTTTACCTGCGGAATAGACTCCACGTCCACATTCGGAAGAAACAATCGGGTGACGCCATTCTGGAAACATCGCTCCATTTGTTCTGCAAGCAATGCAGTCCCCTGATGATAGTAAATATGGGTATGTGTGTCGGTTAAAATAAGCTGTTGTTCGTTGTTATTCCCTTCCATGGCCTCTAAGTTAACATATTGTTACCTAAACTGCCTTGTCGGCATAAAAAAAAGCGGTTTTTTAAATAAAAACCGCTCTTCATTGAAAATATATTAATATTTCGTCTTAATTTACTGGAGCTTGATTAGGAATTTGCATTTGAGGCATTGTTGGAGCCGCAGGTTCACCTTTTGGACCAGCAATGATATCCACGATCTCTACATCAAACACTAATGGTGCGTATGCTGGAATTTCACTTTGTTGCTGACGCTCACCATATCCTAATACTGAAGGAATAATTAACGTCGCTTTGCTACCTTTTTTCAATAATTGAAGACCTTCAGTCCATCCTGGGATAACTGGAGTATGACCTACGCGAACGCGCAATGGCTCGTAAGGACGCATAGCGTTGAATTTATTGTTTTTCTTCGCTAATTCTACATCATTTGTATCGAAGATTTTTCCGTTAGTTAATGCACCAGTGTAGTTGATAACAACTGTATCACCAACAACAGGGTTAGCACCTTTACCTTCTTCTTTGATTACGTATTGTAAGCCTGAAGCTGTTTTCTTAGGTTGTAATTTGTTTTTCTCAATGTAAGAAGCAATTTTACCCTCTTCCGCTTTTTTCAAACCTTCCATTTGTGCTAAGTAGTATTGGTTTACTTGCTCAAATAAAACTGAATCAGTTAAGTTACCTCTTTTGAAAAGTTTTCTAACCTTGATTGTATACTCAATGTATTTGTCAGCGAATTCTGGTTTTGGTTGGCCAGTTCTAGCTGCCATCGTATCTAAGTTTAATTTAAATACAGCGCTATCGCCTTCGCCTAACATTTTCAAAATGGTGTTGTTGTCACCAGCATATGCGCCTGCTTGTTGCATTAAAGAGTCAGGCATAATCGGAGCGATTTGCGGTAACCCTAAATCATATGTACTTGCTAAAAGTGAATCGCGATCAGTCTTTACAACGATGTCCATCGCAATAACATCCCCACCAACAGCTTTCTCTCCGCCATTATCTTTCAGGAATTTGTATTCTAAACCACCTTCTCCTTTTTTGAAATTTTGGCATGATGCAAGTGCTAAACTTGCTACTGCTGTCAATAATAAAATTGATTTTTTCATTTTTCTATTTATAACGCTTAAAATATGCTTATGTTAAATAATTCTTATACTCAGGCAATATAGCCTTAAATTTTTCTACCACGCTATGCAGATCGTCGGATGAATTTCCTCCTGCTGCATTTAGGTGACCACCCCCATTGAAATGCTTTCTAGCGATCTCATTACAAGGGATATCGCCAATAGAACGCAAAGATAGTTTAATTAATTCAGTTCTGTCAACAAATAATCCTGCCAATCGAATGCCTTTTATCGATAACGCATAGTTTACTAAACCTTCAGTATCGCCAGTCGTCACATTAAACTTTTGTAGATCCTCTTTGGTTAAAGCAAATAATGCAGTATGATATTCTGGAATGACTTCAAGGCAGTTCATGAGTGAATATCCTAAGAAGCGCAGTCTATTTTCTGTCGAGCTATTATATATATGTTCGTGTATTTCCCAGTTTTTAGCTCCAGCATCGAGTAGGTTAGCGATAATGCGGTGTACTTCGGCAGTTGTCGAACGGAAGCGGAAAGAACCCGTGTCAGTCATGATGCCCGTATACAAACATGTCGCTATTAACTCATCAACTTGATCTGCTTTATGGCAAACCTCATCAATAAAAGTGTAAACTAATTGCGCTGTAGCTGCCGCATTGGAGTTCCAATAGGAGAGAGAGGCGAAGTCTTCCGGATCCAAATGGTGATCAATCATCCATTTTTGACCTTTAGCTTCACGAATAACCGATTCTAAAATATTTGTTCTTGAAAGGGCACTATAGTCTAAGCAGAAAATAATCTCGGCATCATCAAACAATTGCTGCGCAATAGCGGGTTGCTCGGGATAAATAATCAAAGATTCACGTCCTGGCATCCAGTCTAGGAAAGACGGGAAATCCGATGAAAGCACAATTTGTACATCATGTCCGTTTTTCTTTAACCAGTAATATAATCCTAAGGATGAGCCCAACGCATCACCATCAGGTTTATGGTGCGTGGTAATAATAATCTTTCTAGGTTCGGTTAATAAATGTAAATTTTCTTCTCCTTGTAACATATGTATTTTGTGAATGCAAACCTACTGAAAAAAAGTTGGCTTAAGAAAAAAAACTATCCCCCTTTAACAAGGATTTAACGCCCCTGCTTAGGCAAGGAATGTCTTGATGATTAGTTCATTAGTGCCGGTAAGCATAGAGTTTAAAATCTCGTCGTGTGCAGATTAAATAGTTAGCCGAGTTGTAGTTAATTTTTCCATAATAAAACAGTGGTTGTGCTTCGACAGGGAAACCATCGACAAGGGTTCCGTTTTCTGCAAATAAATAGATTAGGTTAGTGCCTTGTGCCGCAATGCCTAAACTCAATAAGCCCCCAGTGCCCGAAGCGAAATAATAAGGCCTATTTTCTACATTCTGCGTAAACGTATACTCATACACTCGTCTTAAGCTATCACCAAGCTCATATACTTGGAGTTGGGGTCCATCAAGGACAATTAGTTCGGGTGCCGATGTACTATGTACATTCTCGAAATCTGCTTGAAACTTGCTGTTCCATTTTCCCTCAAATACTTTATTGCTTTGCCCTTCGGAGTTCATTTTGTAAACATCGCCAAGGTCATCACACGC
Source organism: Sphingobacteruim zhuxiongii (assembly GCF_009557615.1). NCBI lineage: Bacteria > Pseudomonadati > Bacteroidota > Sphingobacteriia > Sphingobacteriales > Sphingobacteriaceae > Sphingobacterium > Sphingobacterium zhuxiongii. The sequence goes on from NZ_CP045652.1 coordinate 874,804, forward strand.
ATAATATAAGGTCTGATTCTCACGAACTACAATTCCGACATTGCCGATAAAGTTAATATCGCCAGGGACATCAATTTCTTGAACTTTATGCCCCTCGCTATCGAAGAAATATACACGACCATAGCTGCTTGTTATGATAGCCTTATTATCATGAAATTGAATGGGGCCTAAAATTTCACCTTCCACCTGCACATTGTCCCAACCTTCTATAGGTCCACCTTCAAGATCGTAAGCCATCACTCGGTTCTTGGCAGGAATTAAGAGCATTTGCTGATTACCCCAGTCGACATAGGTGGGTTGTGCAACGGGTTCATCCTTAATACTTGTTGAGAATCCTTTTAAACTCTTACCCTGTGTGTCAAAACGGTATAATCGACGACGATCAGTAACAGCGATTAAACTGCGGTCTTTCAATTGCTGTACTTTTCCAACGATTCTTCCCGAGAAAAGTGTTGTCCAAAGCTTATTGCCTGAAGGATGAACAGCATGGACGGTATGGTCTTGTTCTTGTGTAAGGATAAATTGAGAAGTGTCGGATTGTTCAAATACAAAGGGCCCCGTAATTAGTCGGCTACCCATTGTATAAGTCCATTCAGGAGTGACGCCTAGCGTGTTTTTACTTTTGTAAATCGCGTATAATCGACTTAAGAAATTGCCCGAATTACCAGTTAATTGTAAGGACCAAGAATAGAACTCTTGTAAATTATATTCTTTGTTATCTCTAAAATTCTTACTGTAGGGCGCCTCCAAATTATTGATCAGGAAATTACTTGCATTCTTTGTGTTTAGAAATACGGTGACATTTGCTTCGTTTCCTTGAATTTTCTCATAGTTTTTGAAGCCTAACGTGCCGATCAACAAATCTTTTCGCTTCCATTTCTGTACATACTGTTGTAAAGTAGAGAGATGATTTGCCATAACGATCAATCCATCAATTCTCGTAAAATACGGCCGGCTAAATGCTTTCATACCCTCTCCGTAGAAACGGTATGGGATATTCGCATATCGAAAACGATAGGTACTGTCGCCTACAGATTCGGAGATATTACTAAGTACGTCTAAGAATTTACTGCTATCTTGGACATTGATAAATCCTAAGTAATCACTGTTATTTTGTTCGACGACGGCAAAATCGCCACCCATGGCGGATTGAAAAGTGGTTAATAAATCTGATCTATCTTTTTCGATCTCCTTGGTTTGCCCTTCCAATTGTTTAGAATCGTCAGTTACCGCATGCCATGCCTTTAAATCGCTTTGCCATGTTTTTGCGTCGCTATATGAATATTCGATAAACATAGCGGCGTTCGACGGGAAGTAGTTGTATAAACGCTGCGTTGTCTTCCGTTGATTAGCAAACAGCGCAATATACTGACCTTTGACCTCTTCAAGTTCACTCTCACCAGACAGCATTAATGCATCTTGTTTATAATTAATATTCCAGGCCGTTTGTCCTTTTAAGTTAATGAACTGACGAAGAAAATCACCAGGTTTATTTCTTCTATATTTATCGACGATGGCAGGAAGATTCTGATGCGCTAAATAAACTGTAAATGGCGTATTTCTCTTGTTATTTTTATTGAAAAACTCAATCTGTTTTTCTTCAAATTTTGGTGTCTTTTTATCCAGTGTTTTAAGGAGTAAATCCTTGCTATAGGTCGCGAAAAAAATGTCATCTAAGTAACTCACATAGAAGGTTGAATCTGATTTTTCCGCTTTATAGCTAAACAATTTAATTCCAAGGGTATCTTTCTGTTGTACCTGATAAGCTGACCCTATTTTTGGCAACAATTGATTGATTACTTCCGCATCAATTTTCTCGCTGCTGGGAATACTGAATAACAGAGCAATATTGTTTTTTTCTGGATGGAAGGAAACAAACATTTCTTGGTCATTCAAGTAGTTTGAAATTTCCTTGTTTCGTAGAATTTGTTGCTTGAGCTGGGTTAGATGATCTTGAAAGGTGTGCCCTATAATGGCTTCGAAAATCTCGAAATCTTTAAAAATATTATCGGTGGTAGCGTCATTAAAAAACGAGCTAATTAGATAGGTGTCGTTTGGTAAATAATTAATCGGTTTAACGGATTTCTTTTCCTCCTTATTTAGATCCCCAAAATAAAAAACCGACGCTACGACAACCGCAATAAATAAGAGTATTGAAACAATAATTGTATTTCTCATGTACGCTAAACCTGATACTTCAAAGGTAATAAATCTTCAATATAGACAAAATTGCAAAAATTGAAGGCTTTTAAGAAGTTATTTTATACATTTATAATCGAAATATTACAAGCGGTTATTTTAGCTTTATTTATGAACAAACAAATCATTTTAACAGCATCTTTTTTCGGTCTGTTCGCCGTGATATTAGGAGCTTTTGGCGCGCATGGGCTGGAAGGAAAGATCTCAGATAAACAATTGGAAACTTGGGCTACTGCCAATGAATACCATTTTTACCACACTTTAGCCTTACTCTTTTTATCTACTTTTTCTAGAGCGAAAAGTCAATCTATTAAAGTGTCATATATCATGTTCACAGTAGGTATTCTATTGTTTTCAGGGTCCTTATATCTATTAAGTACCAGAAACTTGCTAGGATTAGAGAATATTTCAGTAATCGGTCCAATAACACCGATTGGTGGCTTATGTTTTATGGTCGGCTGGATCGCACTTTTTGTCGCTGCTATTAAACATAGAGCATAGCGCAGAATACATTTCAGGGCGTTTATAGAAATTAGTATATAGAAGTTAGCATTTATACTTGCGGTTGAATCCGTTGATCTGCCTGCAATAAAAAATATCCTTCCATAAGGTTTTTTAGAGAGAATGAGTGATGAACTCATTCTCTCTTTTTATGCACTTCTTTTGGATCTTAGCCCTAGCTTAACCGTACATTAGTCGTAGCTTAAGCCTTTAAATACTTCTTTTTTGGGTTAAGGTGACAATAATGTACGCAAGAAGTGCCTAACATGTATTTGGTTTTTTTAAAAATCTTTTAATCTTTTTTTCCTGTGATTTTATTATTTTCATTCTCAAATGATTTATATTAAGCAGATAAGGAATGATTTAGATCGGGATTTGCGCCAATTCTATCCGCATAATATTCCTTCAATTTTTCACTTAGACGAACTGAATATTCGAAAGCCAGTTACGTTTATCGTTGGTGAGAATGGATCGGGAAAATCGACCTTAATAGAAGCTGTTGCGATCAATTCGGGTTTTAATCCTGAAGGTGGAGGTCGCAATTTTAGGTTTGACACGAAGCAATCACACTCTAATTTATTCGAAAGTATAACCCTAGTGCGAGGGACAGAACGTAATCAAGATGGATTTTTTCTACGTGCAGAGAGCTTTTACAATGTTTCGTCAGAAGTCGAACGTGTCTTTGAGGGAGATGAAGGCACATTAGAAAGCGTGTATGGAGGTAATTTGCATGAGCGATCCCATGGAGAGTGTTTCCTTTCTTTTTTTAATCATCGGTTATTCGGTAAAGGCCTATATATTTTTGATGAGCCCGAATCGGCTCTTTCTATCACTAGCCAATTTGCGATGATGATAAAGATGAAGGAATTAGTCGAGAAGGATTCTCAATTTATTATCGCTACGCATTCACCTATTTTACTGGCCTATCCAGGTGCAGATATTTTTGAAGTTTCAGATCGCGGAATATTACCGACGGATTATGAAGCTACAGACGCTTTTAAGTTATATCATTATTTTCTCAATAATTATCAAGCGATGATTAATGAATTGGGTTTAGATTAGCTTTCGTATTCCACTTATTTAATCCGATAAATAGCGTCCGATAATCCTTTATTTCTATATTTTTGTAGTATGTCTGAATTGGAATTGTTGCCCCGAGATCGGAAAACACTATTTGTTGAAGTCGTATTACCTTTGGCTATTGCGAAGACCTATACTTATCGAGTTCCATTTGAACTAAACGAACGTATAGAAATTGGCGTACGTGTTATCGTTCAGTTTGGAAAGAACAAGATCTACTCCGCGATTGTGAAATCTATTCAAGAAGAAGCACCAGCGAGGTATGAGGCCAAGTATATTTTAGATGTCGCCGATGAGGATCCAATTGTTAATCAACGACAATTGCAACTCTGGGATTGGATGGCAGAATATTATATGTGTCATACCGGCGATGTTATGCAAGCTGCACTTCCCGCGGCTTTAAAAATGGCTTCGGAAACGAAAATCGTGGCTTCTGAAAATCCAGACTTGGATCGTTCCTTGCTCTCCGATAAGGGCTATATGGTTCTCGATGCATTGGATGTTGCGGGGGAGTTGTCTGTCAACGATGTGATGAAGATATTGGGACAGAAATCGGTGTTTCCATTATTACGAAGTTTATTTGAACATGGCTATATATTGATTTCTGAGGAGATCAAAGAAAAGTATAAACCAAAGACTAAGGTCTTTTTGAAATTGTCGAAAGTATTTTTTGATGATGAGAGCAAACGCGGCTTACTGGATGAGTTGAATCGTGCGCCAAAACAGCAAGATGCAATACTTGCTTATTTTCAATTGCGAAAAACGAAGACCGATATTTCTCGTCAAGACTTGATGGAAGCAAGTGGATGTGGAACATCAGCGATTACTGGTTTAATCGATAAAGGTGTTTTAGAGGTTGAAGAAAAAGTCGTTAGTCGTTTTGAAGGAGCAGACGTTATTCTATCGCCCGATTTTAAATTTAGCGACGCTCAACAATCGGCTTACGATAGCATAAAGCGGTTTTTTAACGAGAAGGATGTGGTCTTATTACATGGTGTTACTGCATCTGGAAAAACTCAACTTTATATTCGTTTAATCGAAGAGGCGTTAGCTCAGGGAAAGAACGCATTATATTTATTGCCTGAAATTGCATTGACTGCGCAAATCACTGAACGCTTGAAACTTCATTTTGGCGATAAGTTAGGAGTTTATCACTCCAAGTTCAATGATAATGAACGCGCTGAAGTTTGGCACAAGGTTCGTAAGTCCGAATTTCAAGTTGTTATTGGTGCTCGATCTTCAGTATTTCTTCCTTTTAAGGATTTAGGGTTAATTATTGTCGACGAGGAGCACGAAAACTCCTATAAGCAATATGATCCGGCGCCGCGCTATCATGCGCGAGATACGGCGATATATCTGGCCTATCAACATCAGGCTAAAGTATTATTAGGTTCAGCAACACCTTCTGTCGAATCATACTATAATGCTAAATCCGGAAAATACGGATTAGTCGAGTTGCTGGAACGCTTTGGGGATGCAAAGCTTCCTCAAATTCAAGTCGTTGATATTACAGAAGCGTCCCGAAAAGATGAAATGAGTTCCTATTTCAGTAAGGCTTTGTTGACGGCGATACAAGAAGCGGTTGACAGAAAGGAACAAATAATCTTGTTTCAAAATAGAAGAGGTCATACTCCTTTTTTGCAGTGTGGAACATGTGGCTACGTTGCTAAATGTGTGAATTGTGATGTAAGTCTTACCTATCATAAAACAAGTAATCTTCTGCATTGCCACTATTGCGGTTTTTCTGAAGATACGCTAAATGTTTGTCCTGCTTGCGGAATGCCTAATATGCAAAGTAAGGGCTTCGGTACGGAAAGGGTAGAAGAAGAGCTTGAATTATTAATGCCCAACCTACGAATCGGTCGCTTAGACCTCGATTCGACCAAGGGTAAATATGGCTTTGATCGCGTGATTTCGGCTTTCGATAACCAAGAATTTGATGTTTTGATTGGGACACAGATGATCACGAAGGGGCTAGATTTTGGAAATGTGAGTTTAATTGGTATTATCAATGCAGATGGTATGATTAACTTCCCTGATTTCCGAGCGTATGAACGTGCTTTCTCTCTTTTTTCGCAGGTTGCAGGTCGTGCTGGCCGTCGACAGGCGGAAGGTACTGTGATTATTCAGACCTATACACCTAACCATCGAATATTAGATCAGGTTAAAAATCATGATTACGATGGAATGTTTATGACGGAAGTAACTGAGCGAAAAAATTATCAGTATCCTCCCTTTTATAGATTAATAAAATTGGATGTTAAGCATCCGGATAAAGATTTGGTGCATGCAGCAGCAGATCATTTGGCCTCTCTAATGCGTCAATCTTTAGGTCCGCGTGTGTTAGGGCCAGAGCCGCCATTAGTCGCTAGAGTACGGAATAATTTTATTCAAACAATCACCCTTAAGATTGAACGTAAAGATATTTCGATTGCCAAAGTTAAAGAGCTAATTAAACAGGCAATTCTACATTTCGAACTGGATAAAAAGAATAAAGGAGTTCGAGTTCAGATTGATGTTGATCCGTATTAGGAATTAGATTTTCGAGAAGTCAGGTAAGAAAATAGAGTCGATATGGAAAATTGGCTTTTCCCGAGGTTAGATTTTGGTTATTAAGGCTTTTAGTCCAGAAAGATCAAAGTTGTTTATACAAATAAGCTTTGAATAAAAAGGGACAAGCAAGATGTCAGACATTTTTGATCTAATGTCTGACATCTTGAGTCATCTATCTTAAAGTTTGATTCGAGAGATTTTGAATGGTTTTTTTACGGCTTTTTGTGCTGCTTGTTTTGCAATTTTAGCCTGCAGATCTGTTAACTTTTCAGGTTTATAGCTGTTTTTTCTTGGATCTAAATTAAAGAGCTTGGCATACCATGTTGCTGCTGCGGTGAATCGTCCGTAGTCGAGATCAAGGTGATAACCATCGCGGGTGAAGTGATCACCAATACTGCTAGTTCGTGCATTTTGAATTGCTGTTCCACTAGGCACAACAAAACTGAAATCCCCCGATTTATCGATTTGAGAGGTAGCATTGACTATACTATCGTACATAACGATTTGATCTTGATTGTAGTTCTTAAATCCCTCGTGTTTGGAGTCCTTTTGATAAGCCCAAGTTTGATGATATACCAATTTAGTATCCGAATTGATGTGTGCAAATACATAGGTCCATACATCTGGTAATGTTTCCATAATTACACTATATTTTCCCGATAGTGGACTTGCTTGTTGGAGACTTACAAAATCCCAATTATCATCTGCTAAGGCCTCTTCAATACTAACTTTATCGGTCTTCGTTTTTGTGCCGTCTAAGCTGATCTTACGATAATTATATGCTTTATTATTGTTGTGTGCATTTTTTAAGTGCAAGGTTAGCGGTGCGCCTCCAATATATAAATTGCCGATGACGATCTTCTTATTCGCAGCTTTCGCCATCTCATAAAGATAGTTTTCCAATGCATCCTCCGAGAAGCTATTACCAATAGCTAATACCTTAATGATATCATCATCTTTTGGAGAAGCTTGCTGTTCTTGTGCGGATAGTGTGTTGATTTGGAAAAGAGCGATTAGGATAATTGTAAATAATTGCCTCATGGGGATCATGTTTTGTACTTGGTTTCTAAATATAGAGTTTATATCCATTTTGAATAGACTTTGTCGCATGATGTGGATACCTAATTTTGCAACGTTGTGCGATGCAATAAGATAGCGCAAATCGATGTTCTAATTTACGAATTAATTCATGGTTTTGTTTGTTTTTAAGGAAAATTGGACATGCTTCTGACCTTTAGTGAATTGCATTTTAAGCTTAAAAATGTAATAAATTAAGGGTATTTTTGAGCGATATGGCATACAAGTTTGTAGATAATTATCGGGAACAAGGGGCTAGGAAACAGCTCGTGAGACACCTTGAGAAGCGTGGTATTGACGATAAGCGGGTGTTAAACGCCATTGGGAAGGTTCCTAGACATTTCTTTTTCGACGAAACCTTTTGGAATCAGGCGTATCGTGATATCGCTTTTCCGATTGGTGATGGGCAAACAATTTCTCAGCCATATACAGTTGCTTATCAAAGTCAGCTCTTGCATATTAACAAAGGGGATAAGGTGTTGGAGATTGGAACGGGTTCGGGATATCAAACTTGTATTTTATTAGAATTGGGCGCTAATGTTTTTACCATTGAACGCCAAGAAAACCTATACCAACGGACCATACAAGTGCTACCTTACATGGGCTATAAGCCGAATTTCTTTTTAGGAGATGGCTCCAAAGGTATTCCTGCTCATGCGCCTTACGACAAAATTATCGTGACCGCTGGGGCACCTTTTGTTCCAGAGAAGATGTTAAAGCAATTGCGCCTTGGAGGATTAATGGTCATTCCGGTTGGTGATGAACAGTTTCAAAAGATGGTAACCATTCTTCGAGTTGGGGAGAACGATTTTGAACGTATTGAATTAGATACCTTCCGATTTGTCCCACTTGTTGGTGATCAAGCTTGGTAAAAAGATCGAAGGTTGCTATTTAAAAAGATATTATGCTCAGCTTTGCTGGGCTTTTTTTATTTTTAACGCATGAGTCACGTATTTTATCATAACAACATAAAGACAGTTCGGGAAACGATTGGAAGTCTAGAGAAGCAAATGACGAGAAACTCTTTTTTGCGCCTAGCAATCATGATCGGTGGAGGGATTTTAGTATTTCAACTTTTTAAGACCAATAATATCTTTTTGGTCGTTGGGACAATCATTGGGGTGATCTTGCTCTTTATTTATCTGGTATTCCGACATAGTAAATTGGAACGTAAGCTGGAGGAAAGGAAGGTATTTCTGCAGATCAATGAGAATGAGATCAAGATGATCGAAGAGAACAAAAATATATATGCAGATGGGACAGCGTTTGAAGATCCAAAGCATCCTTATACTGGCGATCTCGATATATTTGGTCCACACTCATTATTTTCGAAAATTAATCGCTGTGCGACAAAGGATGGTATCACTGAATTGGCAGGATGGCTTTTGAAGGCTGCTGGAAGAGCGGATATTCTGGAACGCCAAGAAGCGTCTACAGAATTGAGTGAAGATCCAGAACATTTGCAGTCATTTCAAACGAAGATGCTTTTTAATTTAGGGTCTAAAGTCAATTTAAGAACCTACATTCAAAGTTATTTTCACGACAGGTCCATGGCTTTCGGAAATGCGTTTATGCGCTTATACGTACCGGTAGCACCCTGGATCTTCTTAGCAGGTATCCTAGTTTCTCTGTTTCTTTTTAATATTTCCTCGTATCTGATTATGCTTGGGATTGTACATCTTTTATGGACGATGAGTCAGGCAGGAAAGGTAAGTCAGTTCTCTAACAAAATCGATAAGATAGGGGTGTCGCTTATTGCCTTTGCAGATGCTATTAAACTGATTGAGGATAGGAAATATCATGCTACTTTAAACAAGACGTTGCAGAGTAAATTGAGCTTGCAAGAACAAGATAAGAAGCTATCTTCTGTTATCCGCGAATTGGGACAATTGATTGATAAGCTGGATGCCCGTAATAATATGTTAGTGGGCGCTATTTTGAATATGATATTCCTTTGGGACTTTAAGCAAGTTATGGCCATCAATAAGTGGAAGGATAGCTATCAAGATACGATAGTGTCTGGATTCGATGCAATCAGCATATACGAATCGCTAATTTCATTGGCTATTCTGCGTTATAATTTTCCACATTGGGTACTTCCTTCGATTCAGCAAGATTTTATCAATGATCATTTGAGAGCGGAGGAGCTTAATCATCCCTTGATTAGTTCCGACAAGTCTGTTGCGAATGATTATTCGTCCGAGGATCATCAAATTGCTTTGATTACCGGTTCGAATATGGCAGGTAAAAGTACATTTTTAAGGACCGTTGGGGTCAATGCTGTCCTGGCTTATGCGGGTGCAGTAGTCTGTGCAAAGCAGTTTTCTATTCCAATTTATGAGCTAGTAACTTATATGCGTATTAAGGATTCGCTGAATGAGAGCACTTCGACTTTTAAAGCGGAACTTGATCGCATGAAGTTTATCCTGGAGCGTGTAGAGGAGATTCCTGCGAGTTATTTTCTTATTGATGAAATGCTACGTGGAACAAATTCCGTTGATAAATATTTAGGCTCCAAGGCAATTATTAAAAAGTTAATAGGATTGAAAGGAAAGGGGATGCTTGCTACGCATGATTTGCAATTGGCAGAAATGGCAAAAGATTATCCACAGAATCTAAAGAACTATCATTTTGATATTCAAGTGCATGGTGCAGAAATGTTATTCGATTATAAGTTGAAGGATGGCCCATGTACTATTTTTAACGCATCGTTATTGTTAAAGGGGATAGGCGTACTTGTCGAAAATGAAAATTAGTTCCTACCTTTGCGGTCACAAATTACAAAATGACAGTTCAAGAACGTATTGATGCAAGTGAAACACGCATCACGATGACCGTGTTTCCTTTCCACACTAATCACCATGATACCCTTTTTGGTGGCAAAGCACTGGCAATGATGGATGAGGTAACTTTTATGTGTGGTACCCGCTTTTGCCGAAAACAGTTAGTTACAGTTTCTACGGATAAGATTGATTTTCATAAAGCGATTCCTTCAGGGAGTATCGTGGAAGCCGTTGCTAAGGTTGAGTCTATTGGCCGTACAAGCTTAAAAGTTTTTGTCGAGATTTTCGTCGAGAGTATGTACCATGATGGTCGTGAATTGGCTATTCAAGGACGTTTCACTTTGGTTGCGCTCGATGACGACAAAAAGCCCATTCCAGTATTGGAAGGGCTAGATGTTCTTGATTAATTTTCTTTGATTAAGACTTCGCTCGCTCATACTGATGAGGCCACGCTAAGTCGACGGACAAATCTTTTGCCCAATGGTACACAAGATGTGGGTCGTCTAGGAAAGCCCGTCCAATGAGGATGAAGTCGGCTTGATTTCTTTCTACAATTTCATTGGCTTGAGCAGCCGAAGTTATAAGTCCTACAGAACCGGTAATAATGCCGGTTTCTTGTTTTATTCTCGTGGCAAACGGTACTTGATATGCTGGTTCTACAGGTATTTTCTGCCAATGTACAGTTCCACCTGTGGATATATCCATGACCTCAACGCCAGCTTCCTTCAGTACTTTTACGAGTGCTATTGAAGCCTCGATATCCCATCCTTCTTCTGCCCAATCGGTAGCAGATATACGAACCCATAAGCTATGTCTTTCATCCAGTCTTGTTTTTACTGCCGCAACGATCTCTAATAACAATCGGATGCGGTTATCAAAACTTCCTCCGTATTGATCAGTTCGATTGTTAATTAACGGCGATAAGAATTGGTGGATTAGATAACCATGAGCAGCATGGATTTCGATGATTTGATATCCAGCCTTCACAGCGCGTTCCGCTGCATCGGCGAATTGTTCTACCAATCCTTTTATTTCATCAAGCGTCAAAGCTTTAGGTGCATGTTCTGATTCGAGATAAGGGATGTCAGTGGATGAGACAGTCTGCCATCCATTTTCTTCATTGGGTGCGAACTGTTTCCTGCTTATCCATGGTTTGTCGGTGCTTGCTTTACGACCCGCATGTGCAAGCTGGATCCCTGGGATAGAACCTTGCTCTTTAATAAACTTCGTTATTTCTTGATATTTCGCAATATGTTCATCTTTCCATATACCTAAATCCCCGTAGGAGATTCTCCCCTCAGGAACAACAGCTGTCGCTTCTTGGATAATTGCTCCTGCTTTTCCAGTAGCAAACTGTCCTAAGTGGACAAGGTGCCAGTTGTTCGCAAAACCATCTTCTGCTGTGTATTGACACATAGGAGAGACAATAATGCGGTTAGAAAGGGTTAGATTTTTTAATTTAAGTGGATTGAATATTTCTGACATGTAGATGTTGTTTTTAGAATTTACCGTTTGTTCTTCGATCTTCTAACCAATACTTGATACTTATTGACAAGTAGCTTGATTAAATGATCTTAACAAAGATTGATTTTTATTCTAAAACAGAAGAAAATGTAGGTGAAATGTTAATTATCTATGACATAAGATAAAGAACAGAAATTGTTTCTAAAGATTGCTTATCCCTATATTGAACCCACAGGGCTTTAACGTCAAGCGGCAATTGTTTTACTGACTACTAATGTCAACTGCTCGCTAATAGCGAGTCACAGGTTCCAGATCTTTTAATTCATCTTCCGAGAATAATCTGTAATGAATTTTAAATGTTTTTCCGAGCGGAGTTTCTAATGAGAAGCCTCCTGGACCAAAGCCATCTAATACATCTAATGTAAAATGTGAGAATTGCCAATATTCGAAAAGGTCTCTATCAATCCAGAATTCATATCCTTCGACTAAACCAATCATGGCGTCATTCATTCGGGGATAGAATCCTCCTTTTTCAAAACATTGAGGTTGTGTTCCTTCACAGCATCCACCTGCTTGATAAAACATCAATGGGCCATGCTTATCCGTAAGTTCTTGGATTAGTTCTTTCGCTTTGTCTGTTAAATCTATTCTTGAAGTCATATCCGCTATTATAAAAAAGGGGTTACCTAAATAACCCCTTACCCGATTGTATGTTTGATTTTTAAAAAAATCCAAGTTTTTCTTTGCTGTACGAGATCAGCATATTCTTCGCCTGGCGGTAGTGTGCCAACATCATTTTATGATTTTCACGCCCAATACCTGATTGTTTGTAACCACCGAATGGTGCACCTGCTGGGTAGGAGTGATATTGGTTAACCCATACACGCCCAGCTTGAATAGCACGCGGAACTTGATAAAGCTCATGTGCGTCACGCGTCCAAACTCCAGCACCTAAACCATAGATTGTATCGTTTGCAATTGCAATCGCCTCGTCTACATCTTTAAACGTCGTTACTGCTAATACTGGACCGAAGATTTCTTCCTGGAAAATACGCATTTTATTGTGGCCTTTGAATAAGGTAGGCTTAATGTAATAGCCCTCTTCCAATCCAGCACCTAAGTGGTTTTCATCACCACCAGTCAATACTTCTGCACCTTCTTCTTTACCCAATTTGATATAAGACATAATCTTATCCTTTTGGATTTTCGATGCTTGTGCACCCATCATAACCGTTGGGTCTAAAGGATCGCCCACTTTGATTTGATTCACACGTTCAACTACACGTGCGATAAATCTATCATAGATGTCCTCCTGAATTAATAAGCGCGATGGACATGTACAGATCTCGCCTTGATTAAGAGCGAATAGTACAGCTCCTTCAATAGCTTTATCGAGATATGAATCGTCTTCGTCCATAACGGAAGAGAAGAATATATTCGGTGACTTACCACCCAATTCTAAGGTCACTGGGATAATATTTTCTGTAGCATATTGCATCACTAGACGTCCTGTTGCGGTAGAACCAGTAAATGCAGCTTTGTTTACATCTGGGTGTGTAACTAAATGACGCCCTAATTCAGAGCCGAACCCATTCACGATGTTTATTACTCCGGGAGGAATTAGATCACCTATCAATTCCATTAAAACCAGAATAGAAGTTGGTGTGCTCTCTGCTGGCTTCAATACGACTGTACATCCGGCAGCCAAAGCTGGCGCTAATTTCCATACAGCCATTAAGATTGGGAAGTTCCAAGGGATAATCTGTGCAACAACGCCTACAGGTTCGTTTACAATTAAAGAAACCGTATTTGCATCTAATTCTGATAATGATCCCTCTTCCGCGCGGATTACTCCAGCGAAATATCGGAAATGGTCAACTACTAATGGGATATCAGCATTTAAGGTCTCACGAACAGCTTTACCATTGTCAACAGTTTCAACGATAGCAATCTTCTCTAAATTTTGCTCGATACGATCGGCTATTTTATTCAAGATGATACTACGCTCAGTTGTTGAGCTTTTGCCCCAAGTTTCGAATGCTTTTTTTGCAGATGCAACAGCTTTGTCAATATCTTCTTTGGTCGAATGAGCAACCTGTGTGAAAGGTTTTCCATCTAATGGGGAAATATTATCAAAATATTTTCCTTGCGTTGGAGCTACAAATTCTCCATTAATGTAATTGTCATATCGTTCTTTGAACGATGGTCTTGCTAGTGCACTCATATTATCGTTTTTTCAAGTTTATATTGTCACTATTCCAAATGTAAGCTTAACGAAAGTTTGACAGTAGCATTATCCTCGCAGACAATAGCATTATTCTATCAAGACGCTTATTTATCAAAATCTGACGTTAATAAGACGAATGGGATGACAGAAGGTTTTGAAATATCAATAGATTTTATATATTTGATAAGCAACCAATTATAAAATGTGTATGATATGAGCGGAAAAAATCTGATTCGTGCTCTCCCGTTTTCGAAAGAAAAGGAGTTGAGTACATTGGTTGAAAATAGAAGAGCGTATACCCTTGATAGTTTCGAGTTGAACATCTATGAAACCTATGAAGCGAGCAACTTAGTGCCTCTACAGTTTAACGATATGGTAATAATCAATATGCTGAAAGGTAAGAAAGTAATGCATGTAAACGATTTGCCAGCATTCGATTATTACCCTGGAGAAACGATTGTTTTACCTGCCCTGAAACCTATGCAAATAGATTTTCCCGATGCAGCACTGCAAGATCCAACCCAATGTACGGCTTTGGTGGTATCGGCTGATAAAATCGAGAAAACCTTGAATTATCTAAATGAAAGTTATCCCAAAGAAAATAAAAGCATGCAATGGAATCTCTCTTGGGAAAATGTACATTTTGCTAATACGAGTGAAATTGCCTCGTTAACAGATCGCCTATTTTCTACGATGACCAGCAATGATCCACTCAAAGATGTTTTATCGGATATTCTTTTCAAAGAGTTGCTAGTCAGGATTATACAACAACAGAAATTATCTACAGTTGTTAGCCCAGGAACAGAGCAACATAATAATTTGCTTGTTCATATCCGGAATTTTATCACTAAAAATATAAATGATAAGCTAACCATTGATCAACTAAGTCAACATGTTAACATGAGTAACGCGAGCTTATTTCGCGTGTTCAAAGAAGAAGTAGGGATTACTCCAATGGAATTAGTAATTCAAGAGCGTCTAAGCAAAGCTAAGGAACTACTTAAATCAAAATTGTCTGTAAAAGAAGTTTGCTATGCCTGCGGATTTTCGGATGTAAATTATTTTGTTCGTATGTTCAGAAAAAGAGAACATATGACACCTGGAAATTATCAGCGTAGAGCAGAGGCTATCGTTTCATAACGCGGTCGAGCTCTCGTTTGGATTCACGTTCTTTGATACTGTCGCGCTTGTCAAAGTCTTTTTTACCTTGAGCTAAGGCGATCTCAATCTTTGCGTATCCGCGTTCATTAACGAAAATACGAAGAGGAACGATCGTATATCCTTTTTCTTCGCCCTTTTCACGCAATTTCTTGAGCTCTTTCTTAGTTAGCAATAGCTTTCTATCACGCTTAGCTTCATGATTATAAAATGAACCAAAAGAGTACTCTGCGATATGCATGTTACGAATATAAAGGCCATCTTCGAAAAACGAACAGAAGCTATCGTTAATATTCGCTTTACCTTGACGAATGGATTTTATCTCTGTTCCGAGTAAGGCAATGCCAGCGACATAGCGATCTAACAGGTGAAATTCGAAGGAAGCACGCTTGTTTTTTATGTTAACTGTTGATGAAATTGCCATTTTGTCCGTTTCGTTTGAAGCACAAAGGTAACAATTTGGGAAAATTAGCAAAACTAACAGTGTTTTTATACTAAACAATCTGTTAATATTAATTTAATTTTATGATATTTATATGTCAAAATAAAGCTAAATTGAGGTTTAAGTTTTGTATGTTTGCGACGATTTTTTGTATCGAAAGGTAAAAGTTACACTTATATTATTTAATAGTTAGGCGTAGTTTTGTACCTTTGTGGGATTTTTGACGTTTTTTGTTAAAAGTTCAAAAAGTAAATATTATTGAGAATATAGATACCTGACGAATGAGCAAGGGAAAATTAAACGAAAGAACTGCACGGTTTTTAAATGGCGAACTAGGGGAAATCAAATCGAAAAACTTATACGCTTATTTTAGACCTATTCAATCTAAACAAGATACAGAGGTTATTATCGATGGCCGCAGAGTATTAATGTTTGGATCAAATTCCTACCTAGGTTTAACGACTGATCCTCGTATCATTCAAGCTTCGCAGGATGCGTTGGCCAAATACGGTACCGGTTGTGCCGGTTCTAGGTTTCTTAATGGTACATTAGATATTCACGTGGAACTTGAAGAAAAGTTGGCTGACTATGTTGGTAAAGACGCAGCTATTCTTTTCAGTACGGGTTTCCAATCGAATCTAGGACCATTATCATGCCTTACAGGTCGTAATGACTATATTCTACTGGATGAACGTGACCACGCATCAATTATTGATGGTAGCCGTTTGTCTTTCTCTAAGGTGATAAAATACGCACATAATAATATCGATGATCTTCGCGATAAAATGTCTCGTTTACCAGAAGAAAGCTTTAAGTTGATTGCAACAGATGGTATCTTCAGTATGGAAGGAGACATTGTTAAGTTACCTGAACTTGTTCAAGTAGCTAACGAATTCGACGCTGCGATATTGTGTGATGATGCACATAGTTTAGGTGTGATTGGCGAGAAAGGAGCGGGTACAGCATCTCATTTTGGTCTTACAGAAGATGTAGACTTAATCATGGGTACTTTCAGTAAATCGCTAGCGTCACTTGGTGGTTTTGTTGCAGCAGATAAGGATACTATCGAATTCTTAAAACATAGAGCTCGCTCTTTAATGTTTAGTGCAAGTATGACGCCGGCGTCTGTTGCTTCTACTTTGAAAGCATTAGAAATTATCCAAACGGAGCCTGAACACATAGAGAAATTATGGGCAAATACAAACTATGCGAAAAAGCTATTATTAGATAGTGGATTCGATTTAGGTGCTACAGAAAGTCCAATCTTACCAGTATTCGTAAGAAATAACGAAAAAACTTATATAGTAACTAAAATGCTGCAAGACGACGGAGTTTTTGTAAACCCTGTTGTTGCTCCGGCAGTACCTGCTGAAGAATCCTTAATCCGCTTCTCTTTAATGGCTACACATACTTTCGATCAAATCGATGAAGCTGTAGAGAAATTAGCAAAAGTTTTCAAAGCACTCGAAGTAGAAAGTTATATTGGATAATTAAAATATAAAGGCTGTGATCACGATTGTTCCTGTAGAAACGAAGAGCCAAAGAGCTAGCTTCATTGATTTTCCGCATGATCTCTACGAGGCTGATCCTAATTATGTCCCGGAGTTGTTCTTAGGACAAGAGGATTTGCTCAATCCGAAAAAACATCCTTTTTATAAACATTCGCAAGCACAGCCCTTTTTAGCTTATCAAGATGGTAAGATTGTAGGACGGGTGCTTGCCATCTACAATGTAAATCATAATAACTTTAATCAAGTCAATGAAGGGCAGTTTGGCTTTTTTGATTGTATTAACGATCAAGAGGTAGCAGATAAACTCCTCGAAACTGCAATGGCTTGGGTAAAGAGTAAAGGTGCCAACAATATTGTTGGACCAATCAATTTAAGTACAAACGATACTTGTGGCTTATTGGTAGAAGGTTTTGACCGACCTCCAATGGCCATGATGCCTTATAATTTTCCTTATTATATTGATCTGATAACCAATGCAGGCTTCAACAAAAAAGAAGATCTACGGGCTTATCTTGTTAATAAAGCAAATGCGAGTCATCGATCAGTTCTCCTATTAGATAAACTGGAAGCTCGTTTAGAACGCTCAGGCATTAAATTGCGACAAATCAATTTAAAGGATTTCAAAAACGAAGCAGAACGGATCAAAGTTGTTTACAATAAAGCATGGGATAAAAATCTTGGCTTTGTGCCGATGACAGACGATGAGTTTTTCTACGTTGCCAAAGATCTGAAAATGATTGTCGATCCTAAATACTGCATTCTTGCACAGAAAGGAGAGGAAATCGTTGGATTTGCCTTAGGTATTCCAAATATCAATGAAATCTTAATTAATATTAAACGCGGAAGACTATTGCCGACAGGTCTTTTTAAATTACTTTTCGGTAAAAAGAAAATCAAGACGCTGAGAGTATTAATGCTTGGGGTATTGGATAACTATCGTAAACTTGGTATTGAAGCATGTTTATACGGCAGAATTATTAAAAATGCAATGCCTGAAGGTATTGTTGAGGCAGAATGCTCTTGGATGCTTGACCATAACTATATGATGAATCACGCGATCGAGCAAATCAACGCAGATTTCTACAAGCGGTATCGTCTGTACGAAAAAGCAATATGAAAAAGAAAATTTTCATTACCGGTGCGAGCGGATTTGTAGGTTCTCACCTGGTAGAAGCGGCCCAACGTATGGGCCTTGAGGTGCATGCTGCCGTTAGAAAGAGCAGTAAAACTGATCAAATAGCACCGTTTGTCGATAAATTCGTCTTCCCGGATCTGGGAAATAGCGAAAATCTTAAAACTTTATTCGAAGAAGAACAATATAGCTACATCATTCATGCGGCGGCGATGACCAAAGCGAAGGATGAAAAGCAGATGACTGCCGTTAATGTTGGCTACACAGAAGCGATTTTACAAGCCGCAACCTGCGCAAGTGTTCCAGTGGAGCGAATTGTTTATGTAAGTAGTCTTGCTGGAATCGGACCCATAGCTTACAATAGTGAAAAATTAATCGATGAATCATCGCCATATCAGCCGGTTACGGTTTATGGAAGAAGTAAAAGGGCTTCCGAGCTGATGATTCGCGAAAAATTTGCTGACTCTCCGATATCTGTATTTCGCCCTACAGCGGTTTATGGTCCTCGAGAAAAGGATATTTTTATTCTATTCGATACGATGAATAAAGGACTAGATCCTTATATCGGACGAAATCCACAGAAATTGAGCTTTATCTATGTGAAAGATTTATGTGATGTCTTATTGCAAGGCTGCATAGTTGAACAAAAGGGCCTACAATTCTATAATATCTCTGATGGTTTAGTATATTCTAGGTACGCAATGGCGGATATCTTTAAGTCTACTTTGAAGAAAAAGCTATTTCGTATTCATATTCCTCTGGGATTAGTGAAGATGTTCGCGCAAGTCTCTCAAAATCTGTATAAGAATTCAGATAAAACGCCCGTAATTTATCCGGAAAGGTTAGGGGAGTTGACAGCGGAAAATTGGGGCTGTAATATTACGCGTGCGGTGGAAAATTTAGACTTTAATCCAAAATATGATTTGGAGCGCGGTCTAAAGGAGAGTTTAGATTGGTATAAAAGCCATAATTGGCTATAAATATTATTATAATGAGTGACGAAAAAATCAATAAAAAATTGTTCCAGGACAGAAAACGGACGAACATCCTAAGTAATCCTGAACAAAGGTTAATTACCTATTTAGTACCTCGTATTCCAAATTGGATTACTTCGGACGGACTAACAGCTATCGGTTTATTTGGTTCATTCATGATCCTTGGTAGTTTTCTTCTTGCTGAATATGTGCATATCAATTACCTGTTGTTGGGTATCATTG
This sequence comes from Sphingobacteruim zhuxiongii, assembly GCF_009557615.1. NCBI lineage: Bacteria > Pseudomonadati > Bacteroidota > Sphingobacteriia > Sphingobacteriales > Sphingobacteriaceae > Sphingobacterium > Sphingobacterium zhuxiongii. The sequence continues at coordinate 894,148 of NZ_CP045652.1, forward strand.
GTTTTTTTGTGCAGTGGTTTGGCGATTCTTTAGACGGTAGAATTGCTTTCTACAGAAATAAGTCAAGGAAGTGGTATGGCTTCGCACTAGATATCGTGATGGATTGGGTGAGTACCGTGTTTATTGGTCTTGGCTATGTTTTATATGCCCAGGGAGATTTTAAGTATCTTGGGTTTACATTAGTGGCTTTATACGGTTGGGCGATGATTATCTCGCAGCTTCGTTATCGTATTACTGATAAATATACGATTGATGCCGGAGTTGTCGGACCCACTGAAATTCGCGTGATTATTTCTGCAGTATTGGTTCTTGAGGTTTTTGTGCCTGGATCCCTTAACTATAGTGTTCTTGGTATATGTATTATCTTGTTTTTTATTAATCTAGGAGATACTAAGAATTTATTAAAGTTAGGTGATTTAAAAGATGCTGAAGAGAAAGCCGCTAAACTAAAAGAAGGTCAGCAATCCTAGTTATTAATCGATGACAGCGAAAGTACGAGAGTTTCTGAAAGTTCAGTTGTCCGCCTTTGTAGGTGGATTGTCTGACTTTGGTATCTATACTTTCTGCTATACCGTGTTGAAATATTCAGCGCCCTTCTCCAATGTGATAAGCGGTAGTTTAGGTGCAGTTGTTAATTTTACTATTAACCGTTATTGGTCTTTCAATAGTACAGCACAATCCCTAGGTAGTCAACTTTGGAAATTTATTATTGTTGTGCTAGGCAGTATCGGTCTTAAATCCTTAGGGATACATGTCTTCGTAGATATCATGCATTGGCATTTTTTACTTTCAAAGTTAATTGTAGAAATAGTCGTTTCATTGGGTTTTAATTTTACTCTTCAAAAATATTGGGTCTTTAAAAAATAATAGCATAAGAGATTGAAAGTATTTAATAGCGGCTAGTAATTTGTTTTTACTAGCCGTTATTGTATTTTAAAGGGTGCCATACAGTAAACTCTTCGATATGTTAATCAAACGGCATACCTTATTGGATATCCGTTTGCAAGTGCTGATCGTTTTTGGGGGTATTGTTTTTGTTTTGAGGATAACATTGACATACGTGTACGTACGAATCGCCTTTCTATGATGATAGCCTTGTAGAAATTGATTTAAGCTGAATCTGTTGTATTTCTATAAATTGGCTATATCTTTTGATCTTTTTCTTTTAGAGCGTATTTTCATATTTGATGTCATTGCTTAATTTCTGTTTCAATGGCTTTTTAAGTCATTATGTTCTTTTTTCATCAAGCAGCAATGGAAATGCAATATTTGATTGTTCCTTATATAGGAGCATCCTCCGTGCTAAGGGTTATTCTATTAATAGAAAGATCGGAATGATGTTTACTAGTAACAACTATAGCTTGTAAGAAATAAATGCAGTACCGCTATCTACTTTGTATTGATTTTTCATAATACATTTCTATTCCCATTGTGGTTCGGTGTATCGTTTCGAAACGCAGCGTCGATTTCTTGTTCGATGTATGATAACCCCGACCTTACTTATTCCCTAGTTTTCTATAGAGCTCAAGCCTACCTTAGGCCTAGCTGATCCCTAGCTTAACCCAATATTGATTAGTTTCAAGGCTTGAGCTGTGGCTGAGTTTTACTGAACCTCCGCTTTTAGTGACTAATTTTTGTAATCCTTATGCGGGTAGGGGATGATTTATTGAAGTGAATGGGACGATTTTTTATCGGCGATGCAATATTCTTTAACTTTTTTAGCCTCCTTAACGATCATGCAACCCTTAATTTTAAGACCCTGAAAACAATCTTTCGGCTATTTTGACTAATTTCTGTTTGCAAAAGCTAACTGAATGGCTTAGCCATAACAGCGCTACTAATCCGCCTTTAGGTATCCAAAACAGCTGTTTCTGTCCGATTATCCCTTTCCTTTAGGCCTTTTATTCAAATTTATCCATCACATCTATAGCGAGTTACGCAAAAGCCTAAAAAATATTCGTTGCTAGGTCTTGGAAGTATGGGATTAAAGTCCCTATCTTTGCACCACTCCGCAAGGGAGGGACGGTTAAAACAACCATGACATCGGGAAGGTAAGTAGACAAATTTTAGGGTATTATTCTTTAGAAAATGTGACTTAAAAAAAAGCTCAAAAAATATTTTAAAATAAATTTTGCAGATTAAAAAAAACCTTCTACCTTTGCAGTCCCAACTACGGGGAACGGCGGAAAGCGCAAGGCTTGACACCGACAAAAAATGAAAGTTTGAAGAGTGAATTCGTTCACCAGACAACATAGAAAAAGCAGAAGCGAGATGCGGAAGCGATAAGTTCTTTAAGAAATAATGATCAAGTAGCGCAGCGAGTAGACGAAAGTCGAAAGTTGAAACAAGAAGATTTTTTTAAATCAATTCAACCAGATCGGAACCAGGAAAACAGATATTAATACAAAGACAATTCTATTTTTTATAAATAGTCTTGATCTTACACTTCATTTTACAATGGAGAGTTTGATCCTGGCTCAGGATGAACGCTAGCGGCAGGCCTAATACATGCAAGTTGAACGGGATCCAGGTGGTAGCTTGCTATCATTTGGTGAGAGTGGCGCACGGGTGCGTAACGCGTGAGCAACCTACCCATATCAGGGGGATAGCCCGAAGAAATTCGGATTAACACCGCATAATACTACAGAATGGCATCATTTAGTAGTTAAATATTTATAGGATATGGATGGGCTCGCGTGACATTAGCTAGTTGGTGAGGTAACGGCTCACCAAGGCAACGATGTCTAGGGGCTCTGAGAGGAGAATCCCCCACACTGGTACTGAGACACGGACCAGACTCCTACGGGAGGCAGCAGTAAGGAATATTGGTCAATGGACGCAAGTCTGAACCAGCCATGCCGCGTGCAGGATGACTGCCCTATGGGTTGTAAACTGCTTTTATCGAGGAATAAACCTATCTACGTGTAGATAGCTGAATGTACTCGAAGAATAAGGATCGGCTAACTCCGTGCCAGCAGCCGCGGTAATACGGAGGATCCAAGCGTTATCCGGATTTATTGGGTTTAAAGGGTGCGTAGGCGGCACTTTAAGTCAGTGGTGAAAGACGGCAGCTTAACTGTCGCAGTGCCTTTGATACTGAAGTGCTTGAATGCGGATGAAGACGGCGGAATGAGACAAGTAGCGGTGAAATGCATAGATATGTCTCAGAACACCGATTGCGAAGGCAGCTGTCTAAGCCGTTATTGACGCTGATGCACGAAAGCGTGGGGATCAAACAGGATTAGATACCCTGGTAGTCCACGCCCTAAACGATGATAACTCGATGTTTGCGATATACAGTAAGCGTCCAAGCGAAAGCGTTAAGTTATCCACCTGGGGAGTACGCTCGCAAGAGTGAAACTCAAAGGAATTGACGGGGGCCCGCACAAGCGGAGGAGCATGTGGTTTAATTCGATGATACGCGAGGAACCTTACCCGGGCTTGAAAGTTACTGAAGGATGCAGAGACGCATCCGTCCTTCGGGACAGGAAACTAGGTGCTGCATGGCTGTCGTCAGCTCGTGCCGTGAGGTGTTGGGTTAAGTCCCGCAACGAGCGCAACCCCTATGTTTAGTTGCCAGCATTTAAGGTGGGGACTCTAAACAGACTGCCTGCGCAAGCAGAGAGGAAGGCGGGGACGACGTCAAGTCATCATGGCCCTTACGTCCGGGGCTACACACGTGCTACAATGGATGGTACAGCGGGCAGCTACATAGCAATATGATGCCAATCTCGAAAAGCCATTCACAGTTCGGATCGGGGTCTGCAACTCGACCCCGTGAAGTTGGATTCGCTAGTAATCGCGTATCAGCAATGACGCGGTGAATACGTTCCCGGGCCTTGTACACACCGCCCGTCAAGCCATGAAAGCTGGGGGTACCTAAAGCATGTAACCGTAAGGAGCGTGTTAGGGTAAAACCGGTAATTGGGGCTAAGTCGTAACAAGGTAGCCGTACCGGAAGGTGCGGCTGGAATACCTCCTTTCTAGAGCCTGATTCCGGCTCGTCTGCGCCACAATTGATCGTTTAAAAGAAAAAAGAGAAACACATTAGAAGAAAGTACCCACCCACCGTAAGGTTGGATGAGGTCCTAGAGAAGATGAGAAAGATAAGCTAGTCCCGTAGCTCAGTTGGTTAGAGCACTACACTGATAATGTAGGGGTCAGCAGTTCAAATCTGCTCGGGACTACCATCAACACACGGACGGGGAATTAGCTCAGCTGGCTAGAGCACCTGCCTTGCACGCAGGGGGTCAACGGTTCGAATCCGTTATTCTCCACGAGTCATCAAAGATGAGGGTGTTTAGTAAAGAGGGATTAGATAGAGGGTCTATTAAGACATACAATATCTAATATCTAACTACTAAGATCTGAATCACTAATGAAGACAAAGAGTTCTTTGACATATTGAAAGAAAAGAGACACAAGAGAAGACAACAGAAGTTTGTTCTACTTGTAGAACAAGCAAAAGCAACCTATCACTTAGCAAAAGGGGTGATAGTGTGAAGAAAGTAAATAAGGGCACACGGGGGATGCCTAGGCTCTCAGAGGCGATGAAGGACGTGATAAGCTGCGATAAGCTACGGGGATTGGCAAATGCGAATTGATCCGTAGATTTCCGAATGGGGCAACCTAATATACTGAAGGTATATTGTATAATACGCGAACGCGCCGAACTGAAACATCTAAGTAAGCGTAGGAGGAGAAAATAATAATGATTTCCCAAGTAGTGGCGAGCGAACGGGAAAGAGCCCAAACCTATATTGTTACGGCAATATGGGGGTTGTAGGACCACGATATTGTACTGTGCTATGAACTGGAAGCAGGTGGGAAACTGCGCGATATGGGTGATAGCCCCGTACAGGTAAAGAATACAGACATAGTGGTATCCTGAGTACCGCGGGACCGGAGAAATCCTGTGGGAATCTGCCAGCACCATCTGGTAAGGCTAAATACTCCTGAGAGACCGATAGTGAACCAGTACCGTGAGGGAAAGGTGAAAAGAACCTCGAACAGAGGAGTGAAAAGAACCTGAAACCGTGTGCTTACAAGCGGTCGGAGCAGACAAGTTCTGTGACGGCGTGCCTTTTGCATAATGAGCCTACGAGTTACTCTTGTCCGGCAAGGTTAATTGATTAAGTCAAGGAGCCGAAGCGAAAGCGAGTCTGAATAGGGCGCATAGTCGGATGAGGTAGACGCGAAACCTTGTGATCTACCCTTGGGCAGGTTGAAGGTGCAGTAACATGTACTGGAGGACCGAACCGATAAACGTTGAAAAGTTTCCGGATGACCTGAGGGTAGGGGTGAAAGGCCAATCAAACTGGGAAATAGCTCGTACTCCCCGAAATGTTTTTAGGAACAGCGTCGGCATTGAGTCTAGCAGAGGTAGAGCTACCGATTGGGTGCGGGGGAGTCAAATCCTACCAAATCCAGACGAACTCCGAATGCTGTTAGATATGGCCGGCAGTGAGGCTTTGGGTGCTAAGGTCCAAGGCCGAGAGGGAAAGAACCCAGACCATCAGCTAAGGTCCCAAAATGTAGTCTAAGTTGAACTAACGAGGTCCGGTTGCCCAGACAGCTAGGATGTTGGCTTGGAAGCAGCCATTCATTTAAAGAGTGCGTAACAGCTCACTAGTCGAGCGACCGGGCGTGGATAATAAACGGGCATCAAGATTACTACCGAAGCTATGGATTACAATTTATTGTACTGGTAGGGGAGCATTCTATAGGGGGTGAATCCGCAAGGTGACTTGTGGTGGACTTTATAGAAAAGCAAATGTAGGCATAAGTAACGATAAGGCGGGTGAGAAACCCGCCCACCGAAAGACCCAGGTTTCCTGATCAACGCTAATCGGATCAGGGTTAGTCGGGGCCTAAGGCTTATCCGAAAGGAGATTGCCGATGGACAACGGGTTAATATTCCCGTACTATTAATAACTGCGATGTGGTGACGGAGTAGTGACACTGCCGCGAACTGACGGAATAGTTCGTTGAAGGACGTAGGTATTGGACTGGTAGGCAAATCCGCCGGTCTAGCTGAAATCTGATAGTACAGCAAACCCTCGGGGGCGCTGATAGTGCAGGTAAGCAGACTTCCAAGAAAACCCGCTAAGCTTCAGGTTATTAATACCCGTACCGCAAACCGACACAGGTGGTCGAGGAGAGAATCCTAAGGTGCTCGAGTGAATCATGGCTAAGGAACTCGGCAAAATGGCCCTGTAACTTCGGGAGAAGGGGCGCTTCCTCCAGCGATGGAGAAGCCGCAGTGAAAAGGCCCAGGCGACTGTTTAGCAAAAACATATGGCTTTGCGAAATCGAAAGATGAAGTATAAGGCCTGACACCTGCCCGGTGCTGGAAGGTTAAGAGGGGATGTCATCCGCAAGGAGAAGCATTGAATCGAAGCCCCAGTAAACGGCGGCCGTAACTATAACGGTCCTAAGGTAGCGAAATTCCTTGTCGGGTAAGTTCCGACCTGCACGAATGGTGTAACGATCTGGGCGCTGTCTCAGCCATGAGCTCGGTGAAATTGTGGTATCGGTGAAGACGCCGATTACCCGCAACGGGACGGAAAGACCCCATGAACCTTCACTATAGCTTAACATTGAAATTGGGTACAGGATGTGTAGGATAGGCGGGAGTATGTGAAGCGGTTTCGCTAGGAATCGTGGATACAACCTTGAAATACCGCCCTTTCTGTATTCGGTTTCTAATCCCGCATTGCGGGAGACATTGTTTGGTGGGTAGTTTGACTGGGGTGGTCGCCTCCAAAAAGGTAACGGAGGCTTTCAAAGGTAAGCTCAGTACGCTTGGTAACCGTACGAGGAGTGCAATGGCATAAGCTTGCTTGACTGTGAGACCAACAAGTCGACCAGGGTCGAAAGACGGACATAGTGATCCGGTGGTTCTGTATGGAAGGGCCATCGCTCAAAGGATAAAAGGTACTCTGGGGATAACAGGCTGATCTCCCCCAAGAGCTCATATCGACGGGGAGGTTTGGCACCTCGATGTCGGCTCGTCACATCCTGGGGCTGGAGAAGGTCCCAAGGGTTGGGCTGTTCGCCCATTAAAGTGGCACGCGAGCTGGGTTCAGAACGTCGCGAGACAGTTCGGTCCCTATCTGTTGTGGGCGTTGGAAGTTTGAGTGGATCTGACCTTAGTACGAGAGGACCGGGTTGGACGGACCGCTGGTGAACCTGTTATGCCGCCAGGTGTACGGCAGGGTAGCTACGTCCGGGATAGATAAGCGCTGAAAGCATCTAAGTGCGAAACTAGCCACGAGATGAGACTTCCTTATAGGGTCGTTGTAGATGACGACGTTGATAGGTCATAGGTGTAAAGGTTGAAAGACCAAAGCCAAGTGATACTAATAGCCCGAAGCTTTCCAATGCAGATAGTCTGTTGTCCTCTCTCTTTTTGAATCTTTTCTTTCAATAACATGTCATTGTTACTGTACTTGAACAATCAAGTATAGAACATAAAGATATTCAGGTGCCTATATCGGCGGTGTCCACCTCTTCCCATTCCGAACAGAGAAGTTAAGCCCGCCAGAGCCGATGGTATTGCCGTAACAGGTGGGAGAGTAGGTCGGCGCCTATTTTTATACGAAAAGCTCGTTATCGAAAGATGACGGGCTTTTTTGTGTTATAGATATTAGATGTTAGACATTAGATATTAGATGTTGGGCGTGTTTGCTGGAATCTGTCTAGTGGAGATGTTGGTTCATTGGTCTTATATCTAAAATCTAATATCTAAAATCTTATATCTAATGTCTAAAAATTAACATAGATTATCCAATTCTTTACCTATTCTGCTTATATCGGTAAATCTTAAGTTATCAGTGGGAATCAGCGCGAGATTTTCTATATCTTGTAGATACTTTAATATTATTAAGTACTTATTGGTTTTTTGATTGTTGACCTCTTTATGATTTAGTTTTCGCTTTATATTATAGAGCGATTTGATTTTTGTTGAGACTAAACAACCAATCAGACTGAACTAACATACACCTTTATGAAAAATCTTCTTTTATTCTCGATTTTAATGCTTTTTCTTGGGGATGCTTTAGCGCAGCGCATTCCAAATGCAGATACTGTTGTTGTAACTAAGCATCAGATCACTGCAAATGGACAGAAGTTCTCTTATACAGCACATGCGGGTACTCAGCCTGTATGGGATACTAAAGGAAAGGTGCTTGCTACTGTACATTATACCTATTATACGCGAGATGGTATTGATAACAAAGCTAAACGTCCGTTGGTTATTTCTTTTAATGGTGGTCCCGGTTCAGGATCCGTATGGATGCATGTTGCCTATACTGGCCCTAAGCTATTGAATATAGACGATGAAGGTTACCCACTACAACCCTATGGTGTAAAAGAGAACCCGTATTCAATCCTTGATGTTGCTGACATTGTTTTCGTAGATCCTATTAATACCGGCTTTTCAAGGATATTAGATGAGAAGGCAGATAGAACACAGTTCTTTGGTGTTAATGCAGACATTAAATATCTTGCTGAATGGATTAATACGTTTGTTACCAGATATAATCGTTGGACTTCTCCTAAATATTTAATAGGTGAAAGTTACGGTACAACACGTGTATCAGGCTTAGCTTTAGAGCTTCAGAACTCACAATGGATGTATCTTAATGGTGTCATTCTTGTTTCGCCTACTGAGCTAGGTATTCGTCGAGATGGGGCTGTTGAGAAAGCTAACATTTGGCCTTATTATACAGCAGCAGCCTGGTATCACAAGCGTTTAAATCCTGAATTGCAGAGCAGAGACTTAGAAGAGATATTACCAGAAGTTGAGAAGTTTACTATAGATGAGCTTCTGCCAGCAATCGCAAGAGGTTCTAGTTTGGAAGCGTCACAGAAGGAGGCAATCATTAAGAAGATGGCACGTTACTCCAGTTTATCAGAGACTGTTATAGCACAAAATAATTTAGATATTTCGACTTCACTCTTTTGGAAGGAGTTATTGCGTGATAAAGGACAGACGATTGGACGTCTTGATTCACGTTACATTGGCGTTGATCAAAGGGATGGTGGTGAACGTCCTGACTATAATGCAGAATTGAGCTCTTGGTTACATTCTTTCACCCCAGCGATTAATTATTACTACGCGAACGAATTGAATTATAAGACCGACGTCAAATACAATATGTTTGGTTCTGTACATCCTTGGGATAATAGCAATGACCGTACAGGATATAATTTACGTGAAGCGATGGCCTCAAATCCATACCTTCATCTCATGGTTCAATCGGGATATTTTGATGGCGCCTGTGATTACTTTAATGCGAAATATAATTTGTGGCAAATGGATCCTTCTGGGAAACTAGCAAGTCGCATGAGTTTCATTGGTTATCGTAGTGGTCATATGATGTACCTACGCAAGGAGGATTTAATAAAAGCAAACGAGGATATTCGTCAGTTTATTAAGAAATCCCTACCGGCAGCTGATAAAGCCGCGAAGTATTAAGATTATTATTAATTCAGAAGTTTACAATCTCAAGCAATTTCCCCTTTAAATTAGAATTATGAATATTTACGAATTGATCTCCATTGGCCTATATATGCTACTGATGATTCTTATAGGTTTATACTCCTATAAAAAATCTACCAGCAACTCTGATGATTTCCTAATTGGCGGGCGTAAAATGGGAGCTGCAGTTACTGCACTGTCTGCAGGAGCGGCTGATATGAGCGGTTGGTTATTAATGGGCTTACCTGGCGCCATGTATTTGACGGGGCTTTCCGCTTCATGGATTGCCATTGGACTAACTATAGGCGCATTTCTTAATTATGTTATTGTTGCTCCACGTCTTCGAGTATACACAGAAGTGGCCAAGAATTCAATAACACTACCTGTTTTTTTTGAGAATAGATTTCATGATAAGACTCAACTATTGAAGATTACTTCATCGGTATTAATTCTCGTCTTTTTTACGCTATACACTTCCGCAGGAATGGTGTCAGGGGGGCGATTATTTGAATCGGCGTTCCAAATGGATTACTATACTGGGCTGTTTGTTACGAGCTCAGTAGTCGTATTATATACTTTTTTAGGTGGATTTCTTGCGGTTAGTTTAACTGATTTTGTACAAGGTACCATTATGGTGTTGGCTTTAGTAATTCTTCCAACGGTGATTGTATATCAAATTGGTGGAATGTCTGAAACATTGGAAATTATTGAGACTAAGAATGCAAATTATCTAGATTTATTTAAAGGGACTACCACGATATCTATTTTATCGCTAGTAGCCTGGGGCTTAGGCTACTTCGGCCAACCGCATATATTGGTTCGCTTTATGGCGATTGAACATGTCAGTGATATTCCAAAGGCGCGCAATATTGGTATTTCGTGGATGATATTTACTGTCGGAGGAGCAATGCTTGTAGGCTTATTTGGTATTGCCTATTTAATAAAGTATGATCCTGTGGAAATGCAACGATTTGATGGTTCGAAGGAAGTTGCGGAAACAATCTTTATACATCTGTCAAGAACCTTATTTCATCCACTCGTCGGAGGCTTTCTATTGTCAGCCATTCTAGCTGCAGTGATGAGTACTATATCCTCTCAGCTATTAGTGACTTCGAGTTCGATGACCGAGGATATTTATAAAACCTTTTTTAACAAGGAAGCATCGCCGAAGCGAATGTTACTGGTGAGCCGTTTGTCTGTATTAATTGTTGCAATAATTGCTCTTCTTCTCTCTTTGAGTCCAAAGGATAGTATCTTAAATTTAGTTGGAAACGCCTGGGCTGGTTTTGGAGCGGCATTTGGGCCATTAATTATCCTCTCATTACTTTGGAAGAGAACAACTGCAATGGGCGGTTTATTCGGTATGCTAGTGGGTGGAGCTGTCGTATTAGCATGGGTTTATATACCACATAATTATAAAGAAGTTTATGAAATGATCCCAGGCTTTATCTCTAGCTTCTTAACAATTGTAATTGTATCCCTGTTGACTAAGCCTGTAAGTAAAGAAATTGAAATGGAATTCGATGAGGTTGATCGTATTGTAAAGCAAAGCTAACGACTATCTAAGCGTATCCGCTATTTGTTGATGGGTTCAATTGTAAATTCTTTCTTTAAAAGTATCAACAATGAGTCCTTTCTATATCCTTTAGCGGAGCGCATATCAATATCTACATAATCATCGTAAACTTGATATGTACCCTTTCCATATAATGAATCGACTACTTGACTTAAAGGATATTGGCGAACATTAAGGTTGTATAAAGTGTCGGAGGATTCACGCACAAAAAATAACAATTCAGACGTATCTCGAAATTGAGATACATTGATTTCCATGCTTATGGATGGATTGTTTACTTTGGTTATTGGATTCTTCAATAGTATGATAGTACCGAGCAAGGAGAATGTAAATAAGTTCCAGAAACCGTATAGTCCCCAGCTATATATAAATCCTAGTCGCACACGTATAAACGTAAATACGAAACCATCAACTAAGTTTGAAGAGACAATTAGAATACCCAGTATATAGAAAAGTAGATTGGCGTTTTCAAAGTTACTAAGGTGCGCAAAACCATATAAGAAAACAGAAGTATAGGCTATCCAACGATAGTTTTTTCTCCAAGTATTTCTGGAGATAAGCTTTCCATAGAATTTTTTGTACTTCAAAAAAAATCTAAAAGCAAATTCTTCAACTAATGGAGCTAACACGACGACCGAGATCATGTAAATTAATACATTTTCATCTGCGTCATCTTTCTTCGTGAAAATTGGGTCGAGGTATTGAATAAGATACTGTAAAGGTAGTATAACCGCCAATATTACCACCTTGAAGAAAAACATAGTAAAGAAAACCTTACTATAGGTGTCAGTTCTATAAGGGTTTAATTTCCTATCGGTAGGATTTAAGACGAAACTCCAAAAATGTTGAAGAATCTTAAGCATCGATTTCTATATATTTGGTCTGGTGTTACATCACAAAGATACCAAAAAAACGAATAGCGTTGTAGCCTGCTAGAATTATTATCTAATAGGAAAGAATAGGGCGGTTTTTTAATCTTTCTTTAAGAGAATCGGGTTAATTGAAAACAGGTGTTACTTGATATCCCTTCTTTTTTAATAAATTGATAATCCCTTTTTCCCCAACTAAATGTCCTGCACCTACAGCAAATAGGCTCGCCTGCTGCTCCATCATAGTAGGTATTTTTTCCATCCAAGCATTATTACGTTTTTCTAATAAGTCGACCATCTTATCTTCTTCCATGTATGAAGGGTCATTGAATAAGGCTCCTAACGCATCGAGATCTTCGCTGAAATATGCATTAATCATGGTCTTCGCAATTTCTTTCTGCTTGTCCAAGGTTAAAACATACTGATATATCTCTTCAGCTCCCATAATCGAATTCAAAAGTTTAAACTGAAAATCTACGGTTTCCAATTCTGCTATATTTTTTCCTTTTGCCTCGTCTTGAGCTAACAACTCTGTTTCCATACCTTTCACGGCAGTTGGATCATCACAGGCAAAGCTGAACAACGTAAGCAAAGACATTATTCCAGCTTGTGACAAGGCATCGAGGTACATAGGAGGAAAGTTTTGCTCTGTTAGAATCGAGTCCATTACCTTACGCTTTGCAGGATCAAAATCTTGAAAATATGCACGATCAGGTTTTAAATATTCTCGCATAGCATTGAGATTTTCTTCTTTTGTGATATCGAGTTCAAAAACAAGTTGGTCTACTTTCGATAATGTAGCTTTCGCTTTTTCGTTCATTTTAAAGTCTTCTTGACATGCTAAATGTATAGTCCCGAATAGATAGGAATCTTTTTTAAGACCATTTCCAGACACTTTCCAAACAAGACTGTTTTGTTGGGCAGATACTGCAGAAAAGAAGAAGATAGCGAATGTGAGAACAAATAATCTGTACATAACCTTACGTTTTAGGATTAGAAAGTCTATAATTTATCGAAAATAATTTTGCTTGCCTTGTCTTTAACAAAATACAATCTATGTGTGTTTTTTATGAAGTCTTCTTTTGTTGCTTGAAAAATGTCCATGAATTGATTTGGATTGCGATCAACTAACGGAAACCAACTATGCTGGATTTGAACCATTATTTTATGACCTTTTTTGAAGGTGTGAGCAACATCGGGTAAATTTACCTTCACTTGAGTGGCTTGGTTTGGTATAAATGGTTCTGGATTAGTGAATGAGTTTCTAAACTTTCCACGTAGGATTTCACCCCGAACTAGCATTTGATAATTCGGCATCACAACATCTTTTTCTATAGGTGAGGTAGCGGTGCTTGTATCAGGATATACATCGATTACTTTAACAACAAAATCTGCATCGGTACCTGTCATTGAAACCCAGAGATCCGCGATTACAGGTCCTGCCATCGTCAAATCCTCCGCTAGCACGTCCGTTTCAAAAACGATAACATCTGGACGGTTCGCAGCAAAACGTTGGTCAGCAATCATGTATTCACGCGTGCGATTAACAATAACTCCTTCTTGAGATGGCACTGGTTTATTTGGATCACTGCTGTACTCAATAAATTCCTCGCCTTGTTCCAAAGTTTTGGAAAGCTTCCCATTTGCGGAGAGAAATAATTCATCCTTAAGTACATCTTTCGGTGGCCATTGTGAAAAATGCTGCCATTGATTGGAACCCGTAAAGTAGATATTTGCTTCATCCGGTTCAAAAGTTCCGATACCCTTTAGGTGATATTCGAAAAATGGTTTCTCAAACTTTTGCTGGTAAGTTAAACTTGTTTTTTCTCCAAATCTTATATCTCCAAATGAATCACCTTCTGAACGAACCCATCCGCCGTGATACCAGGGGCCCATTACTAAAATGTTGTTGTTCTTTTTGTTTTTCTTTTCGATTTGTCTGTAGGTTTCAAAGGCGCCGTAGGTGTCCTCGGCATCATAAAGTCCACCAACAACCATGACCGCTGGTTTAACGCTATTTAGGTGCTGTGTAATCGTTCTATTTGTCCAAAAGGTATCCAAAGTGCTATGCTTAGCTAAGTTGTCCCAGAACTTAACAGTATGGCTTAGATACGTTTTCTTTAAACCAGATAAAGTCGGGTTATCTAAGAAGAATTTATATAGATCTTTTGATGGCAATTCGAATCCCTTCGGACCTTCTTTATTTGTTATAGGCTTTGGGCGCGTAGCATCAAATACATACATAAAGCGAAAAGCATCCGTTAGAAATAATGCACCACCATGATGAAAATCATCCCCAATAAACCAATCCGTCACGGGGGCTTGAGGAGATACTGCCTTTAACGCTGGATGGGATCCAATTAAACTAGCGGTAGCATAAAAACCCGGATAGGAGATGCCATACATCCCGACTTTTCCATTATTGCCTTTTATATTTTTTACAATCCAATCGATTGTATCCCAAGTATCGGTGCTTTCATCGATCTGATGCCCATTTTCCTTGGTTTTTGTCGGTCGGATATCTTCGAATTCGCCTTCGCTCATCCATTTACCCCGCACATCTTGATAGACAAAAATATACCCGAGCTTCATCATTTCGGGGAAGTTTCCTAAGCTGGTTTTATATTCATTTTCACCATATGGAGCAACAGTATAGGGCGTTCTATTCAGCAGGATAGGGTATTTCTTTGACTTGTCTTTTGGAGTATATATTGCAGTGAATAAGCGTTTTCCATCACGCATCGTAATATATTTTTCCGACTTGTCGTAATGTTCTTTTACATACTCGGCAGTATTTTCCTGCGCAAATAAAGCGACTGTTGCAAATACCCATATAAGGCAGCTTAGTAACCCGTTTTTCATCTCTTGGTCTAAATTTGTTCGTTCCGTGAAATTAGCTATTTTTTATCTGTTTTATTGTTTAATTTCGAGGAAAATAAAAACATATTTTATGAGTATTAAAGATGGATTTTTAGTAGAAATCGAACGCGAAACCAATAATACGCGTCGCATTATCGATCGATTGAAAGATGAGGACTTAAGCTACAAACCACATGAAAAGTCTATGTCTTTAGGCGAACTAATTGGACATGTAGTAGAACTACACAACTGGGTTGGTGCCGCACTTATTAAAAATGATTTTAATCTTCAAACAGATTATCAACCGCTTAAACCAACTAGTGTTGCAGAGTTGAGAAAAGCGTTGGATGAAGGTTATAGAACGAATGAAGAAGTGATAAGTAACTTTCCAGAAGATGAATGGTTCAAAAAATGGACTATGCGTTATGGTGATCACGTAATTAGTGAGATGCATAAACTAGCAGTGCTGAGGTTCGTTATACATAATCATTTAATACACCATCGTGGACAAGCAACCGTATATCTCCGATTATTGGATATTCCAGTTCCTGGATTGTACGGGCCTTCCGCCGATGAACGACAATAAGAGAAAGAGGCTATCAGGATTTGGTAGCCTCTTTTGTTTTCAGAAATACCTAGAAAATCTTTAGTTACAACAGAGCCAGAAATAATCATTCTGGAATTAAATAATCGTATTTCTTTCTTTGAATAATGAAATTAACATGCTGTTGCGCAGTGTGTTGTGTTTTATTCGATTTTTTTTTCATTTTTCATGTAATGAAATGCCCCTTCATCCTGTCTTGTATATAAACGCAACAGAAATTATGAATCAAGAAACCTTTAAAACCACAGTTTTTGTCCTTAAGGATAAGCTGTATCGCTTTGCGAACAGGTTTTTAGAGCAGGAGGAAGATGCGTTTGATTTGGTGCAGGAGTTAATGATGAAACTTTGGGAGAAGCGATTGGAGTTGAGTCATGTGCAAAATATGGAAGCTTTTGCAATGAGTATGTTGAGGAATATGGCATACAATAAAATTGATAAAGCGGGAAGGCATGCAAAGTATTTACAAGAGGTGCCGAATGATATACAATCGGAACGTTATCCGGCCTTGACACAAGAGTTGATCCTGAAGTATATCGATGCATTGCCAGAGAAACAACGTATGGTAATGTATTTGAGAGATGTCGAAGAGTATGAAATAAAGGATATTTCAAGTCTTTGTGAAATAGATGAAAATGCGGTTCGTGTTAATTTGTCTCGAGCGAGACAGGCCGTACGAGCGAGCTTAACAAAAATATTCGAATATGAAGCGAGAAGAATTGGATCGATTAAGGGCTAAGTACCTGCAAGGAGAGTCTACCTTGGAAGAAGAGCGCTTATTGAAAGAGAACAGCGATGATGCTTTCTTTGGGAGCTTGAAGAAGCCTACACAGGAAATGGATTGGGACTTTGATTCCTTTATGAATAGTACTGCAGAATCGAAAGTGACGGAAGAACGTAAAGTATTTTCTTTGCCGAGACGCATCATTATGCTAACAAGCATTGCCGCCTCATTACTGATTGCCTTCTTCATCTTTCGAAAACAAGACTCAGCATCATTGAACAACACAGATAGTCAATTTGTAGCACATAAGTCTGTTGATTCAATCAATGAAGTGGTAGAATATGAAGCTCCAAAAGAGGCGATAGAGAAAGTAGAACGGAAGACTTCGTTGTCGCAAAGCAAGTTAATTGCTTCAGTAAACCGATCTCCGGGAGTAAGTAAAAAGTCCAGCAAGAATGCTGTTTCAAGAAAAAGTGAAAGTATTTCACCGGCGTCAGAGGAGTTGCTCTATGTAGAGGTAAATGGGGTTAGGATTTACGATGAGGACGAAGCTATCGAGATTACGCAAACTGCTCTGAATTTGGCTACAAATAATTTGAAGCGAGGAATTGCTGGTGTAGAGAGAATCAAACATTTGAATATAGAAATCTAAAGAAAAGAAAATATGAAAACGATCATGCTAATTTGTGCACTACTTTTTGCAAGTATGGCTCAAGCTCAAATTTCGAAACTCGACGAGATTTTCGAACAGTACAAAGAACAAAAAGGCGTTACAAGTATCAAAATTGGCAAACCCATGTTTAAAATGTTGGGTAAGATGAATATCGATGATGCAGATTTAGAGACAATTAGACCATTGCTAAGTAAAATCAACTCGATAAAGATGTTAATAGTCGAAGGTGGAGATCAAAAAATGAAATCGTCGGTTACTTTAGCAGTGGATAAGCTGAACTATGAAGAATTGATGGTGATTAATTCAGATGGGAATAAGATTAGATTCTTAGCTAAATCCGTAGAGGGCGACTTATTGAATAATCTTCTTCTAAGCATTGTTTCTGATGAGGATACCATATTTATGATCTTGGATGGGGCTATGAAATATGATGATATCAATAATTTAGTGAGTACTAACAATTAAAAAACCAATAAGATGAGAAGAGTTATAGGATTTATCGTCGCCATTTGCATAGGCTTAAGCTTACAAAGCTGTTTTGTTAAAACGCGTCCGAATATGGCGTTTGTAAATAAGGGTGATATTAGCAATGACGCAGAAGTTGTTTCAGTGAAGGTGCCTTGTATTTTGATGCGTACTTTCATTATGGGCGAGTTGAGAGAATTGAAAGAAGAGGATCCTATGTTAGCACTTGCTCTGAAAAAAATCAAGGGAATAAAACTGATGACGATAGAAGGGGATAAGGGGAATCGTATACACGAGCGCTTTAACAAATATCTGGATGAAGAGAAGTTTGAAGAACTCATGAGTATATATAGCGATGGTGCGAAAGTGAGCATCAATACACAAATCAAAGGCAATCGCGTAAAGAAAGTATTGTTAGGTGTAATCGAAGGTGATGAGAAAGTTTTTATTGAGCTTAAATCGAATCTAAATTTAGACGAGTTAAATCAATTAGTCGATCATTACGAAAACACAAAATCTAAAGAGAAGAAAAAGAAAAGCAACTCCGATTCGGAGGAATTGGCGCTCGCCAAATAATTGTTGTTTCAATGTTTAGTTTAGTCAAAGTCGCTCTCTAAAGCGACTTTTTTCGTTTCTACCATTGTTCTAAGTGTCGCTGGGAATGTTAATAAATGCGATAGTCATCGTTACGCATCTCTGAACTTATCTCGCGCTAACCCATGTTTTAGAATATTGAATAGACTTCTTATGAAAATAATGGGCACAAAAAAAGGAATAATCAATCCGATTACTCCTCTTATATTCTTAAGCTTTTAAGAACTATTTTGCTAATTCTTCAGCGATTGCTTTTCCGATTTCAGCAGGTGATTCTACTACACGAATACCACACTCACGCATGATTTGCATTTTCGCAGCAGCAGTATCATCAGCTCCACCAACGATAGCTCCAGCGTGACCCATACGACGTCCCGGAGGCGCTGTTTGTCCAGCGATAAAGCCAACTACTGGTTTAGTTCCGTTTTCTTTAATCCAACGAGCAGCTTCAGCTTCCATACCACCACCGATCTCACCAATCATGATGATACCTTCAGTTTCTGGATCGTTCATTAATAATTCAACTGCTTCTTTAGTTGTTGTTCCGATAATTGGGTCACCACCAATACCGATTGCTGTTGTAATACCTAGACCCGCTTTCACTGTTTGATCTACAGCTTCATAAGTTAATGTTCCTGATTTAGAAACAACACCAACTTTACCTTTTTTGAAGATAAAGCCTGGCATGATACCAATTTTCGCTTCTTCAGCTGTGATGATACCAGGACAGTTAGGTCCGATTAAACGAGAGTTTTTGTCGCTCAAGTAAGATTTTACTTGAATCATATCTTTAGTAGGGATACCTTCAGTGATACATACGATTAATGCGATTCCTGCCGCAGCAGCTTCCATAATCGCGTCAGCAGCAAATGCTGGTGGAACAAAAATAATAGATACATTGGCACCAGTTGCATCAACTGCGTGTTGTACCGTGTTGAATACCGGACGGTCTAGGTGAGATTGACCACCTTTTCCTGGCGTAACACCACCAACTACATTCGTACCGTACTCAATCATTTGAGATGCATGATAAGTACCCTCGTTACCAGTGAAACCCTGAACGATTACTTTAGAATCTTTATTTACTAATACACTCATTTTGTCTTATTTTTTGCAACGCAAATCTACTATTTTGAACTGACTTCTAAAAATCAAGAAGCTATCTATTTTGCTATTTCTTAATAAATTTCAGTTTATTAACTAAATCCCATAGCACAATTCCTATCGTTACAGAAACATTGAACGAGTGTTTAGTGCCAAATTGTGGGATTTCAATACAACCATCCGATGCTTTTACAACATCTTCCTCGACGCCATGTACTTCATTGCCAAAAACAATAGCAATTTTTTCATCTAAAGCCGGTTGGAATGAATCTAGGGAGATAGAGTTGTCTACTTGTTCGATTGAGTAGACTTTATAGCCTGCTGACTGCAATGTTTTCACTGCGTCGAGGGTTTCCTTGTGATGTTCCCAAATAACCGATTGTGTGGCTCCTAATGCTGTTTTTTCAATTTCACGATGCGGGGGCGTTCCTGTAATTCCACAAAGCAGAATTTTTTCAACAGCGAAAGCATCGGCTGTTCTAAACGCTGAACCTACGTTATGCATACTGCGAACATTGTCTAAAACGATCACCAATGGGTTTTTCTCTTGATTCTTAAACGTTTCTACATCAACTCGATTGAGCTGATCCATGGATAATTTTTGCATATACAAAGATAAGGATTTGGAAAACTTTAAAAATGATTTTGAATATTAGTTTTTAGATGTTATTTTTGCAGTCCGAAATTAAATATAAAAAGATAAAAAAATTATATAGCTAAGAGAAATGGCAAATCATAAATCAGCGATCAAAAGAATTAGAGCAAACGCTGCGAAGCGTCTAAGAAACCGTTACCAAGCGAAAACTACGCGTAACGCGATCAAAAAATTACGTCTTACAACGACTGCAGAAGAAGCTAAAGAATTATATCCACGCGTGGTTTCTATGCTAGATCGTTTAGCAAAGAAAAATGTAATTCACAAGAAAAAAGCAAACAACAATAAATCTAAATTAGCGAAATTCGTTAATAAGTTAGGTTAATTCAAAGCTTTTTCCTAAAAGAAATATAGGGATGTGAGAACATCCCTTTTCTTGTTTGGGGGGGAAGTGAGGCTAGCTTTTTGTAGCGACAAATAGTTTTACTAGTTTGTTAAACAGGTATGGCGTTAAACGCTTTTCTGTATTCATCAATCTGGATACAGAAAAGCGCTTAACGCCATATTAATTATCGAAAAGCTAATCTCTCGTTTATTTTGCTAGTGCTGCTTTTACCGCTGCATCTAACTTTTCAGGGTTTCCTTTATAGCTACTTAAATCATAAAGTTCTACCTTTCTGAAGTCAATCGGGTGGCTTTCACTCTGTAGGTAGATGAATCCACCATCAAGTAATTTTCCATCAATTTTTTGTTTAGGGTCGAAATTCTCTACATTTCCCCCTCCAATTTGTGGCTTATTGTAAGATAATACAACTTGACCATCTAATACATGTTGTATAAGCGAGTCGCCCAATACGACAAATTCAGCAGTAACCCATTGGTCACCATGGTACGTTTTAGATGTAGAACTTAAACAGTGCGGAGTAAAGAGTTTTTCCTTAATGACCACATTTGTGCCGGGCGTACATAGATTGGAGTTTGTTCGTTCATTCTTCGAATCTCCGCCCAGTAGCTGACCCTCAATTGAGATGGGGAAGTCTTGATCTTTCAACATTGTTTTGGGATCCTGTCCATGCAACATTGCACCGCTATTACGCCATGCCCATCCTTCTCCACCTTTTGTCTGTTCATCAACAAAACGATATTCTACGCGTAAGACATAGTAACTATACGGTTTATTGAATGCTAGATGGCCATATTGTTGATTAAAGGAGTCGTACCCACCATCATATCTTACTTTTAGTAAGCCGTCTTCAACACGGAAAGTATTGGCGAAGTTTTCTCCAACTTCATGTAGTCTAATTTTAGGCGTCCAATTTTTGATGTCTTTTCCATTAAACAATTGAATGGCTTTAGGAGCTTTCGCTACTTTGTTGCTTACTTGTGCATTGCTTCCACACGCACATAGCAGCCCCAATGCTAAGCTTAGGGATAGGGATCTTAACTTCATTTCTAATTTGGATTATAATAGTAAGTTTCTATTTTTTACATATTCGCTAGGTCTCACTCCAATCACCTTGTTAAAGGTGTTAGAGAAGGTAGGGAGGCTATTGTAACCCACCCGTAAAGCGACCTCATTGACACTAAGCTTCTCGTCAAGTAATAATTTGAGTGAAGTTAGCATGCGAAGAATCGTAAAATATTGGATGTACGACATGTTTAATTCTTTTTGGAAGAGTCTTGCAAGCGTACGTTCGCTAATGTCAAAATGTTCGGCTAAAGATTTAAAACTAATGTTCTCCGAGATATTTTGCTCTAGATAGTTGACAATCTGTTTTAGCTTGTCATTTTTTGGATAAGGTAATGCTAAGGGCAACTCAGTCGGAGAAATCTCAGGTAAAATAAGCTTAAAAGCCTTAGCTATTGAAAATTTGGGTTCTTCTTCCGGAAATATATTCCCATTCCAACGATTGGTAAACATGATGAGTTCGTTCAATAAGTCGCTAACTGGGTAGATATTGATCTTATCAAAAAACTCTGTGTCTGTTTCGAATGTTGGAAAATAAAGGTTTCGCATGACTACCTGTGGCCCACTTGGATGTATACTATGCTTGGTACCTGCAGGGATCCATATATAATGGCGTGCTGGAAGGAAGTATGATTTCTCAGGAGTTTTTAAGAATACGACACCACCTTCTGTATATAGAAATTGTCCTTTCTTGTGTGCATGCTCGGTAACGTGATGTTCACCCATTACGGCATGATGACAGTAGATACTTTGTTCAAAAGTGTCTACTTCTGTCATATAATATTTGTCGACATATTCTTTATGCATCCAGCAAAATGTATTTATGAGGTATAAATTTCAAGTTTTTTATTGATAAAAGCAAAAGCTTAGCTTTTGACGAGGGTAAATGTGAGTGGAAACCCACTGATTTTTATGATTTCTATCATGAAGATATGCCTAATTCCTTTGTATATTTACAACATTACACTTTTTTATTCAAAGTATCTATGAAAATAATGTATTGTCTATTAAGGTTTTAATGCTGTTTTTTCTATTCTAGTATCAAAGTTAGTGATTGGTTACTTTTTTTGTTGACCAAATAATTAACTGTCTATAATGGATAATTTTTAAATTAAAATATTGATTAATATTGCCACGCCTTGACAAAGGGCGCATAATTGTAAAGAAATGTTAGAAAGAATTCGTTTAGAAAGACTAAAAGAAAAAGTAACAACGGCTGAAGAGGCTGTAAAGCTGATTGAGGATGGCATGGTTGTCGGATCCAGTGGTTTTACAAAAGCTGGAGATAGTAAAGTCGTTCTTCCAGCATTGGCTGAACGAGCAAAAACAGAAAATATAAAAATTACCTTAATGACCGGAGCGTCATTAGGACATGGTACAGACGGAAAATTAGCGGAAGCTGGGGCTTTGAAGAAGCGTATGCCTTTTCAAGTTGATCCAGTGTTACGCAGCAAAATTAATTCCGGAGAGGTATTATTTATCGATCAACATTTAAGCGAAAGCGCTGAGCTGTTACATAACAAGAACCTACCCAATGTAGATATTGCAGTAATTGAAGTTGCCTATATAGATCGCGACGGCAGTATAGTACCGACGACTTCCGTAGGTAATTCAGTTACATTTGCAGCCTTAGCTAAGAAAGTGATATTGGAAGTGAATTCTTCAATTCCTGAGGATGTTTATGGTATTCACGATATCTACCAAGCTGAGGATTACCCACATCGTAATGTTATCCCAATTGTAGCACCATGGAATAAAATTGGACGCAAGACTATTCCTCTAAATCCAGATAAGGTTGCTGCAATCGTATTCACTGATAAGCATGATAGCCCAGCGGATATTGCGGAACCGGATGAAAAGACTTCCGCAATCGCTAAACATATCCTTGAGTTTTTTGAAGAAGAGGTACGTCTAGGACATTTAACTGATCGTTTACTACCAATCCAAGCAGGTATTGGAAAAGTAGCCAATGCCGTGTTAACTGGTTTCAAACATAGTAATTTCTATGATTTAACGATGTTCTCTGAAGTATTGCAGGACAGTACATTCGATTTGATTGATGCAGGTAAGTTGAGTTTTGCGTCGGCTTCTTCTGTAACGGTATCTGCGGAATGTTACGATCGTGTGTTTGGAAACCTACAGCGTTACAGAGATAAGTTTGTTTTGCGCCCACAAAATATATCAAATACACCAGGCTTAATCCGTCGTCTGGGAATTATTGCCATCAATACGGCGATAGAATTCGATATCTATGGAAACGTGAATTCGACCCATCTTGGTGGTACTAAGATTATGAATGGAATTGGCGGATCAGGTGACTTTGCTAGAAATGCGTACTTGAGTGTTTTCGTAACGCAGGCCGCTTCGAAGGAGAACAAGATCTCTCATATCCTTCCTATGGTGTCTCATACAGACCATACAGAGCACGATGTAGATATTTTAGTAACAGATATAGGTTTGGCAGATTTGAGAGGCTTAGCGCCTCGCGAACGCGCTCAAAAGATTATCGATAATTGTGTACATCCAGATTATAAAGAAGAACTTCAGTCTTATTTCGATCGCGCACGCGAAAGAGGAGGACATACGCCTCACTTGTTGGAGGAAGCTTTCAGCTGGCATATTCGTTTCAATGAAACGGGAAGCATGAAGAAAGCTTAAAGGATTAATTTTGTGTTTATTTTTTGCAAAGAGAGGCGGCTGAATCAGTCGCCTCTCTTTATTTTATGCTTTTGCATATTTTCTCTTACGCATCCATTGTTGGATTACCGCAAATAAGAAAAGAAGTATAATTGGAGCCGCGACATTGATAATTTGCCAAAATACTTTATCAGTCTTCACTTTAGCTTGATCAAGTAGTCGAAGTTTTACTTCTCTTGCACGTAGCGCAATAAGGCTTTCATCAAACAACATATAATCGACAAGATTATTTAACAAGGTTTTGTTCGCAAATTGCTGTTGAGTGTAACGATCCCATCCTAATGGAAATGGCGATTGATCTGCTTGATTTATTTGGTTAATTAACCAGTCTCCATCCGCCATTACGAACATTTTTGCCTCTTTTGAGACTGAACTCAATTCTTTTTTCTCTTGTATACCTTCAGGAGCTTGCCTATTCTCGTAGAGATACGGGAACTTCCCTTGTAACATCACCGCAACAGGCATTGGTTTTGATTTGAACTTTGTAGGATCGGGTTGCTCATCCAACATCTCTAATCCAATTTGATTTGGCGGGCTTATTAGTTTTGAAAAAGGAGAGGAAGTTAAGATAATTTCTTTTTTAATGTTTTTGCTCGCTACGGTATCAATTGTACTTATAAATTCAGTACGAATTCCGTCGAGGTTCTTAACTAAGCTCGATTGGCTTGTCGGGACGAGGATAGGAAAGAAATACCAAGGCGCTAGTTCAATTTGCGGCTGCCCCGAGATGTTGCCTACAGTCACGGGAATTTGACTACAGTTTAGATCGGCGATTAAATCGTAATTTATCCGAACTCCATACGTGAATAGTTGATCATCAAGATTTAATTGTCTAGTTACAAGAGGTTGGCTTCCAGATTTTCGAATATGGTCCAAGCTCGCGTCAATAGGATCTATTGCCCAAATAATGCGACCTCCATTTCTTACATAATAATCGATCTTATATTTTTCAGCTTCTGTAAATGCTTGTTGTGGCTTTGCAATAACCAATAAAGAAAGTTGATCTAGCGACTTGAAATTGGCGGTATTCAAATTAATGCGTCCAACTTGTCCACTTGCCATTAAAGATTGCATAGCATCGTATAGCTCGAGGTCGTTAGGCTCTCCATGTCCCTCGCTGAAAGCAATATATGGCGTTTCGCCACTGTTTAATTTCTTTAATGCACTCGTTACCGCGTACTCTAAATTCTGTACTGAGTTGTTTAGTACTTCTTCTGGTGCTGCTCCCATTTTTGTTTGCAGTAAATTAACCGCAATCTCATTTTCTCCATCGCCAACTATCGCCCAAGGAAATATTGCTTTTTGGGATAGACCACCTTCCGATTTTACATTCAAATTGGTAGGGTATAGCCCTCGCTGAATGAGCGCATTGCTAAAATCTTGGCGCTCCTTATCCGTCCCTTCTAGCGGATTAATCACGTTGAAGCTAAGCATACCATTGCTATAGGAGCGTAAGTTACTCAGTAGTTCTACAGCGCTATTTTTTAATCGGGAAAATCCATTAGGAAGATCCCCATCTAGGAAAATCGTAACTTGAATATGCTTCTTTACTTCTTTGACAGTGTTTTTACTTGTTTCACTAAGCGTAAAACGCTTATCGGCTGTAAAATCTAGACGACCCAATAAAGATGTTATAAAAGGTTGATTCACGATAAATGCGAAAACCAAAACACCTAAATATACGGTAAGCGTCTTTTTCGTAGGTGTATATTGTCGATTTAAATGACCAATGCTGAACAATAAAAAGATAGCACTTAAGGAAATAAAATAGATTAAATCTGCGCCAGTAAGTACACCTCTACTAATATTGAAATAGTGCTCTTGTATTCCGAATGATTTAATTTCATATACAAACGCGTATAAGGCTGAAAATCCACTAATCGCATCAAACGCATAATAGAAAAAGAAACAAACAAAGATTGCCAATAAGAAGGCTACAATCGGATTTTTACTAACGCTAGAACAGAATATGCTGATCGCTATAAAAGCGATACCTAGGAATAGCAATCCAATATAGGATCCGATAATTGCGCCGGTATCAATGTTGCCAATTGGGTTTGCAAGAAAGTAGAGACTTATCGGATAGATGATAGTCGGTAGAATCGCTAATATGAGAATTACTAAGGCTCCGAAGAATTTCCCCAAAATGAGTTGTCGAATGGATATTGGGCGACTTAATAGGAGATCATAGGTGCCATCTGCTTTTTCTCCAGCGATGCTGCGCATGCAGATTGCTGGAATAAGAAATAAGAATACGTAAGGAGCAAGATTGAAGAAGCTATCCAAATTGGCATAACCAGCGTCGAGTATTGCAGTGTCGGGGAATATCCAACATAATAAGCCTGTAATTAGCAGGAATAGGGCTATTGCCAGAAATCCTGTGTAGGCGTTAAAGTAATTTGCAATCTCTTTTTTTAGAATACTGTACAAAGGGTCTTTAATTTGGTCTCTAAAATAGAAAATTACACGTTGGTAACAAAAAAGTATTCCTCCTGAGCGGTAGATATCATCAAAAAACGCGAAAGAACTCTACATTCTTTCGCGTTTTATTGATTAAGATTTGACTAGACTAGCGTTTGCCAGGTAAGTAAATTTGAAAACCTACGGAAACACCAAGTCCTGATTGTTTGCTTGCAGCATCAATATTTGCCTTTGAATAGTTATATCCAAACATAGCCTCCAAGGCAACTGTTTGCGTGATAAAGTGTGCATAACCTACGTTTGCACCTAAATTTAAAGATACATCACTACCAGCGGACGAACCTCCGATACCAATATCACCTTGTCCGAAGAAACGTCCAGTTGCTGAAGCACCTCCAGGGAAGTAATAACGAACGAAAGGAGAAATACCGTATCCCCATTCATTGTCAGCATCTTTAATCGATTTAAACCCCAGGTTTGCTTGTGCACCAATAGCTAGACCATCAGTAACAAAGTACCCAGCGCGGGGATTAACATTAATATTGAATGATTTTCCTTCAAAGCTATAACCTAAACTTCCCACGGAACCACCAACCATCCAGTTACCTTTTTTTATAGGTGCCATACCGACATCTGCGGAGGTCTGTGGCGTGGTTTCAACTTGTACTTGCGCATTGCTGTATGCTAAACAGCCAACGGATAGGGCTAGGGTAAGTATTAAATTTTTCATATGCTAAATTGTTTATATCTACTGAACAGATTAATTAACAAAATGTTTAAGGATTTGTTAAGAAACAACAAAAGTAGATTTCGAATTTAGATGTTGTATAAGGAGAAAGTCTTTTAATTTATTAGGTTAATTATCCAAAATACGCTGAAAAGTAACTTGTCTCAGCAGGATACTATGAACTATTTTATAGAGAAATAGTAGCTTAATTCTTACAGGCCTAAGAGGTGTGCTGTACGAAAATGTCTTCCATCGATTGTCCAGGAAAGCGTTCGGAGAGTTGTGATTTCTCAATTTGCATTTTCAGTTGCCCTTTGTTAATAATAATTATTTCATCACAAATTGCTTCTACTTCCTGCATAATGTGCGTAGAAAGTAAAACGGTTTTTTCCTTGCCCAATTCTTTGATTAGACTACGTATTTCGATGATTTGATTAGGGTCAAGTCCAGTAGTCGGCTCATCCAGAATGAGAACCTCAGGATTATGAATAATGGCAATTGCTAATCCGACGCGTTGTTTATAACCTTTTGATAGTTGATGTATTTTCTTATGCTGTTCCGCTCTTAATCCGGTCAGTTCGATCACCTCAGCGATACGTTGCTTTTTATTCTCCAATTGATGTAAGTTGGCCTCAAAAGTCAATGCCTCTAATACATACATTTCTAAATAAAGTGGATTGTTTTCTGGAAGGTAGCCAATTCGCTTCTTAAGGGCTAAGGCTTGATGAGAAACTTCCATACCTAAAACTTTTACCTGACCTTCGTCAAAAGCGAGAATGCCAGTCAAAATTTTCATACAAGTGGATTTCCCAGCACCATTTGGTCCAAGGAATCCTATAATTTTATGCGTTCCGGTACGGAAACTAATATGATCTACGGCCTTTTGCTTGCCATATACTTTTGTCAGATTATTCACCTCAATCGCCATACTATTGGATATACTTGGAACGGATATTTCGTTTTTTTATGTAAAAGTCAAGTGCTTTAGCAGCTTCAAAAGGGCGGTCGGTCGAAAGGATATCTGCGCCTCGATTAATATACTCTGCATACACTTGATAACCCGCCTTCGCGGCTGAACGATCTAAGTTGCCAATGGTACCTAAAATCGACTTAATACCATGCAAACGAAGTGCGCTGTACAAAGAAGAGTCTGGTTCGCTTGTCCCGACAAAGGCAACAAGCTTATTGTCTGGGATATCTAAATTACTCAATCGAGTCAAATCATCTGGTTTCTTGATTGAAGCCGAGATCATCAAATCAGGTGCTAATTTGTTAACCACTGCCGCTTGATTTGCGGAGTAGGTGATGATAATAGTATTTGTTTCTGTCTGCGTTTTATGGATTAGGTCGACAACCATTGCATAGGGGACTTCTTTCTTTACATCTAAAGTGTAGATGACAGCATTTTTTCCCCATAGTAAGGCTTGCTCTAATGTTGGGATTCCATAACGCGTAATCTTTCCTTCGGAGTCTTTTAATTTATATTCTTCAAGCTCCGCATAAGTTTTATTGATTACTTTACCTTTTCCAGTTGTTGTGCGGTTCAAGGTTTCATCATGCATTAAAACCAGTACTGAATCTTTGGTAATACGAACATCGCACTCAATAATTGCCGGCATTTCTTTCGCTATTTTGGCAAACGATGCGATGCTGTTTTCAGGATAACCTGGAAAGCCACCACCACGGTGTGCACTAACGAGCGGATAAGATCCCTCTGCGAACGTTAGGAAATCGTAAAACTCCTCAACGGTTTTGATATTAAAACGAGGAGAAACTTTCGGATACATCTCCACACTATCGGGCGAGGAACCACGAAAACAACTTGTTGCACCTAGAAAGATTAGGGCAATTAAACCGAAGTATATCCTCATTTTAGTTCGCATCATCGTTTTGATAGTCTTCTATAATTTCAACTAATTTTTCTAAAGGGGTATTTATTTGGTCTACATGAATGTGCGCTCTATCGTAAAATGGAGCTCTCTCATTGAGTTTCTCTTCAATGAAGCTAAGTAGCTCCTCTCCAGAGAATCCTTTCAATGCAGGGCGCTTATTTACGTCAGATTGGCTTAGTCGATTCCACAAAGACTTTGGGCTATGCTTCAAATATAGAACTGTTCCATGATCTATTAACCATTGCATATTATCGAAATAGCAAGGAGTCCCGCCACCGGTTGAAATAATGCCTGTGCGTTCCGCTTGGTCTAGCATCACTTCGCGTTCAATTTTTCGAAACCCTTCATCTCCATGTAAACTGAAGTATTCAGGAATACTCATGCCGATCTTTTCAACAATCTCATGATCCATATCAATAAATGGGATCTCTAATGCGTTAGCAAGTTTCTTTCCCCAGGTTGTCTTTCCACTACCCATGAAGCCAATTAGAAATATCGGTTTACCCATTATTGTATTTTATCAAAGTAGTTTTTGACTAATTCTTCTTTCGAAGGGAAATTATATTGAGACCATTTTTTTATCACTACACCGTTCAACATCAACATCACACCAGGGTTAGATCTTACCATACTTTTCAGGGGAACAGCATCGACATAAAACGTCTCCAACACTAAGTCCATCTGATCATTCAAATAATTTACGTCTTCCGAAGAAGATGCAGTAGCTAGTATAGCGCGAATATTATAGTCTTCCGATAATTCACGAATTGTTGTGTTAATTTTATCCAGTGCTTTAAAATCAAAAGGAGAGAGCTGAGTTAAATCTTTGCTGACAACAATGAAATTATAGTAAGGATTGCTAATCACCTCATCTGTGCGGTCAGTACCCTCCATATCTGTAATGATTAAATCTGGAATAGGTAATTCAAAACCTTTTTTGATAAGTTTGCTTTCTGGGTCTCCAATGACTTCTAAGTTTTCATCTTCCCATAGCTTATCGCCTAAATATTCTTTGTCAGTGACTTTTTTAATCTCGCCTGTTGTTTTATTCTTTAATTGGTAGATATGTTCATAAACATCTGGCTCAGCACCTTCTGGGATCTTGCGTAATTCTACAATGTTATTACCCTCTTTATATGGCAAGAAGTCAATGAATGGAAGGAAATACAAGGTGTAAATACCTATCCCAAAAGAGCCAATGATAATAAATAGCGTCAACAAATTTCTTGTGAATAAGCTCGCAATAAAAGGTTTGATGCGGTCTCTAAAGATGAAAATAGGGATAATTAGTGCCAGTAAGACTAAGTCCTTTAAGAATGACTGCCAAGGCGTCAATGGGATAGCATCTCCAAAACAACCACATGACTTTACGACTTCAAAAAAAGCAGAATAGAAGGTTAAGAATGTGAAGAAGATGATTAAAAGTAATAAACCCCAAGCAACTTTCTTGGCTGCAATACCCAATATGAGAAGTGCCCCAAGTATAATTTCTAACGCACAAAGGAAAATCGCTATCCAATGTGCATAGTCATTTAGAAAATTGAGTCCAAAGACATGGAAATACTCTTGAAGTTTATAGCCAAATCCTAAAGGATCATTGGCTTTTATTAATCCGGAGAAAATAAATAAGACCCCGACAATTAGCCTAGGTATCCAGAGCCATAAATGTGGTTTTTCTTTTTTTTGCGTGCCGAAAGTGCCTGTATATGTCATTATGCTGCTTTTTCTGCTAAACCTAATTTAATTAATGCAAAGACTGCATAGTTTAGCATATCTTGGTAATTAGCGTTCAAACCTTCGGATACGAGGGTCGCGCCATTGTTGTCTTCAATTTGTTTCACACGATGTAATTTTGTCAAGATCATATCGGTTAACGAAGAAATACGCATGTCGCGCCATGCCTCCCCGTAATCATGATTCTTAGCTAGCATTAAATCACGTGTCTCGTTCACTTTCTCAGAATACTTTGCTTCGACCAAAGAGGCATCTAAGTTTTCGTCTCCCTCTTCGCCAAGCTCTAATTGCATCATTGCGATGACGCAATAATTGACTATTCCAATATATTCATCGATAACACCCTCACCAACTTTAGAAACCTTCTTGACCTCGAGCGTACGGATACGTTGTGCTTTGATATAAAGCTGATCGGTAATCGATGTTAAACGCATAATACGCCAGGCTGTTCCATAATCTTTTGTCTTTTTGATAAATAAATCTTGACATTGAGCTATGACGCAGTTGTATTCAGATATGGTATCCATAGAAATTTTCGTTCGTTTTGATGCTATTTTTCACAAATATAACGAGAAATAACTAGACCTAATGGTCAGTTTAGTGTACATTTTTCCCTTTCGTAGCGATTTTATTCACTTTTCCACTACCTTTGAATTATGCCGCTGCGACAAATTAAACGTCAGGACTACCTAAACCTAGTCTTGTCCGCAGGGTGCAGGTATTGAAGCGTTTTGTCGACTGATGAAACGATCAAGGTGATTAAATAATCTACAATGGAAATAAAGAATCCAGAAATTAGAGAAGTAAATATTATCCGCTACATCCAGCCATTTCGTGAAGGAGGGTCTCTCCCTGGCCTAGTCGATGCCGACGATGGATTCAGCTACGTGATTAAGTTTCGAGGAGCGGGGCAAGGAAAAAAAGCATTGGTTGCCGAGTTTATTGGGGCTGAGCTTGCTAGAATGATTGGTCTACGTGTTCCTGAAATGGTATTCGCACATTTAGATGTAGGATTTGGACGCACGGAACCAGATGAAGAAATACAAGATTTATTAAAGTTTTCGGAAGGGATGAACTTGGGCGTTCACTATTTGAACGGGTCAATCACGTTTGATGCCAATGTCGATACGATTGCTGCCGAAGAAGCGTCTAAAATTGTTTGGCTTGATGCCTTATTAATGAATGTAGATCGCACGGCGAAAAATACGAATATGTTAGTTTGGCATAAAGATTTATGGATGATTGACTATGGGGCGGCCTTATATTTTCACCACAGTTGGGATAATTGGGAAGAGCAAACGTCGAAGCCATTTGTGCAAATCAAAGATCATGTTCTTTTGAAACAAGCAACAGAAGTATCGCGTATAAATGATGAATACAAAGTTTTTTTTACACGTGCTAACGTAGCGAAAGTTTTAGCGGCTATTCCAGATGAATGGTTAATCGATGAAGTTAGATCACTTTCTGCCGACGATGCACGTACTGTTTATGTCGAATTCATTGCTCGACGCGCCGAAGAATCAGAAGTTTTTGTAAATCAAATTCAAGATGCACGATAGAACCCTATACGAATATGCCGTTGTGCGATTGGTTCCTCGTGTAGAACGGGAAGAATTCTTAAATATTGGCGTATTGTTGTATTGCCGAAAGCAGCGCTATGCCGAAATTCTATATCATGTTGACGAGGAACGATGTTGTCATCTGGCAAAGG